>DATFPD010000434.1:0-49495 GCA_035265005.1 Gemmatimonadaceae bacterium | reverse complement strand
CGTCTTCTGCCTGGGCGAGGACATCGGCGCGTACGGCGGCGCGTTCAAGGTCACCGAGGGGCTGCTCGACCGCTTCGGCGCCGAGCGGGTGATCGACACGCCGATCTCGGAGGCCGCCATCGTCGGCGCCGCCGCCGGCGCGTCGCACATGGGGATGCGTCCCGTCTGCGAGATGCAGTTCATCGACTTCATCTCGTGCGCCTACGACATGCTCACGAACTACGTGGCCACGGCGCGCTACCGCGCGTTCCTGCCCTGCCCCATGGTCGTGCGCGGCCCGTCGGGCGGGTACGTGCGGGGCGGACCGTTCCACTCGCAGAACCCCGAGGCGGCCTTCCTGCACACGCCCGGGCTCAAGATCGTCTACCCGGCGACGGCGAGCGACGCGAAGGGCCTGATGAAGGCCGCGATCCGCGACGACGACTGCGTGCTCTACTTCGAGCACAAGTACCTGTATCGCCGCATCAAGGAGCGCATGCCCGACGGGGACCACGTGGTCCCGATCGGCAAGGCCCGCCTGGCGCGCGAGGGGCGCGACCTCTCGATCATCACCTACGCCGCCACGGTCTGGAAGGCGCTCGACGCCGCCGAGCAGCTCGAGCAGGAGGACGGCCTCTCGGTCGAGGTGCTGGACCTGCGCTCGCTGCTGCCGATGGACGACGAGGCCATTCTGGCGACGGTCCGCAAGACGAACCGGGTCATGATCGTCCACGAGGACACGCGGACGGGCGGGATCGCCGGCGAGATCACCTCGCGCATCAACGAGCGGGCGTTCGAGTGGCTGGACGCGCCCGTGCTGCGCGTGACCGCGCACGACGTCCCGCTGCCGTACTCGCCCCCGCTCGAGGACTTCGTGCTGCCGCAGACGTCCGACATTGTACGGGCGGCGCGCCGTCTGGCGAGCTACTGAGGTGGCCGAGGTCAGCCAGTCGCGATGGGTAACCGCGACCACGACCGGCTGCCTGATACTGTTTACCTCGGTGGGCGGATGCTTTGGTGGCGGCATGATGGCAGTGCTCGTCGCGAAGTTCGTCGGCAGCTTCAGAGGGTGTCGTCCTGACGAGGGATTGCCCGCCTGTGATTGGGGGAGCTACGCCCTGGTTGGCTGTGCGATCGGTCTCCTGCTCGTCCCCATGGTTACTTTGCTGAGACAGCGTCGCCTCGCACAGCGAGACGCCGCGGCGAATCCATCAGAACGAGGATAGAGCGGTGGCACGCGTAGACGTGATCATGCCCCAGATGGGCGAGTCGATCGCCGAGGGGACGCTGTCGCGGTGGCTCAAGAAGGTCGGCGACGAGGTGAAGCGCGACGAGCCGATCTTCGAGATCTCGACCGACAAGGTGGACGCCGAGATCCCGGCGCCCTCCGCCGGCGTGCTCGCCGAGATCGTCGTCACCGAGGGGCAGACGGTCCCGGTGCAGACGATCGTCGCGCGGATCGAGACCGAGAAGGGTGCATTCTCGGGCGCGTCGGCCGCCTCGTCAGGCGGCGGCGCCGCAGCAGCAGCCGCGCCGGCGGTGGATGTGCCCGGTGTGAGGCCCGCGCCCGCCGCGCCGACGCCCGCGGCCGCGCCCGGCGGTCCGGCGGTTCAGCCCTCGATGCCGGCCCGGCCGGCGGCCGCGGCGGCGGCGGCGGCGCCCCAGCCCGCGGGCGGCGCCGGCAACGGCGGCAGCTTCGAGGAGCGCGTGCGCACCAGATCGTCGCCGCTGGTGCGGAAGATCGCCGCCGAGCACGGGATCGAGATCAGCGCCCTCCAGGGGAGCGGCGTCGCCGGACGCGTGACGAAACGCGACATCCTGGGCTTCATCGAGTCCGGCGCGGCCGCGCAGCCACAGCCACAGCCGGCGAGCGTCGGCGGCGGGCGCATGGGCGGCGCGCCCTCGTCAGGCGCCGTGCCGCCGACGATGCACGCGCCCGGCGGCGTCCAGGAGTCGTACGGGCCCGTGCCCGAGCCGTGGGCGGGCGACGTCGTCGAGCCGATGTCGCGCATGCGCGCGCTGATCAGCGAGCACATGGTGCTGTCGCGCCGCACGTCGGCGCACGTGACGTCCTTCTTCGAGGTGGACTTCACCCGCGTCGCGCGCATCCGCGCGAAGCTGCGCGCGCAGTTCGAGCAGCAGACCGGGCAGAAGCTCACCTACATGCCGTTCATCATCAAGGCGGTGGTGGACGGGCTGAAGCAGTACCCGGTGCTGAACGCGTCGGTCGCCGGCACGAGCATCATCTACCGCAAGCAGCTCAACATCGGCGTCGCCGTCGCGCTCGACTGGGGGCTCATCGTCCCGGTGATCAGGAACGCGGACGACCTGTCGCTGAGCGGCATCACGCGCCAGCTCAACGACCTCGCCAACCGCGCCCGGTCGAAGAAGCTGAGCCCGGAAGAGGTGCAGGGCGGCACCTTCACCATCACGAACCCGGGCGTCTTCGGGTCGCTGATGGGCACGCCGATCATCAACCAGCCGCAGGTCGCGATCATGGGCGTCGGCGCGATCGAGAAGCGGCCGAAGGTGGTTGCCGGGCCGGACGGCGAGGACACGATCGCCATCCGCACCTGCTGCTACTTCTCGCTCTCCTTCGACCACCGCATCATCGACGGCGCCACGGCCGACCAGTTCATGGCGTTCGTCAAGCGGCAGATCGAGAGCTTCCCGGAGCAGGGCGTCTGAGGGCGCTGACCATCGAGCGCACGGTCGTGGGGGCTGCCGAGCGGCCGCGCTGGCTCGAGCGCCTGCGCGACCGCCGCGAGCATTACAAGCGCGCGAATTGCAACTACTGGGTGTTCGAGGAGGTCGGAAATCCCGGCAGCTTCGTGGAGTTCACCGAGGCTCGCGACGACGCGGCGCTTGCCGCGGCTCGCGGCGCGGCCCCGGGCGGGGTGCCGGCCGCGGCACCCGTCTATCGTGAAGTGGACTTGAGCCAGCTCTGAGCGCCATGCCATCGCGCAGGATCACCGCGGCGGGGCGGACGTGGAACGTCTATCCGTCCGGCTTCGTCACCCCGAACGAGCACGACGAGTTCGGCCTCATCTACATCGCCGGCGAGGGCGCGGACCGCGAGCTGCGCGTCACGCGCTACTCCCCGGTGGGCACGCGCTCGCGGGAGCAGTCGCTCGCCGAGCTGACCGACGCGCAGCTGGTCGAGCTGCTCGCGCAGTCGCAGCCGAGCTTCACCTCCCCGGAGGCGGGCTACGCCGCCGCGCCGCGCGGCCGGGCCCGGTGACGAGCCCGGCCGCGCGCGGCGCGGCGAGTTCGACGGCCGGAGGTGCGCCGCGCTTCGTCGATCTGCACTCGCACTCCACCGCGTCCGACGGCGCGCTGGCGCCGGAAGACGTGATCGCCCGCGCCCGGTCGGCGGGACTGACGGCGGTCGCGCTGACGGACCACGACACCCTCGCCGGCATCCCCGCCGCGCGTGAGGCGGGCAAGCGGTTGGGCGTGCGCGTGGTCGCGGGCGTCGAGCTGAGCGCCGTCGACGGCGACCGCGAGCTGCACCTGCTGGGGCTGCACATCGCGCGCGTCGACGCGCTGGAGCAGGAGCTCGCCGCATTCCGCGAGGCCAGGCACGCCCGGGCCGTGCGGATCGTCGAGCGGCTCAACAAGCTCGCGGTGCCGGTCACGCTCGACGCCATCCTGCGCGAGTCGGCCGGCGGCGCGATCGGGCGGCCGCACATCGCGCGCGCCATGGTCGCCGGCGGGTGGGTGCGCGACCAGCGCGAGGCCTTCGACCGCTTCCTGGGCTACGGGCGCCCGGCGTTCGTGGCCAAGCGCAAGCTGACGGTGGGCGACGCCGTCCGGCTGGTGCACGACTCGGGCGGCATCTGCGTCTTCGCGCACCCGGGGCAGGAGGGGACGCGCTCCAAGCTGGAAGCGCTGCGCGGCCTGGGCCTGGACGGCGTCGAGGTTCGACACCCGAGTCACTCCACCGAGGACGTTGCCCGCCTCCTGGCGCTCGCCGACCACCTGGGGCTCGTGCCGAGCGGCGGCTCCGACTGGCACGGCGCCGCGGAAGGGCCGCGCACGCTCGGCGCGATGCAGGTGCCGCACGAGTGGCTCGACCGGCAGGACGCGCGCGTGGCGGAGCGGCAGAAGCTCGCGCAGACGACGGCGTAGCGCAGGCCGCAGCCGCGCCACGCGATGGAGCTCCGCGGACGCACCGCGCTCGTCACCGGCGGCGGCAAGCGCGTCGGCCGCGCGATCGCCCTCGCGCTCGGCGCCCGCGGCGCCCGCGTGGCCGTGCACTACAATCGGAGCGCCGCGGGCGCCGAGGAGACGGCGCGGGAGATCGCCCGCACCGGCGGTGAGGCGCGGACCTTCGCCGCGGACCTCTCCGACGCGGCCGCCCCCGAGTCCCTCGTCAGGCAGGTGGCGGCCGCGTTCGGCGGGCTCGACCTGCTGGTGAACTCCGCCGCCGTCATGGAGCGCACGCCGGTGGGGACGGTGACCCCCGCGCAGTGGGACGCGATGTTCGCGCTCAACCTCCGCGCGCCCTTCTTCGCGGCGCAGGCGGCGGCGGCGGCCATGGGCGAGCGCGGGGGGGCGATCGTGAACATCGCGGACCTCGCGGCGTTCGAGACGTGGCCCGCGTACGTCCCGCACTCCATCACCAAGGCCGGCGTGGTGCAGATGACGCGCGCCCTCGCGCGGGTGCTGGCGCCCGCCGTCCGCGTCAACGCGGTGGCGCCTGGTGCCGTGCTCCTGCCCGACGACTGGGGCCCCGAAGCCGCCGAGCGGCTCGCCCGTACGACGCCGCTGAAGCGGCTGGGCAGCCCCGACGACGTCGCTTCCGCGGTCTGCTATCTTGCGGAGTCGGACTACATTACGGGCGAGACGCTGATGGTCGACGGAGGGCGTCACGTCAGGTAGTTCCCGCGGATGGGCTCGCCCCTTCGTTCGGAGCGGCCTTCTCGACATAATGAAGTCGGCGCGCGACACGGCAGGACCCGCTCGCCCACCTCTCACCTACCGCGCTGAGCTGTCATGACCGCGTCGAAGACAGAAAATGTCGTGATCATTGGCTCGGGCCCGGCGGCCTGGACGGCTGCGATCTACGCCGCGCGCGCGAGCCTGGAACCGATCGTGTTCGAGGGGGAGCAGGTCGGCATCGAAGGCCCGGGCGGGCAGCTCATGCTGACGACCGACATCGAGAACTACCCTGGATTCCCGGAGCCCATCGCCGGCCACGAGCTCATGGCCAAGCTCAAGGAGCAGGCCGTGCGCTATGGCACGCGCGTCGTCTCGGAGCTGGTGACGGACGTGGATCTGCGCGCCCGCCCCTTCCGGACCACCCCGAGCATGGGCAAGACGGTCGAGTCGCACACCATCATCGTGGCCACCGGGGCGAAGGCGAAGTGGCTGGGGCTCGAGAACGAGCTCCGGCTGGCGACGAACGGCGGCGGCGTCTCGGCGTGCGCGGTCTGCGACGGGGCGCTTCCGGCGTACCGCAACCAGATCGTCGCGGTGGTGGGCGGCGGCGACACGGCGATGGAGGAGGCGACCTACCTCACGAAGTTCGCCAAGCAGGTCGTGATCGTCCACCGCCGCGACGCGTTCCGTGCGTCGAAGGTGATGGCGGGGCGCGTCCTGTCGAACCCGAAGACCCGCGTGCTCTGGAACAAGGAGGTCGCGGACGTGGTCGGCGAGGAGAGCATCGAGCGGCTCAAGCTCGTGGACACGGTCACCGGGGAGCCGAGCGAGCTCGAAGTGGGCGGGCTCTTCGTCGCCATCGGCCACGAGCCGAACACCGGCTTCCTGAAGGGTCAGCTGGAGCTGACGCCGCACGGTTACATCAAGGTCGCGCCCTGGCGTACGGCGACCAGCGTGACCGGCGTGTTCGCGGCCGGCGACGTCATCGACGACTACTATCGTCAGGCGATCACCTCGGCGGGGTCGGGGTGCATGGCGGCGCTGGAAGCGGAGCGGTGGCTGGCCCACCACCAGGTGCCGGGCGCGGAATCGCCGGTGCTGGACACGTCGGAGACGCTGCGGCTCGCCAGCGAGGCGAGCGTCCCGGAGATGCGGTAGTCGCGCGGCAGCGCCAGGGAGAAGCGGGCATGATCATCACGTCGCAGACGGTGGGGCCGTTCGAGGAGAACTGCTATCTCGTGGTGGACGAGGGGACGCGCCGCGCCGTCCTCGTCGACCCGGGCGACGAGGGCGGCCGGATCGTGGAGGCGGTGCGGCGCAGCGGCGCGACGCTCGAGGCCATCTGGCTCACCCACGCCCACCTCGACCACGTCGGCGGCGTCGCCGAGGTGAAGCGCGCCTGGGACGTCCCGATCTTCCTGCACCCGGCCGACGAGCCGCTCTACGCGAACGCTTATCGTCAGGCGGCCGCCTACGGCGTGCCGTTCGAGCAGCCGCCGGCCTTCGACCAGCGGCTCGCCGACGGGCAGGTGATGCGCGTGGGCTCGCTCTCGTTCGAGGTCATGCACACGCCCGGGCACGCGCCCGGCCACGTGATCTACCACGGGCACGGGGTGATCCTTGGCGGCGACCTGCTGTTCGCGGGCTCGATCGGCCGGACGGACCTGCCGCTCTCCAACCCGGCGCAGATGTCGGCGTCGCTGGAGCGACTGATGACGCTTCCCGCCGACTGCGACGTCCATCCGGGCCACGGGCCGGCGACGACGCTCGCCGCCGAGCTGCGGAGCAACCCGTTCCTCACCGGCGCAGCGCGCGTCGTCAGGCGATGAGCGCGGTGGTGGCGCCGGCGGCGGTCGCGGCGCGGGCGGGCGAGGGCACGCTCGCCTCGGCGTGGCTGCTAGGCGCCATCGTCGCGCTCGCGGCGTGGCTCGGCGCGGCGCTGCTCGCCGCGGCGGTCGTCGCCCCCGCGGCGTTCGCCGCCCTGCCGTCGCGCGCGCTGGCCGGCGCGGTCGTGGGCAGGGTGCTGCCGGTCGTCTTCCTGTCGGGCGCGGCCGTTGGAGCGCTCGTCGCCGCGGGCGCGGTCTCCGCGGGCGGTGCCGGGGCGGCGCACGGCCGGTGGCGCGCCGCGGCGGCCGCGGTCCTCGCGCTCTCCTGCGCGCTGGCGCAGTTCGCGGTCGCGCCGCGCATCGAGCGCGCGCGTGCCGCGATCGGAGCGTCCATCGACTCGGTGCCCGCGGACGATCCGCGCCGCGCCACCTTCGGCCGGCTGCACGGCTTGAGCGTTCTCTGCCTGGGCGTCGGCATGCTCGCGGCGGGTACGGCGCTCGGGCTCTCCGCCGCGGCGGCGAGGTCGGTACCGGCGCGCGAGTGGCCGCGGTGACCGGCACGCTGCGGGGGCCGGACGAGCCGCGGGTCCGGCGCCTGGGCCCAGACGACGCAGGCAACCATGGCAACCATCCGGGGGGGCGCGGTGTATGCGAGGCGTTCGTGCGCTCGCGCGGAAAAGTCCCGAACCTGTTCCGCGTCGCGGCGCAGCGCCCACAGATCGTCGAGGCGCTGCGCGCGCACGTGCTGGCGGTGATGGGGCCGGGAGAGGTTAACGCCCGACTGAAAGAGCTGCTCGCCGTTCGCGTCTCCTGCACCAAAGTTGACGCTCGAGATTCCCGTCACCCGCTGATCGTTCGGTCCCCGGCGCACGCCGCGCCATCAACGTCGTTCTGAAAGGAGTCCATGCGTATCATTCGTCGACCCGCCGTTCCCGCCACGCTGCTCCTCGGCGTGCTCGCCGCCTGCAACACCGACGTGACGCCTCCCGAGGCGCGCACGTTCGCGTACGCCGAGGTGCAGGCGGTCGAAGATCCGGAGACGGGCGAGGTGAGCACGCGCCCGTTCATCGCGCTGTTCAAGGCGGCGAACGTGTCCTTCCCGGACAGCCGGGCGGCCGGCGACCAGTGCGGCCTCGCGCTCGTCCCGGACCCGGACGAGGTCCCCGATCCCAACATCCCGACCGCGTTCAGCTACCTGGAGGCCGGGTCCTCGGTGACGTTGAACGTCTCCGGCGGTGGCGGTCCGCGGTCGCTTTCGCGCACCGCGCAGTCGCGGCAGGACGGCAGCGTGCTGTTCTACGGCCTGCCGCTCACTTCCGGCGGCTTCGCCTCCAACGCGGACGTGGCCTTCACCGTCCCCGGCGCGACCGGCGGCTTCCCGGCCGCGACGATCGCCGGCAAGACGACCGTGCCGTTCACCCTGCAGACGGTTCCGAACACCGGCACCTCCGGACAGACGCTTCCGCTCCGCTGGACGCCGCCGCCCACCGGCCACGCGTCGGCCATGCTGGTCGAGCTGCGCTACACCGGGACCGTTAACAGCCAGCCGACGTCGGTCGGCATCTACTGCAGCCTGGTGGACGACGGCAGCTTCGACGTGCCTGCGGCGCTGGCCAACGAGTGGTTCGGCTCGAACGCGACCTCGCACCACGTCCTGTTCCAGCGTCTGCTCACGACGGCGAAGCAGGAGACCGAGTTCGGCTCGGTGGTGTCTTCGACCTACAGCGTCACGAAGCAGACCCCGCCCGCCGCGGCGAACTGACGCGCCGCGCAGCGGGCGCTTCTCGCGCAACGCGCTCACATCACTCGAACGACCCAGCACCACAATGGCCGACAGCTTCCGCGCCGAGAAGGACCCGCTCGGTGAATTGAACGTTCCTTCGGACGCGCTCTACGGCGTGCAGACCATGCGCGCCGTGCAGAACTTCCCGATCAGCGGACTGCGGCCGCTGGAGCCGTTCGTCACCGCGCAGGTGTGGATCAAGAAGGCGGCGGCGCTCACCCACAGGGAGACGGGCCGGCTCGACGCCCGGCTCGCGGACGCCATCGTGCAGGCGGCCGACGAGGTGCTCGCGGGGCAGCATCGCGAGCACTTCGTCGTCGACCCCTACCAGGCCGGCGCCGGCACGTCGCACAACATGAACGTGAACGAGGTGCTGGCGAACCGCGCCAACGAGCTGCTCGGCGGGCGGCGGGGCGAGTACAGGCCCGTGCACCCGAACGACCACGTCAACATGGCGCAGAGCACCAACGACACGATCCCGACCAACATCCGCCTGGCGGCGCTGTCGCAGCTCGACGGTCTCGTCGGCGCCTTCGAGCGGCTGCGCCATGCGCTCGCGGCCAAGGGCCGCGAATTCGATGGGATCGTGAAAGCCGGGCGCACGCACCTGCAGGACGCGATGCCGGTCCGGCTGGGCCAGGAGTTCGCGGCATACGCTGGGTCGATCGACCGCGGCGTGCGGCGCGTGCGCGAGGCCGCGGACTACCTTCGCGACCTGGGGATCGGCGGGAGCGCGGTGGGGACCGGCGTCACGGTCGAGCCGGAGTACCCGCGGCTCATGAACAAGCACCTGAAGAAGATCACCGGACTGGAGCTGCGCGAGGGCGAGGATCGCATCCAGCTGATGCAGAGCATGGGCGACGCCGCGGCGTTCAGCGCCTCCCTGCGCGTCCTGGCGATCGACCTGAGCAAGATCGCGAGCGACCTGCGGCTGATGGTCATGGGGCCGCGCACCGGAATCGACGAGATCACCCTGCCGGCCGTGCAGCCCGGCTCCTCCATCATGCCCGGGAAGATCAACCCGTCGATTCCCGAGATGGTGAACCAGGTCTGCTTCCAGGTCATGGGCTGCGACACGACGGTCGCGATCGCCGCCGAGCACGGGCAGCTCGAGCTGAACGTGATGATGCCCGTCATCGCGTTCAACCTGCTGCTCTCGATGCGCATCCTGACCAACGCCGCGGCGGTGCTCACCGACCGCTGCGTGGTGGGGATCAAGGCGAACCGCGCAATGTGCGAGTACTGGGTGGAGCGCTCCGCCGCGCTGGCGACGGCGCTGATGCCGCACATCGGCTACGCGCGCGCCGCGGAGCTGAGCAAGCAGTCGGTGAAGGAGGGCGTGCTGATCCGCGAGCTCGTCGAGCGCGAGCGCGTCCTGCCGCCCGAGCAGATCGACGACGTGCTCGACCTGCGCAAGATGACCGAGATCGGCGTGCCCGGCGGCGGCAAGGGGCCGGTCAGCGCCGGCGGGTAGGGCACGGCGCGACTTGCCCCGCGCTCGTGGAACGCCTAGCGTTCATTCGTGCGCATCACGACCTGGGCCGAGTACGGCCTGATCTCCGCTCTACATCTCGCCCGCCGCGCGGCCGACGGGCCGGTGACGGGTCGTGACCTGGCGGCGCGCGAGCGCCTGCCGGCCGACTACGTGGAGCAGATCCTCCTGCGCCTCCGGCGTGCCGGGATCGTGCGCAGCACGCGCGGCGCGCGCGGCGGCTACTCGCTCGCGCGCCCTGCCGCGGAGATCACAGTGCGCGAGGTGATCGCCGCCTCGGAGCTGACGACCTTCGACCTGCACTGCGTCAGCCACCCGGTGGAGTCGGAGCGCTGCTCGGCGTCGCAGAGCTGCAGCATCCGCCCCGTCTGGCTGCTCCTCCAGCGCCGCATCGACGACGTGCTGGACAGCGTGCGCCTCTCCGACCTCCTGGAGGAGGAGAGTGTCGTCCGTGCGCGCGTCGGCGTGCCGCAGACGCTCGTCGCCGAGGACGAGGCGGCGGACATCGACGCCGGACCGGACGAGCTGCAGGAGCCCGGGAAGCACCGCCGCGCCTCGCTGCCGGTCCTCCAGGACTAGCCGCCGAGCGCGCAGGGGTCCTCGTGCCGGCATTCTGGCGCAGGTGGCAGGAGGAGCGCGCGCTGCGTCGGCGCGCCGCTGCCTACATCGCCGCCATTCAGCACGAGCCGGCGGACGACGAGGTGCGCTGGCTCGCCACGCACGCCACCGGCGGGGACGTGGACCACGCGCGCTGGGAGCTGCGCTACGCGCGCCGGGCGCTGGGGCTGCTGGCGGCGGAGCGCGACGCCCTCGACGACCGCACGGGCTCCCTAGTGGCGCGCGAGCTGGCGGCGGCCCTGGGCCGCGACGCCAACATCGCCGCCGGCAAGCTCGCGGTGGCGGAGAAGCAGTTCAACGCGCGGCTGCGCGCGTACGCGGACGCGCTGGCGCGCCGCGGGGGCGAGCCCACCGGCGCCCGACTCGGCCGGGCGCTGCTCGCGTTCGCGGGGCTCAAGGACGCACCCGACGCCGCGGTCGCGCGCGCGGGCGAGGTGCTGGCGTCCTACCTGGACGGGGCGAACGAGGCGCTGCGCCGCGAGTTCGGCGTCGCGTCGCTCCCCGACAACCTTCCGCCGTCCGCGACGCAGGGCTCCTCGGCGGCCACGCGCTGAACGGCAGGGGTTGGAAGCGAGAGCGGCGGCTCCCGTGAGGGGCCGCCGCTCTCGTTCGCTGTACAGAATTCTCTTCAGTGCTCGAGGGGGGACTCGAACCCCCACGACGTTGCCGTCACAGCGTCCTGAGCGCTGCGCGTCTACCAGTTCCGCCACCCGAGCGTAGAACACAAAAGTTAGTCGGCCTCGCTACCGGAGTCAACGCGGCGGCGCCGTTGCCGCCCCTCCGGGGCGCGTCTAACTTGCGCGGGGCGACGCGCCCGCCGGCGCGCCCGCGCCGGACCACCAGACAACCCGATGGCCAACGCCGACCGTAAGGACGAGACGCACCCCATCGCGCGGAACAAACGCGCACGCCACGACTACCACATTCTCGAGACGTGGGAGGCGGGACTCGTCCTCACCGGCACCGAGGTGAAGGCGCTCCGGGACGGCAAGGCGAACCTGGCCGACGCGTACGGCGTCGTGAAGGACGGCGAGGTGTTTCTGCTCAACATGCACGTGTCCCCGTACGAGAAGGGGAACCAGTTCAACCACGAGCCCACCCGCACGCGCAAGCTGCTGCTGCATCGGCGCGAGATCCGGCGCCTGATCGGCGCGGTGGAGCGCGAGGGGCTGACGCTCGTGCCGCTGGACCTGTACTTCAAGAACGGCGTGGCGAAGCTGAGCATCGCGCTGGCGAAGGGTAAGAAATTGCACGACAAGCGCGACGACGCGCGGCGCCGCGATGACGAGCGGGAGATGGCACGCGTTGCGCGCGCGCGCTGAACGCCTCTCGTTCGCGGTCGCGGTCGCGGCGGGGCTGTGCGCCGCGCCGTCCAGTGCGCAGGGCCCCGCGCCGTCGGGCGACCCGCTCCGGGTGCTCGTGGGCGCGCGCGAGACCAGCATCCCGGTCGTCCGCTCCCCGGCCGGAGGTCGAGCGCTCCGCGCCGACCTGCTCGCGGAGTCGCTCGGCGGGTCGCTGCGCCGGCTGCCGAACGGGCATCAGCTCCTGTCGCTCCCCGGCGTGAGCTTCGACCTGGCGCCGGACCTGCCGTTCGCGCGCACGGGCGCCGACTCGGTGGTGCCGCTGGCCGCGCCGCCCTTCGTCGCCGGCGGCAAGCTCTACGTGCCGCTGCAGCTCGCCAGCGACGCGCTGCCGAGGCTCGGCAGCGGCGTGCTCTTCGACGCGGCGCGCGGGGAGATCCGGACCTTCAGCGCCACCGCGTCGTCCGCCGGCCGGCCGGCCGCCACGCCCGGGCTGGCGGTGGAGTCCGGCGCACGCCGTTCCGGCGCGCGCGACGCGGACCCGCGTCAGGCGGACGACGCGATCCAGCGCGCGCCCGTGCGGCGCGCCGCCATCGCCGCGCCGACGCGGCTGGCGCGCCGGCACACGGTGGTGGTCGACGCCGGCCACGGCGGCCCGGACAACGGCATGACCGGCCCCATAAAAGGCAGTCCGAAGATCTACGAGAAGAACGTCACGCTCGAGGTGGCCGAAGAGCTCGAGAAGGCGCTCCGCGCCCGCGGGGTCGACGTCGTCATGACCCGCACGACGGACACGCTCATCGCGCTCGGCGACCGCGGGCGGATCGCCAACGCGAGTCACGCCGACCTGTTCCTCTCGGTCCACGTGAACGCCGCCAACATGAAGTGGAAGAACCCCGGCGGCGCGCGCGGCTTCGAGACGTACTTCCTGGCCGAGGCGAAGACCGAGGACGCGCGGCGCGTCGAGCGGATGGAGAACGAAGCGATCCGCTTCGAGACCAACGCCGACACCCGGCAGGGCGATCCGCTCAGCTTCATCATCAACGACATGGCGCAGAACGAGCACCTGCGCGAGTCGAGCGAGCTCGCCGAGATCGTCCAGCGCGAGCTGGCGGAGATGCACCCCGGCCCGGACCGCGGCGTCAAGCAGGCGGGATTTCGCGTGCTGGTGACCGCGTTCATGCCGGCGGTGCTGATCGAGATCGGCTTCGGCACCAACGCCGCCGAGGCGAAGTTCATCACCGGCCGCGCCGGCCAGCGGCGCCTCGCGGCCGCGATCGCCGACGCGGCGGTGGAGTACCTGGCGCATTACGAGCGTCGGGTCAGGGACGACTCGCGATGAGCGCGCGCCGACTCGCCCCACTCCTCGCGGTCGCGGCGCTCGCCGGGTGCGCCTACTTCAACGGCGTCTACAACGCGAAGGAAGCGCAGCGCAGCGCAGACAAGCAGGCGCGCTCCGGCGCCGACGGGCAGGCGCAGGGGCAGTACCGCATGGCCGCCGAGAAGGCCGAGACCGTGCTGGCGCGCTACCCCAGGAGTCGCTGGCGCGCCGACGCGCTCTACCTCGCCGGACGCGGGCACGCGTTCTCCGGGCAGTGCGACCAGGGCGTGCCCCGGCTCAGCGAGTTCCTGGCCATGCCGGGCCGCGACGCCGACCACCGCGAGCGCGCCACTCTCGCGCTCGGCTCCTGCCTGGTGCAGCAGAAGAAGTACTCGGACGCCCGCTCGGTGCTGGAGCCGCTCACCGAGTCGCGCGAGCGCGAGGTGAGCCTGGCCGCGGCGCTGTGGGCGGCCCGCGCCTCCATGGCACTCGGCGACAACGGCTCGGCGCAGCGATACCTGTCGCGCGTGGACGCGGCGGCGGCGCAGTGGGAGCTGGCCGCGTCGTCGATCGAGCGCGGCGAGTACGCGCGCGCCGAGTCGCTGCTGACGATCCGCGCCGCGCGCGGCGACTACCGGGACGAGCTGCTCGGCCACCTGGGGCAGCTCTGGGCGGCGGGGCGCCAGCGGTCGGTGGAGAAGCTGGTCGACGCGTACGCGGCGTCCCGGCAGCGCGCAACGGTGAAGGCGCGGCTGCACATGTACATCGCGGACCTGGACATGGCAGCCGACCGGGACTCGCTCGCCCGCGCGCATCTCGCCGCCGCGCGCCGCCTGTCGACCGACCCCGCGGTGGACCGCGAGGCGGTGGCACGCCTGGCGCTGATCGGTGCCCGCGACGCCGCGACGTCCGCCGAGCTGGGCGAGGTCCTGTCGCGCGCGGAGAAGGACGCGCGCGGCTCCGAGCTGCTGGCGCGGCTGCAGGACAGCTACCAGCTCATGCGCCGGCTCGAGACGCGGACCGACCCCACCGGCGCCTCGCTCTTTCTCGCGGCCGAGGTCGCGCGTGACAGTCTTCACGCGAAGCGCCTGGCGCACGCGCTGCTGCACTCGGTCGAAGGCGTCGCCCCGACCTCGGTGGTCACCCCGAAGGCGCTGCTGGCCGCGGCGCTGCTCCGGCCCGATTCCGCGCCGGCTTACACGCAGCGCGTGCGCGCCAACTTCCCCTACGTGTTCTCGGACGACATCCCCGGGGGCACCTCGCCGCTGCGGCAGGCGGACGAGATCCTGCGCGACGTCTGGGCGCTCGTAAGCTCCGAGCACGCGCAGGAGGTCGCCAGGCAGCGCGCCGCCGCCAGCGCGCAGAACGGGACGAGCAGCGCGCCGCCGCCGGGAGGGCCGTAGTGGCCGGCGCTCCCGCGAACGTGTCGGCCGACTCGCCGGCGCCGGTACTGCCTGACGACGGCCTGGCGGGCCCGCTCGCGGTGACCGCGGCGGGGATCCGCTTCCAGAACCCCCTCCTGCTCGCGGCGGGAACCGCCGGCTACGGGCGGGAGCTGGCGGAGGTGATGGACCTCGAGCGGCTGGGCGGGATCGTCACCAAGGCGGTCAGCGTGGCTCCGCGACCCGGCGCGCCGGCGCCACGCGTGGCCGAGTTCGGCGGCGGGATGATCAACGCGATCGGACTGGCGAACCCCGGGCTGGAGGACGTCCGCCGCGAGCAGCTCCCGTGGATGCGTCGCCACCTCCGGCGCCCGCGCATCCTGGTCAACGTCGTCGGCAGCGCGACCGAGGACTTCGCCCGCGTCGTCGAAGGGCTCGAGGCGGGGGACGCGCCGGACGCGTACGAGCTGAACGTGAGCTGCCCTAACGTGAAGGCCGGCGGGTTGGAATTCGGTGCCGACCCGTGTGCCCTGGCCGAGGTCGTGTCGGGGGCGCGCGCCGTGACGCGCCGGCCGCTGTTCGTGAAGCTCTCGCCGACGCTCCAGGACATCGGCGCGACGGCGCGGGCGGCGGTGGACTCGGGCGCGGACGGGATCACGGTCGTCAACACGATCCCCGGCCTCGTGATCGACGTCGAGCGCCGGCAGCCCGCGCTCGGCTTCGGCGCCGGGGGCGTGAGCGGGCCGGGGCTCCTCCCGGTCGGCGTCCTGGCGACGTGGAAGGTCCGGAACGCGGTGACGGTCCCGATCATCGGCGTGGGTGGCGTGTCCCGAGCGACGGACGTGGTGCAGTACATGCTCGCCGGCGCCACGCTCGTGGGCGTGGGCACCGCGGCGATGCAGGACCCCCGCGTTCCCGAGCGAATCGTGCGCGACCTCGCGCGCTGGTGCGACAGCCACTCGGTTCGGAGTGCCGCCGAGCTCATCGGGGCGCTCGAGTGGTGCCCCTCCCGGTGACGGCGCTCGTGGGCGTCACGCCCATCGTCGCGCTGGACGTGCCGACCCGCGTGCAGGCTGACGCGCTCGCGGATCGGCTGCGTGGACTCTGTGGCTTCTACAAGGTCGGAAGCGAGCTGTTCACCGCCGAGGGCCCGCCGGTGGTGCGAGGTTTCCGCGAGCGGGGGGCGGAGGTCTTTCTGGACCTCAAGTTTCACGACATCCCGAACACCGTCCGAGAGGGGGCTCGGAGCGCCACGCGCATGGGCGCCAGGCTGTTGACGGTACACGCCGCTGGCGGACGGGCGATGGTCGAGGCCGCGGTGGAGGGCGCCGGCGATGGCTGCGGCATCCTGGCCGTCACGGTGCTCACCTCGATGGACGAGCGCGCACTGGCGGAGGCTTCCGGGCGCGATGGCGCGCGCGTGGAGGACGAGGTGCTGCGGCTCGCCGGCGTGGCCGCCGCCGCCGGAGCTTACGGCGTGGTCTGCAGCGGGCGGGAGGCGCCGGCGGTGCGGGCGCGCTTCGGCGATGCGTTGCGGATCCTGGTGCCCGGGGTTCGCTTCGCCGACGGCGCCAGCCACGACCAGGCCCGGGTGGTCACCCCCGCCGGGGCCGCCGAGGCTGGTGCCTCGTACGTGGTGCTGGGGCGGGTCGTGACTGCCCACGCCGACCCCGCCGCGGCGATGCGCCGGGCGTGCGCGGAGCTGGCGGGACCGGTCTGAGGGCCCGTTTTTAGCCCGTCAGAACCCGCCTTTCCGAGGAGAAGCTGCGCGTACGAGCACGATCCGGGCCGCGTCCCTTGCGTGTCCCGGCCTGGTCAGTTATTCTAAGAGTCTTGGCCGGAATCACTTACGTTCGACCGGAGCGCTACCGTGAAAGTTCGCAGCAGCGTGAAGCCGATCTGCGAGCACTGCAAGGTCGTCAAGCGGCAGGGCGTGACTCGCATCATCTGCAAGCGCAACCCGAAGCATAAGCAGCGTCAGGGCTGAGAGGACAATGGCTCGAATTTCTGGGGTCGATCTCCCTCGTGAAAAGAAGGTCGAGGTCGGTCTAACGTACATCTACGGGATCGGCCGCTTCAACGCGCGCACGATCCTCCAGGCGACCGGCGTCAATCCCGACCTTCGGATCCGGGATCTGACCGACGCCGACGTGAACAAGCTGCGCCAGGAGATCGAGCGCACCATTCGCGTCGAGGGTGCGCTGCGGACGGAGGTGGCGATGAACATCAAGCGTCTGATGGACATCGGCTCATACCGGGGCATCCGTCACCGCCGTGGCCTGCCGGTCCGCGGCCAGCGGACGCACACCAACGCCCGCACGAAGAAGGGGCCGCGCCGCGCGATCGCGGGCAAGAAGAAGGTGACCAAGTAACGCCACGCTTCGCGTCGCGTTACTGGTCATCCTGAGGCGCGCAGCGCCGACGGATCTCGAGAAATCAATCAGGACATATGGCCACTGCGAAGAAGTCCAAGCGCGTCGTCGAGGCGGAAGCGATCGCCCACGTCAACGCGACTTTCAACAACACGATCATCACGATCACCGACACGCGCGGGAACGCGATCGCGTGGGGCTCGTCGGGCAAGGCCCAGTTCAAGGGCTCCAAGAAGTCGACACCGTTCGCCGCGACCGTCGCCGCGGACCAGGCCGCCAAGGAGGCGCTGAGCCTCGGCGTGCGCCGGCTCCACGTGCGCGTGCAGGGGCCGGGAAGCGGGCGCGAGTCGGCGATCCAGGCGCTGGCTGCCGCCGGGCTCCAGGTCAAGTCCATCAAGGACGTGACCCCGATCCCGCACAACGGCTGCCGGCCGCCGAAGCGGCGGAGGGTCTGACCGATGCGCTACACCGGTCCAGTCTGCCGCCAGTGCCGCCGCGAGGGCACCAAGCTCTTCCTGAAGGGCACCAAGTGTTTCACCGAGAAGTGCCCGGTCGAGCGTCGCCCGTACGCCCCCGGCCAGCACGGCCAGAACATGGCGCGCCGCCGCAAGGCGTCCGAGTACTCGAAGCAGCTCCGTGAGAAGCAGAAGATCAAGCGCCTCTACGGGCTGAGCGAGCGCCAGTTCCGCAACACGTTCGAGCGCGTCACCACGCTCCCCGGCATCACCGGCCACAACCTGCTGGCCGCGCTGGAGAGCCGCCTCGACAACGTCGTCTACCGAATGGGCTTCGCGTCGAGCCGCGCGGCTGCGCGCCAGCTCATCCGTCACCGGCACGTCGAGGTGAACGCGAAGTCGGTGGACATTCCGAGCTACCAGGTCGCCCCGGGCGAGGAAGTGCGTGTGCGCGTGAAGTCGCGCGAGCAGGCCTCGGTGCTGGCGGCGATGGATCAGTCGTCCCGCGGCGCCCCGCTGTCGTGGATCGCGGTCGACCGCGAGTCCTTCAGCGGCCGCATGCTCGAGCGCCCGGCGCGCGCGAGCATCCCGATCGCGGCGCAGGAGCAGCTGGTGGTGGAGCTGTACTCGAAGTAAAGCCTATCGGGACTCGGCCATCGGGACTCGGCACTCGGCGACACAGCAGCCGAGTGCCGAGTCCCGATGGCCGAGTCCCGATGCACGGGTCGGAGCCCTAACCTCCGTACGAGCCTGCCGCGCGTTAGGGGCGGGGCAGGGCGTTGCCAGGGCCGTTTCGCCCGGCATGACCAACAGGGACGGATTCTTCTTTCATGGCACAGACGATCGATCTCAGAGGGCTCGTTCGGCCGCAGCTCGTCGAGGCGACGAAGCGCGACGACAACCCGAACGTGGCCGAGTTCCGACTCCAGCCGCTGGAGCGGGGCTTCGGGCACACGCTCGGGAACAGCATGCGCCGGCTGCTCCTCTCCTCGCTCCGCGGCTCCGCCGTCTGGGGCTTCCGCATTGAGGGCGTGGTGCACGAGCACCAGACGATTCCCGGCGTGGTGGAGGACGTCCACCAGATCATCGGGAATCTGAAGACCCTCACCCTCGCCCTCGACGAGGGCGTCGAGGAGACGGTGCTGCGCATCGAGCGCGGGGCCGGCCGCGGCGCCCGGGCCAGCGCGAGCGGCGGCGGCTCGCGGGAGTCGCAGGACGTGCCGATCACGGCCGGCGACATCGTGGACGCCCCGGGCGTACGCATCATCAACCCGCGCCACCAGCTCTTCACGCTCCAGGAAGACCGCGACATCACGGTCGAGCTGTACGTGAACAAGGGGCGCGGCTACGTGGACGCCGACCAGCACGTCGTCGACCGCGGTCTGCCGGTGGACCTGGTGCGCATCGACGCGATTTACAACCCGGTCCGCCGCGTGAACTTCACCGTGGCCGAGACCCGCGTCGGCCAGCGCACCGACTACGACCGCCTGACGCTGACGGTCGAGACGAACGGCACGATCACCCCCGAGGAGGCCGTGAGCTACGCGGCCGCCCTGGCGCAGACGCACTTCCAGTACTTCGTGGGCTTCGGCTCGGCGGCCTCGGCGCCGATCGCCGCGGGCGCCGAGAACGGCGACGGCGACGCGATCCGCCTCGCCGAGCTCAACACTCCGATCGACGAGCTCGACCTGTCGGTCCGGTCGGTCAATTCGCTCAAGAATTCCAACATCCGTTCGCTCGGCGACCTGGTCCGCCAGACCGAGAGCCAGATCCTCCAGGTCAAGAACTTCGGCAAGAAGTCGCTGCAGGAGATCGCCGACCTGCTCGAGCGCAAGGGACTCAACTTCGGGATGCGGTACGAAGAGGCCGCCGGTGGCATTCGCGTCACGGACTGGGGCACCCCGCCCAGCCGCGCCGCCGCCGCCGCCCCCGACGAGGACGAGGAGTAGCTTTCTATGCGTCACCGCAAGGCCAACCGGCAGCTCCGCCGCACCAGCGAGCAGCGGCTCGCCCTGCTGCGCAACCTCGCCATCTCGCTGATCGAGAGCGGCGCGATCGAGACCACCGAGGCGAAGGCCAAGGAGCTGCGGCCGTTCGTCGAGAAGCTGATCACCAAGGCGAAGTCGGGCACGCTGCACGCGCGCCGGCTCGCGGTCCGACACGTGCAGAAGCGCGCCGCGGCCGACAAGCTGTTCCAGGAGATCGGCCCCCGCTTCGCTACGCGCAACGGCGGCTACACGCGCATCCTGAAGACCGGCCACCGCAAGGGTGACGGCGCGGAGATGGCGCGCATCGAGATCATCGAGAGCTGAGCAGGATACTTCCATGGCCATCAACCGCAGCCGCTGTTACGTGTGCGAGAAGGGCGTGACCTTCGGCAACAACGTCTCGCACGCGAACAACAAGACGCGGCGCACCTGGCGCCCCAACCTCCAGGTCGCGCGGGTCGTCGAGGGCGACAAGATCATCAAGGTGAAGGTCTGCACGAGCTGCCTGAGCGCCGGAAAGGTGCGGCGGGCGCCGCGCGGGACCGCGGTTGCGTAATCGCCCGGGGCGGCAGTCGTCCCGGGCGGCGCGACGGAAAGGGAGCTCTTCGCGGCTCCCTTTTTTCACGCCGGTGACCGAGACCCGCCGCGCCCGACCCCCGCATAACGAACTGGACCTCCCCGTATGCCTACCGCACTGATCACCGGCGTCACCGGCCAGGACGGCTCGTACCTCGCCGAACTGCTGCTCGGGAAGGGCTACCGCGTCGTCGGCGTCGTCCGCCGCAGCTCGACCACGCCGTACGAGCGCATCGCCCACCTCGTGGACCGGCTCGAGCTGATCTCGGCGGACCTGCTCGACCAGACGTCCCTCACCGACGCGGTCTCCGACGTCAAGCCGGACGAGATCTACAACCTCGCCGCGCAGAGCTTCGTCCAGACCTCGTGGAACCAGCCGGTGCTCACCGGCGAGTTCACCGCGCTCGGCGTCACGCGGATGCTGGAGGCGATGCGTAAGGCCGCGCCCAAGTCGCGCTTCTACCAGGCCAGCTCCAGCGAGCAGTTCGGCAAGGTGGTCGAGACGCCGCAGCGGGAGTCGACGCCGTTCTACCCGCGCAGCCCCTACGGCGTCGCCAAGGTCTATGGGCACTGGATCACGATCAACTACCGCGAGAGCTTCAACCTGTTCGCGGTCAGCGGGATACTGTTCAATCACGAGTCGCCGCGCCGGGGGCTGGAGTTCGTCACCCGCAAGGTCACCGACGGCGTGGCCCGCATCAAGATGGGGCTCCAGCGCGAGGTGCGGTTAGGCAACCTCGAGGCGAAGCGCGATTGGGGGTTCG
Organism: Gemmatimonadaceae bacterium; assembly: GCA_035265005.1. GTDB lineage: Bacteria > Gemmatimonadota > Gemmatimonadetes > Gemmatimonadales > Gemmatimonadaceae > DATFPD01. Next base: position 28,754 of record DATFPD010000434.1, on the reverse strand, counting down.
CCGGCGACTACGTCGAGGCGATGTGGCGGATGCTCCAGCAGGGCGAGCCCGACGACTACGTGGTCGCGACCGGCGAGACGCACTCGGTGCGCGAACTCTGTGAGATCGCGTTCGCGGCGGCGGGGCTCGACTACCGCGACCACGTGGTCATCGACGAGCGCTTCTACCGCCCGGCCGAGGTGGACCTCCTGGTCGGCGACGCGAGCAAGGCGCGCACGCAGCTGGGCTGGGAGCCCCGCGTCTCGTTCCGCGAGCTGGTCGAGATGATGGTGGCGGCCGACCTGGCGCGCCACGGCGGCGGAGCGACGCGGTAGCCGTGCGGGCGCTGGTCACCGGGGCGGCCGGCTTCGTCGGGCAGTTCCTGGCCCGGGCGCTGCTGCGCGAGGGCTGGGAGGTGTACGGCACCAACCGCTTCCCGGACGAGGCCACGCCCGCGCTGACCGAGAGTGAGCGCGCGGCCGTTCGCTGGCTGACGCTCGACGTTCGCCGGATCGACGAGTGGGGCGCGGCCCTCGACGGCTCGCGCCCGGAGGCCGTCTTCCACCTCGCGGCGATCACGTTCGTGCCGGCCGCGGGGAATGACCCGGCGCTGGCCTGCGAGACGAACGTGTGCGGCCCCGCGCTGCTCCTCTCGGCAGTGCGGGAGCGCCACGCGGCCGGCACGCTCGACCCACTCGTCCTCGTGACCGGCAGCGGCGAGCAGTACGGCCGACACGACCCGGCCGAGATGCCGCTCCGCGAGGACGCCGAGCAGCGCCCGCTGTCGGTCTACGCGGTGACCAAGGTGGCGCAGGAGGCGCTCGCGATGCAGGCCTTCCGCGCCGACGGCGTCCGCGTGCTCGCGACCCGGAGCTTCAACCACAGCGGCGCCGGCCAGGCGGGCTCGTTCCTCCTCCCCTCGCTGGTCAAGCGCGCGCTCGCCATCCGCGCCGAGCGCGGCGCGGGCGCCCGCGCCGAGATCGCGATGGGCAACCTCGGCGCGACGCGGGACTTTCTGCATGTGGAAGACGTCGTGCGGGCGTATATTCTCCTGGCGGCGCGCGGCACGCCGGGCGAAGCCTACAACGTCTGCAGCGGCGTCGGCACGCGCTCGGGCGAGATGGCCGTGCGCGTCGGGCGCCGCGTCGGCATCGAGGCCACGCCGTTCGCCGACCCGGCGTTCGTCCGCCGCGTCGAGGTGGAGGCACTGGTCGGAGACAGCACCCGGCTCCGGCGTGCCACCGGCTGGGAGCCGACGCGGAGCGTGGACGACATCATCGACGACCTGATTCATGCCGCGACGCACTGACATCCACCGCATTCTCCTCATCGGCTCGGGCCCGATCGTCATCGGGCAGGGTGCGGAGTTCGACTACTCGGGGACGCAGGCCACGAAGGCGCTGCGGGAGGAGGGCTACGAGGTCATCCTCGTGAACTCCAACCCGGCGACCATCATGACCGACCCGGAGGTCGCCGACCGGACGTACCTCGAGCCCGTGACGCCGGAGTTCGTCGAGCTGGTGATCGCGAAGGAGCGGCCGGACGCGCTGCTGCCGACGATGGGCGGGCAGACGGCGCTCAACGTCGCGATGGCGCTGCACCAGAACGGCGTCCTCGAGCGCTACGGCGTGGAGCTGATCGGCGCCAACGCCCGCGCCATTTCCGTCGCCGAAGACCGCGCGCTGTTCGCCGAGGCGATGGGGCGCATCGGGCTCGCGGTGCCCGCCGGGAAGACCGTCACGACGCTGGACGACGCGCTCGCGCTCTCGCAGCAGATCGGCTTCCCCGCGATCATCCGCCCGTCGTTCACGCTTGGCGGCTCCGGCGGCGGCGTGGCCTACAACCGCACCGAGCTCGAGTCCATCGTGCGGCGCGGGCTCGCCGAGTCGCCGACGGGGCAGGTGCTCGTCGAGCGCAGCGTGATCGGGTGGAAGGAGTTCGAGCTCGAGGTGATGCGCGACCACCAGGACAACGTGGTGATCGTCTGCGCGATCGAGAACCTCGACCCGATGGGCGTGCACACGGGCGACTCGATCACGGTCGCGCCGGCGATGACGCTCACCGACCGCGAGTACCAGACGATGCGCGATGCCGCGGTGGCGGTGATCCGCGAGATCGGCGTCGACGCGGGCGGCTGCAACATCCAGTTCGCCGTCAGCCCGCGCACCGGCGAGATGCTGGTGATCGAGATGAACCCGCGCGTCTCGCGCTCGTCGGCGCTCGCGTCGAAGGCCACGGGCTTCCCGATCGCCCGCATCGGCGCGAAGCTGGCCGTGGGCTACCGGCTGGACGAGATCCCGAACGACATCACCAAGACGACGCCGGCGTCGTTCGAGCCCGTGCTCGACTACGTGGTCGTGAAGGCGCCCCGCTTCGCGTTCGAGAAGTTCCCCGGCGCCGACCCGACCCTCACCACGCAGATGAAGTCGGTGGGGGAGTCGATGGCGATCGGGCGCACGTTCAAGGAGGCGTTCCAGAAGGCGCTGCGCGCGCTCGAGACCGGCCGCCCGGGGTGGGCGGTGGGCCCGCGCCTGGGCGACGACCGGCTGCCTGACGAGACGATCGAGACGCTGCGGGCGGCGCTGCGCCAGCCCACGCCCGAGCGCGTCTTCCAGATCAAGCGCGCCCTGCTGGCCGGGCTGTCGGTGCAGGACCTCTACGAGCTGACGCACGTCGACCCGTGGTTCCTGCATCAGATGCGCGAGCTGGTGGAGGCGGAGCGGCGCTACGCGGCGCTGGCGACGGTCGACGCGGGCCGGATGCGCGAGATGAAGCGCATGGGCTTCTCCGACCGGCAGCTGGCCGACCTGCGCGGGGAGAGCGAGCGCGCGGTCCGCGAGCGCCGCTGGTCGCTCGACGTCAGGCCGGCGTATAAGATGGTCGACACCTGCGCCGGCGAGTTCCCGTCGTCCACGCCGTACCTGTACAGCAGCTACGACGAGGAGAGCGAGGCCCCCCGCAGCGGCCGGCGCTCGGTCGTGATCCTGGGCAGCGGCCCGAACCGGATCGGGCAGGGGGTCGAGTTCGACTACTGCTGCGTGCGCGCGGTGATGGCCCTGCGCGACCAGGGGTACGAGACGATCATGATCAACTCGAACCCCGAGACCGTCTCCACCGACTTCGACACGTCCGACAAGCTGTACTTCGAGCCGCTGACCCTCGAGGACGTGCTCGAGATCGTGGACCGCGAGCGCCCCGAGGGCGTGATCGTGCAGCTCGGCGGGCAGACGCCGCTCAAGCTCACCCGCGGGCTCGAGGCCGAGGGCGTGCGCATCCTGGGCACCTCCCCGGACGCGATCGACATCGCCGAGGACCGGCGCCGCTTCGAGGCGATCTGCCGCGAGCTGGGGATCCGGCAGCCCGAGAGCGGCACCGCGACCGGCGAGGACGAGGCCGTCGGGATCGCCGAGCGCATCGGCTACCCGGTGCTCGTGCGTCCGTCCTACGTGCTCGGCGGGCGGGCGATGCAGATCGTCTACGACTCGGCGACGCTGCGCGAGTACTTCGAGCGCGCGGCGCGGGCGTCCGAGGACCGCCCGGTGCTGATCGACCGCTTCCTCGAGGACGCGTTCGAGGCCGACGTCGACGCCATCTCCGACGGTAAGGACGTCGTCATCGGCGGCGTCATGCAGCACATCGAGGACGCCGGCATCCACTCGGGCGACTCGGCGTGCGTCCTCCCGCCGTACCTGATCGGCGAGCGAGACGTGCAGACCATGCGCGAGTACACCGTGGCGCTGGCGAAAGCGCTCGGCGTGGTGGGGCTGATCAACGTCCAGTACGCCATCAAGCACGGCGTCGTGTACGTGCTCGAGGTGAACCCGCGCGGCAGCCGCACGATCCCGTTCGTCTCGAAGGCGATCGGCGTCCCGCTGGCGTCGCTGGCGGCGCGCGTGATGCTCGGCGAGTCGCTGGCCGAGGTCGGGCTGCGCGAGGAGATCGTGCCGCCGTACGTGTCGGTGAAGGAAGCGGTGTTCCCGTTCAAGAAGTTCCCGCAGGTGGACACCCTGCTCGGTCCCGAGATGCGCTCCACCGGCGAGGTGATGGGGATCTCGGACTCGTTCGGCAGCGCGTTCGCGAAGTCGCAGCTCGCGGCCGAGAACGGGCTGCCGCGCGGCGGCGCCATCTTCGTGACGGTGAACGACGCCGACAAGCCGAACGTGACGCCGATCGTCCGCCGCTTCCACGAGCTCGGGTTCACGATCATGGCGACCAGCGGCACCGCTCGGTACCTGCGCGGCCGCGGCGTGCCGGTGACGCCGGTGCTCAAGATCCACGAGGGGCGTCCGAACGCGATCGACCACATGCTGAACGGCGAGGTCCAGCTCCTCATCAACACGCCGCTCGGCAAGCACGCGCAGGCCGACGACTACCGGCTGCGCCAGGCGGCGATCGCGCACCGCGTGCCCTACACCACGACGCTCTCGGCCGCCGGCGCGGCGTGCGACGCGGTGCTGGCGCTGCGCTCGCGGACGCCGGCGGTGCGCGCGCTCCAGGACTGGCACTCGCTGCTGCGCGGCGAGGAGCTGCCGCCGACACCCGAGAGCCGCGTGGCGGCGCGGAGCAGCACGTAAGGCATGGCCGCACCCTTCATCCACGAGTCCGCCTACGTCGACGACGGCGCGCAGCTCGGCGCCGGGACGAAGGTCTGGCACTTCTGCCACGTCATGCCGGGCGCGGTGATCGGGGAGCGCTGCTCGCTCGGCCAGAACGTCGTGGTGATGAACGCGGTGCGCATCGGCAACAACGTCAAGATCCAGAACAACGTCTCGGTGTACGAAGGCGTCGAGCTCGAGGACGACGTGTTCTGCGGGCCGTCGATGGTGTTCACGAACGTGATCAACCCGCGCAGCCACGTCCCGCGCAAGCACGAGTACCGCCGCACGCTCGTCAGGCGGGGCGCGTCGATCGGCGCCAACGCGACGATCGTCTGCGGCGTCACGCTCGGGGAGTACGCGTTCGTGGGCGCGGGCGCCGTGGTGACCCGCGACGTGCCGGCGTACGCGCTCGTGGTCGGCGTGCCGGCGCGGCAGGCGGGGTGGGTCTGTCAGTGCGGCGAGCGGCTGCCGGACGCCGCCGAGGGCCGCGTCGTGTGCGCGGCGTGCGGCTCGGCGTACGAGCTTCGCGACGGATCGCTCCGCGCGCTGGAGGCGGCCCGGTGACCGCCCCCGGCGCCGAGCCCCTCTCGGGGACGCCGCCCACGCGCGGCGGGGACGCGGGGCGCGGCTTCCGCGTCGCGCTCGTCGGCTGCGGCCGGATCGCCACCATGCACTTCCAGGCGCTCTCGCGCGTCGAGGGGCTCGCGCTCAGTGCCGTCTGCGACGTGGACCCCGAGCGCGCGCGGGCGGCGGGGGACGAGTGGCGGGTGCCGTGGTTCGCGTCGTACGAGCAGATGCTGCGCGAGGCGCCCTGCGACGTGGTCGCGATCTGCACGCCGTCCGGCCTCCACCCCGCCCAGGGCATCCTGGCGGCGCAGCACGGCAAGCACGTCGTCTCCGAGAAGCCGATGGCGATCACGCTGCGCGGCGCCGACGACCTGGTGGCGGCGTGCGACGCGGCGGGCGTGCAGCTGTTCGTGGTGAAGCAGAACCGGCTCAACCCGTCGATCGCGCTGCTCAAGCGCGCGGTGGACCGGGGGCGGTTCGGGCGGATCTACGTGGCCAACTGTACGGTGCGATGGTCCCGCCCGCAGGACTACTACGACCAGGCGCCCTGGCGCGGGACCTGGGAGTTCGACGGCGGCGCCTTCATGAACCAGGCGTCCCACTACGTGGATCTGATCCAGTGGCTGGTCGGCCCGGTGGAGAGCGTGGTCGCCAAGACCGCCACCCTGGCGCGCCGGATCGAGACCGAAGACACCGGGGTCGCCGTGCTCCGATTCCGCTCGGGGGCGCTGGGCGTGATCGAGGTGACCATGCTCACCTACCCGCGGAACCTCGAGGGGTCGATCACGATCCTGGGGGAGAAGGGCACGGTCAAGATCGGCGGCACGGCGGTCAACAAGGTCGAGCACTGGACCTTCGCCGAGTACGACGACGACGACCAGCGGATCCAGACCGCCAGCACCAACCCGCCGACGGTCTACGGCTTCGGGCACGAGGCGTACTACCGGAACGTCCTCTCGGTCCTCCGCGGCGAGGCCGTCCCCGGCACCGACGGACGCGCCGGCCGGAAGTCGGTGGAGCTCATTCTCGGGATCTACGAGTCGGCGAAGACGGGGAGAGAGGTGCCGCTGCCGCTGCGGGCGACGTACTAGCGGCCTCAGCGCTGGTATCCGCCGCGCGCGCGCCACGAATCCCGCCTCCGAGCCGCGGCGCGAATGCCACAATTCGGGCTCTACTGTTGCGCGGCGTTGACGGGCTTGTCGTATCCGGGCATCTTTCTTGGGCTTACGACGCCTTCCTCCCCGTCCCCTCGCTCTCCCGGAATGTCCGTCCCGCTTCTCGACCTTCGCGCGCAGCACGCCCGCATCAAGGATGAGGTCAAGGCCGCCATGATGAAGGTGGTCGATGACCAGGCCTTCATTCTGGGCCAGCCCGTCATGCAGCTGGAGTGCGAGGTCGCCGGGATCTCGAAGACCCGCTACGCCGTCGGCTGCGCCAACGGCACCGACGCGCTGCTCCTGGCGATGCGCGCCCTGGACATTGGCCGCGGCGACGAGGTCATCACGACCCCGTTCACCTTCTTCGCGACCGCGGGGACGATCCACAACGTCGGCGCGACGCCGGTGTTCGTGGACATCGACCCGGCCACCTTCCTGATCTCGCCGGACGCGGTCCGCGCCGCCATCACGCCGCGCACGAAGGCCGTGATCCCGGTGGACCTGTTCGGGCAGATGGCGCAGATGGAGCAGATCGCCGCCGCCGCCCCGGGGCTGCCGGTCATCGAGGACGCGGCGCAGTCCATTGGCGCGCGTCGGCGGATCGACGGCGAATGGCGCATGGCGGGCGAGGTCGCGACGATCGGCACCCTCAGCTTCTTCCCCTCGAAGAACCTGGGCGGCTACGGCGACGGCGGGATGATGGTCACGCAGGACGAGGGGCTCTTCAACCGCCTCATGCGCCTGCGCACCCACGGCGGGACGAAGACCTACTACCACGACGAGGTCGGCTTCAACAGCCGCCTCGACGCGCTCCAGGCGGCGGTGCTCCACGCCAAGCTCCCGCACCTCGCCGGCTGGAGCGCGAAGCGGCGCGAGAACGCCGAGTTCTACAACCGCGCGTTCGCCGACGTCGGCGACATCGTCACGCCGGCCATCGACCCGCAGAACGAGTCGATCTACAACCAGTACACGATCCGGGTGCCTCGGCGCGACGCGTTCCAGGCGCACCTGAAGGAGCGCGGGATCGGCAGCGCGATCTACTACCCGCTGCCGCTCCATCTCCAGCCGTGCTTCGCGTACCTGGGCTACCGCGAAGGGTCCTGCCCCGAATCGGAGCGGGCCGCCCACGAAGTGATCTCCCTCCCCATCTACCCCGAGCTGACGCAGGCGCAGCTCGACGAGGTCGCGAGCGCGGTCCGCGCGTTCTTCGGCCGCTGACCCCGCCCGCACACGCACCACGTCACCCGCCCGCCCAACCCTCTGAGCATCCCTGAGCAGTCTCGTATGAAAGAGCAACTCCTGAAGAAGATCGACGACCGGTCGGCGGTCTGCGCCGTCGTCGGACTCGGCTACGTCGGGCTCCCGCTCGCGGTCGAGTACGCGAAAGCCGGCTTCAAGGTGATCGGTTACGACGTGAGCCAGCGCGTGATCGACACGCTCATGGCCGGCAAGTCGCACATCCAGGACGTGCCGCACAAGGACGTCGCGGAGATCGTCGAGAAGGGCCTGTTCGAGGCGACGACGGACGAGAGCCGGCTGCGCGAGGCGGACGCGATCTCGATCGCGGTCCCGACGCCGCTCGTGAAGACGCGCGACCCGGACATGAGCTACGTGCTGGCGTCCGCCGAGGCCGTGAAGCGCAACGCGCACCCGGGGATGCTGGTAGTGCTGGAGAGCACGACCTATCCCGGCACCACGCGCGAGGTCTTCCAGCCGCGCCTGGAGGAGCTGGGCTATGTGGTCGGCCAGGACGTGTTCCTGGCCTTCAGCCCCGAGCGGGTGGACCCCGGCAACGAGAAGTGGAACACGAAGAACACGCCCAAGGTCATCGGCGGCATCACCGAGGCCTGCACCCAGACGGCCGTCGCGCTCTACGGCGCGGTCATCGACACGCCGGTGGCCGTGTCGTCGCCCGAGGCGGCGGAGCTGGTGAAGCTGCTGGAGAACACCTTCCGGTCGGTGAACATCGGCCTCGTGAACGAGATGGCGATGGTCTGCGACCGCCTGGGCGTCAATGTCTGGGAGGTGATCGACGCGGCCGGTACCAAGCCGTTCGGCTTCATGAAGTTCACTCCGGGCCCTGGCATCGGCGGGCACTGCATCCCGCTCGACCCGCACTACCTCGCGTGGAAGATGCGCACGCTGAACTACAAGACGCGCTTCATCGATTTGGCGAGCGAGATCAACAGCGGCATGCCCGACTACGTGGTCGAGAAGGTCATGCACGCGCTGAACGCCGAGCGGAAGGCGGTGAACGGCAGCCGCATCCTCGTGATTGGCGTGGCGTACAAGAAGAACATCGACGACATCCGCGAGAGCCCGGCGCTGGACGTGATCCGGCTGCTCGAGGAGCGCGGCGCGACGGTCGCCTTCTACGACCCGTACATCGAGTCCTTCCGCGAGGACGGGCACATCCGGAAGAGCGTCGCCCTGACGGACGATGAGCTGCGCTGGGCGGACGCGGTCGTGATCGTCACCGACCACGGCAACATCAACTACCAGCGAATCGTGGACAACGCGAGCGTGGTGGTCGACACGCGCAACGCCACCGCCGGCATGAAGGGTCGCGCCCGCATCGTGACGCTCTCCGCGTCCGGCGCGGCGCCGGAGAGCGCGGCCGATCGCACGACCGAGGAGCGCCGCAAGCACGGCGTCCAGGACCTGGCCGGCGCCAGGCACTAGAGCGCACCGAGCCCGATGCATCGCGCCCCGCACCGCCTTCGAAGGCGGTGCGGGGCGCCGCTTTTTTCGGGCTGGAGGGTGGCCCGTGGCTTGCACTCCCGCAGGCGACTCCGACTCCCCGACGCGGCGAACCGGTGCGCGCGCCGCCTGGTCACCCGCGCCGGATCCGTACGTTCATTGCTCCGCGCCGAGGACCGTATCCGCCGACCGACGACAGCCGACCCGCGCAGAGCACGGCCTCGCGCTTCCAAGGCCGCCGTGCCCCGCGGCAGGCGGCTCGGCCGCCGGTGGATCGCTGCCGGCGCACTGTCGATCCTCGGATCGCTCGCCGCTCGACCGCGCGCGCTCGTCGCCCAGTCGCTCGACAGACCGCTGCATCCGCTGGTCGCGCTGCCGCTCCAGGACCCGGCCTACGAGCAGCTCGCCGGCCTGGAGCGACTCGGCTGCCGCGCGGCGCGCGTGTCGCCCTATCGCCCCTTCACTGTCGCCGCCATCCGGCGCGCGCTGGACGACGCGAGCAGCGAGCCCTCGTGTGCGTCGCCGCTGCTCGACGACCTGCGTTCGCGCTTCACACCGCCGCCACCGCCGCCGCTCGACACCACGCTCGTCGCGCCCGACCTGCGCGCGGCGGCGATCCGCCCGGACACGGGGACCGGCCTCCGGCTCGGCGCCGCGGCGACCGTCCGGGCGACCGGGCTCTCGAAGGGCGACTTCCGCCCTCGCTGGAGGGACGTGCAGCCGACTGACGAGGGCGACCCGCCGGTCGCGGCCATCCTCCGCGGGCGCGCTACGTGGGATGGCGGCTCGCGGCTGGTCGCCGTCGTGGAGGCGTACGGTCAGACCCACCGGCGAAACGACCCGCTCGTTCGCGTCGAGCAGCTGCGCTCCACGAGCGGCGTGGTGGATTTCAGCGAGGCGTACCTCGCAGGCCGCATCGGTCCCCTCGTGGCGTCGTTCGGGAGGTCGCGCGAGGCGTGGATGGGGGAGGGAACCGAGTCGCTCCTGCTCTCGGCGCACGGCCCCCCGCTGGACCGGCTCCAGCTCGCACTCTCCACACGGCACTTCGAGGCGCGCGCGCTGTACGCGGGGATCAACGACGTGGTCCTGACGAACGATCTGGACGCGATCGGCGCGGACCAGGAGCCGCAGCGCTTCTACCGCTACCTGGCCGGCCATGCACTGACCTGGGCACCGGTGCGCGCGGTGGAGCTGACCATCGGCGAGACCGCGCTTCTTGCGCGCGGCTCGCGGGTGCCGGACGTGTCGTTCGCCAACCCGCTGATGGTGTACCTGGTGACCCAGCACGACGAGAGCCGCACGGGCGCGCAGCTGCGGGACAACCTCATGGCGTTCGGGTCGGTGCGGCTCCAGAGCGGGCGCGCGATGGTCACCGGCGACCTGCTGATCGACGACCTCCAGCTCGACGCCGGAGACCGGGCGCTGACGCCGAATCAGCTCGGCTGGAGCATCCGGGCCGCCGGCGGGCTTCCCACGACGCTGCCGCTCGCGGCGCGGGCGGAGTACCGGCGGACCAGCACCTTCACGTACCTGCGGACCTCGTACGAGCAGGTCTACCAGCAGTACGACGCGCCGCTGGGCAGCGAGATCGGTCCGGACGCGGACCTGATCCGCGGATCGCTCGAGCTCTGGCTGGGCGGCCGGGCGCGCGTCGACGTCGGCGCCGGCACCTGGCGGCGCGGCGCCCGCCGGATCGACCGGCGCCCCGCCGAGGGAGCGCTCCAGCAGGGCCAGACGCCCTTTCCTTCGACGACCGAGGCCCGGCCGGCGGTGCAGGAAGCCATACAACTCGAAGCAGGATTTCAGCTTCTCAACGTGCGGCTGCCCGTTAGCTTCCGCGTCGAGGCGGCGCGGATCGAGAACGTCAATAACGCCGCCTCGGCCGCGGCACTCTACATGCGGACTCAACTGATTGCGACATATGCCTTCCGCTACCCCTGAACTCGACCAGACGGGTGAGCGGCGACGGTGGCTGCGCGTCCTGCGACTCGCTGCCCTCGTCGCGTTGGTGTCGTGTCCGCTGGCGACCGCCGGGGCTCAGGGGGAGGTGACGATCCCTCCTCCGCGGACGCTGGCGGAGCGGCCGGACTCCGGAATGGGGAGGCCGGTCGGCGGACTTCGGCCCGGGGATCTTCTGAAGGTCGCGGTGTACGGAAACCAGCAGCTCTCCGGCGAGTTCCTGATCGACAGTCGGGGCGAGCTCCAGATCCCGGGGCTGGGCATCATCCGGGTGGCGGGGATGGACCCCGTGCAGGCGCGCGAGCAGATCGTGGGCGCGATCAAGCAGCGGCTGGGCGTCGTTCAGCCCGAGATCGCGGTGCAGGCACTCGTGCGGGTGACGGTCCTCGGCGCCGTGCGCAGCCCGGCCCTCTACCCGGTGGAGCCGGGAACGAATCTGGTGCAGCTGCTGGCGGCTGCCGGCGGTCCGACCGAGCGGGCGGACCTCCGGCGGACGCGCGTCGTGCGGGACGGGCGGGAATTCGTCGTCGACCTCGAGTCCGGCCTGGCCGGGAGCGGGGCCGGCCGGGTGATATTGTATTCGAACGACATCGTGAACGTGCCGAACCGGTCGGGATTCACGCGCGAGAACGCCCAGTTTCTACTGAGCCTCCTCTCCGCGACGATCTCGGTGGCGACGCTCATCACGACGTTGCAGCGCTGACGAAGTCGCAATTCAACGAGTCGAGCTCACAATGAGAGATGCCGTGCGCGAGGCGTTGCAGCCTGCCATGGAGCTGCCGTCGGAGCAGACGGGGAGCTGGGACAACGGGTACTCGCTGCGCTCGGTGCTCGTCGCGGTGCGGCAGCGCTGGTACCTCGTTCTGCCGGTCTTCGCGCTCGTGGTGGTCGTGGGCGTGTGGCGCGCGTGGCGGGAGCCGCGGCGCTACCGCGCCGCGACCACGGTGCGCATGCAGCAGCAGGACCAGATGAGCGTGACGAACGCGTACGGCCGTCCGAGCTACGACCCGCGAATCGACCGGATGATCACCGAGCAGCAGGTGATTCGGTCCTCGATCGTGGCCGAGCGCGCGGCGGTCGACGTGGGACTGCGGCTCCGGGTCGTGCAGCCCGAGCGAGTCTTCCGCAGTCAGCTCTTCGGGAGCGCGCGGATCGTCGTCGACACGGCGGCGCCCACGGGCGAGTACCGCGTTCACTTCGAGCCGACGACGTACTCGCTCGTGAGCGGCGGGACGACCGAGGGCACGGCGCCGTACGGCACGCCGCTCTCGGCGCGCGGCGTCACGATGACGGTCCCGCGCCGCCCCGCGATCAAGGCGCGCGACGCCGTGCTCGAGGTGGTCCCGCTGGAGCTGGCCGCCGACGAGGTGCGCTACGCGCTCGGCACGCGCGCCGTCGAGAAGACGGACATCATCGAGATCGCGTACACCAGCACCGACCCGGTCTACGCGGCCAACGTGGCGAACGCGGTCGCGCGCGCGTACGCGAGCTTCTCGAAGCAGGAGATCGCGCAGAACGCCCGGACGCGCAGCGAGTTCATCGCGGGGCAGCTGCGGGCGCAGGAGCAGCGGCTGGCGGCGGCTCAGGACTCGCTCCGCATCTTCCGCCAGACGCACGAGAGCGCCGACGTGGGGCAGGACGCGATCGCGCTGGCGGAGCGCATCCAGCTCTACGAGAACCAGCGCCGCGAGGCGCTCCTGGAGCAGGAGATCTACGAGCAGCTCATCGAGCGGGCGCAGGACAGCGGGACGGACGACGCGCTCCGCCGGCTGCTCGGCACCGAGGCGCCGCAGCGCAACCCGACGATCGTCGACCTCTACAACCGGTGGTCGGACCTGGCGACGAAGCGCCAGGAGCTCGTCCTCGGCGGCGAGCCGGGGGCGCAGCTCCAGGAGTCCGCGCCCCGCGTCGCCGCGCTCGACAGCTCGATCCTCCAGACCAAGCGCGACCTGGCGATGGCGAGCCGCGTGTACGTCCAGAGCCTCCAGTCGCGCATCCGGTCGCTCGAGGGCTCGCTGCAGAAGCTGCGCGCCGAGACGAAGAAGTACCCGCCGTGGGTGGCGGACCAGGCGCGGCTGCTGGCGGACGAGCGGACGCAGCAGAACATGTACGAGCAGCTGCAGCGCGAGCTGCTGCAGTCGAAGATCGCGGAGTCGTCGGAGCGCGACCTGGTGCGGATCATCGACCAGGCGGCGGTGCCGCAGTGGCCGGTGTCGCCGAGCCGCCGGCGCGCGCTCATGCTCTCGGTGGCGCTGGGGCTACTGCTGGGCATCGGCCTGGCCGTGCTGCTCGACCGCCTGGACGACTCCGTGAAGACGCCTGACGAGATTCGCGAGCAGCTCGGCGTCACGCTCCTCGGGTCGATCCCGCGGATCAAGGCCGAGAAGCCCGTCCCCGGCGTGCAGACGAACGCGGCCGAGCGGCTGGTGACGCACGCGGACCCGCGGTCGCCGGTCGCCGAGGCGTACCGGTCGCTGCGCACGAACCTGGCGTTCGCCCGCGCGCAGGAGGAACTGCGCACGGTCGTGCTGACGAGCCCCGGGCCGGCGGACGGCAAGTCGACGTCGGTCGCGAACCTGGCGACGACCTTCGCCCAGCAGGGGCAGCGGACGCTGCTCGTGGACGCGGACCTGCGGCGCGCGGTGCTCGACAAGACCTTCGACGTCCCGCGCTCGCCGGGACTCACCGAGGTCATCGTCGGCGCGGTGCCGCTCGAGAACGCGGTGCACGACACGCCGATCCCGAACCTGTTCGTGCTGAGCAGCGGCCAGTTCCCGCCGAACCCGTCCGAGCTCCTGGGCTCGCCGGCGATGCGGGAGGTGCTCCGCGCGGCGAAGGACCAGTTCGACGTGATCCTGTTCGACTCCCCGCCGCTGCTCGCGGTGACCGACGCCGCCGTGCTCTCGACGATGGTGGACGGGACGATCCTCGTCGTCCGGCTCGGCTCCACGGCGCGCGAGGCGGTGCGGCGCGCGATCTCCGACCTGCGCAGGGTGCACGGTCGCGTCCTCGGCGTGCTGATGAACGACGTCAGCGCGAAGGCCGGGGCGTACTACGGCGGCTACGGGTACTACTACTACTACCGCTACGCGTACTACGGCAGCGAGGGCGGGAACGGGAATGGCAACGGCAACGGCGGCGTGATGGGGCGGCTGCGGCGGATGGTGGGCGGCGGTCGGCCGGACGCGCCGGCACGCAGCGGAAGCCGGCGGGGCGGTGGTGACGCCGAGTCGTGACCGGCCGGCCGCGGCGGCGAGCCTTCGTGGACTCGCCGCCGCGGCCGCCGAGGCGGTGAGACTGGCGATCGGCCGGGGAGCGGAGAGCATCGGTCATCCGGTCGCTCCCTGGGACGAGGTGTTCTCCGTCGCGACTCGTGAATGCCTGGGCGCACTCGCGTGGGTGCGGTCGGGCGCAGAGATTCGCGCCGGCGCGCCCGCGCCGGTGGTCGCGGCCTGGCGCGCACACGCGCTCAGTCTTATGCAGCGAGCGGACGTGCAGATCGGCTCCCTCGGCGCCGCCTGCGCCGCCCTCGAATCGTCCGGGGTGCGGGCGGTGGTGCTCAAAGGCGCCCCCCTCGCGCAGCGCCTGTACGGCGACCCGCGGCTGCGGTACTCGGCCGACCTCGACCTCTACGTGCCGCTGCCATCGCGCGCGGACGCCAGGCGCGCGCTGGTCGAGGCCGGGTGGGAGTTCTGCGGCGGAGGGCCGCCGTGGGACGAGTCGTTCGCGCTGCGGCGAGGGGACGAGATCGTCAAGCTCGACGTACACTCGTCGCTCGTCGGCGACGTGCTCGCACATCTGCCGGTTCCGCCGCCGGAGTCGTCGCCGGTGACGGTCGGGGGGTTCGCGCTCCAGGCCGCGGACGGGGCGCTGCTGGCGCCCTATCTCGCCGCGCATCTCGCGAAGCACCGCGTGTTCCCGCTCCTGTGGGCGGTGGACTTCCACACGCTGTGGGAATCACTGGACGCGGCGAGCCGCGAGGCGTCGCACCGCGCGGCGAGATCGGCTGGCCTCGGGCGCTACCTCGAGTGGGGCGCGCGGCTCTCGGCGGACGTGAGCGACGCCGCGGCGGCGGATCGCGCCGCCCTCGCTCGGCTCGGCTTCTCGGACGTGAGGCGGGGATACGGCACGCCGGCGCTGCGTGACCTGGCGCTGGCGCCCACGGCCGCCGATGCCTTACGCGCGGCCGCGGCGTGGCTGGCCCCGCCGGCCACACGCCAGGACTGGCGCGCGTTCGCCCGGCGGTCCGCGCACCGCCTGCTCTCGCCCCTGGGCTGGATGCGCCCGCCGGCCCTGTACGGTGCGCGACCTGTCGCACCACCTGACGAGGGCGCCGGCCGGGCGGCCGAGGGATCGATCCCGGCGGTGCCGGCGGTGCCGATCGGCGGCGAGGAGCTGTCCGAGCTCGCGCGCGACATTCTGACGCGGGGGGAAAGCTTCTGGCTCACGGTGCGCGGCCGGAGCATGCAGCCGACGATCCCGAGCGGGTCGGAGGTGCGCGTCGTCCCGCTCCGCGGACGAGCACCCCGCGTCGGGGACGTGGCGCTGGCGCGGCTACCCTCGGGCGCGCCGGTCGTTCACCGCGTGCGCCGCGCGGACTCGGCAACCGTCGTGCTGCGCGGCGACTCAGTGGTCGCGTGCGACCCGCCGGTCGCGAGCGAATGGATACTGGGGCGCGTCGACGCCGTGCGCACCGACGCGGGCGTGCGGCCGCTGAGCTCGAGAGCCCCGATCGTGTGGCGGGTGAGCGCGGCGCGGCTGCGCCGCTGGCTGGCGTTCCGCGTGCGCCATGCGAGGTGATCGCGGGTCGGGAGGCGGCGGGGTGGCGCGCGCGGAGGATTCGCTCGAGCTCGTCTGTCCGCCGATTGCAGGCGTCGCGATGGTCCACCGCTCCTCGCGCGCGCTGCCGGGCATCGCGGAGTCGATGCGGCTATGGTCCGGGAGCCGGCCGGACGACGACGACCCCATCGTGCTCAATCACGTCGGCGGGGCCGCTTCGCCCGACGATCTCTCTCCGCTCGCGCGCGGTCCGTACCCGCTGCTGCACTACATGCTGGACGGGCGCGGCCAGCCGGCGGTACTCTCGGCGGGCGCGGTCGGGGAGCGGCACCTGCTGCGCACCGTCCGCGCGGGCCGCGAGTACGAATTGCTCCACGAGCGCTGGCGAGACGACGCGGGGTGGTGGTGGCACTGGCAGCGCGGCGTGTACATGCTGGCCCTGCCCGCGCGCCGCCGTGGCGTGCTGGTTCACGCCTGCGCGTTTCTGCTGCGGGACGGGCGAGCCGTGCTCTGTCCCGGGGCGTCAGGCGCCGGAAAGAGCACGCTCGCCCGACAGCTCCGGGAGGATTTCGGATCCGAGCTGGTGCTGCTGACGGACGACCGCGCGGTCGTGACGTGGGACGGCGCCGGCGCGCTTCGGGCCTGGGGGACGCCCTGGAACTCGTCGGCCGGGGTGGCCGAAGCCGGTGACGGCGTGGTGGCAGCGATCGTCTTTCCGTCGCGCGGTAGTGCGTCGCGCGCAGCCCGCCTTACGCCGCTCGGCGCCGGCGAGGCGAGTCGGCGCCTCATGCGAACGATTGCGATCCCGTTCTGGGACCACGGCGGAACGGATTGGGCGCTCGGCTTGATCGATGCAACGCTCGCCGCGTGCACGGCGTGGGAGTTCACCTACTCGCCCCACGCCGGCGCCGGCCGGGACCTGGTCGCAGCGCTTGGTGCGACCTCAACCACAGGTTAGCTTGCGAAAGCGATACATTCGTTCCCCGGCGGTGGTCCGCCGGCACGTCGCGGGCGAGACGCTGCTCGTGCCGATTCGGACCGGTCCGGCGGAGCCGGCGGACGGCGGACACACGATGTTCATCGTGCTGAACGAGACGGCCGAAGCGCTGTGGGAGCTTCTTGCGGAGGCGCACTCCGCTGACGAGTTGGCACAGCACTTGATAGTGCAGTACGAGGTTACGCCCTCCCAAGCGCGCGCGGACGTGGAGGCCTTTCTGTCGGAGCTGCGTGCGGCTCGGCTGGTTGATGTCGAGGAAGAGTAAACATTGGGAACAACTTCGTTTACCTCGTACCGGGATGACCTCTACCGGCGCGCGATCCAGAATCGCACGCCGATGTCGTGCCTGTTCGAGATCACGCCGACCTGCAACCTCCGGTGCCACTTCTGCTACGTGGCGCTGGACCCGTACAAGGGTCCGTACCTGACGACGGAGCAGGCCTGCGGGGTGATCGACAAGCTGGCCGACGAGGCGGGCGTGCTCTCGCTGACGCTCACCGGCGGCGAGATCTTCTCCCGGCGCGACTTCCCGGAGATCTACTCGTACGCGTGGTCGAAGGGGCTGCTCGTGACGCTGTTCACGAACGCCACGATGGTGACCGAGAAGGTCGCGGCGCTCCTGCGGGAGCGGCCGCCGCACGTGGTGGACGTGACGATCTACGGCGCGGACGCCGAGCACTACGAGGCGACGACCGGGATCCGCGGGTCGTTCGCCAAGTTCGAGCGCGGGATCCGGCTGCTCCAGGAGGCCGGCGTCCGCCTGACGATGAAGCACACGACGAGCAACCTGACCGCCGACCATCTGCACGCCGTCCGCGCCTACTGCGAGGAGCGGGGCATCCCGCACCGGTTCGGCGTGACGATCGAGGGTCGGCACGACGGCGGCGACGAGCCGACGCTCTACCGCATTACGCCGCGCAAGGTCGTCGAGCTGCGCGACACGGTGCACCAGCTGCGCACGGGCTACGCGCGCGACCGCGCGCTGCCCGAGTGCTCGGCGGGCGCCGACCTGCCGGGCGCGAGCGAGCGCCTGTATCAGTGCGGCGCCGGGCGCGCGGCGCTGTTCGTCGACGCGCTCGGGCAGGTCAGCCACTGCGTGCTGGACCGCGAGCCCAGCTTCCCGCTGCTCGAGATGCCGTGGCCCGAGATCTGGGAGCGGATCGGCGAGTGGGTGAACCAGCCCCTCCCGGCGAACGCGCCGTGCAGTGGATGCTCCCTGCGCGGGGGCTGCGAGAACTGCCCGGCCCGCTCGCGCGCTGCGACCGGCAGCCCATACCTGAAGGACACGTACCAGTGCGACATCACGCACGCGGAGTACGGCCTCGAGCCGGAGCGGCACCCGGACTACCGAAACCTCGCGCGGCCGGTTGGCGCCTGCGTGAACTGATATCACCCGCATTCCACCTTCGACGACCCTGAGGCGTCCATGACTTTCCGAGATCCGCGCGCGACGTCGCGCAAGCCCTACGAGCGACCCAGCGCGACCATCGTGCGACTCGATCCGACGCGCGAGCTTCTGCAGGGCACGGCCTGCAACTTCGAGAACCCGGACAATCCCGCGTGCGTGCCGCCGCAGGGCTCGCTGTTCACCTGACGCTGGGCGCGGTGGAGACAGCACGCGAGCGGGGGCGCGGCCTGACGAGGCCGCGCCCCCGCTCGCGTTCGCGGCCATCTCCTCGGCGGCGCCCGCACCTCGTCGCCGGGGCGCCGGCGCGGCTCGTTGCGCGCGGGGCGCGCGCGAGCGGCTGTCGGGATCGGAGCGCGTAGGCCTCGCAGGGAACGATACTTGCCACCCAGTGGGGCTGCGTTCACACGGTCCTACCAGCCAACCGGAGCTACGTTCGTGCCCCGCATTGTTCGTCGCCCCTACGCGACGGTCCTCGTCGTTGCGCTCGCATTCGCGGCCGCGTGCGATGACGACCCGAATGATCCGAATCCCAACTTCTCGGTCACGTGTCCCGCGCAGAGCATCGGCGTGGACCAGCCGATCGTCTTCACCGTGAACGGCCCGGTGGCGGCGGCGAGCGTGAATCAGGGAAACGTCGTCGTCTCCGAAGCGGTGACCGGCGTCGAGGTGCCCGGGGCGCTGAGCTTCGACGCGGCGGCGGGGCAGAGCTCGATCACGTTCACGCCGAGCGCGCAGCTGGCCTTCCGGTCGACGTTTCGGGTTCGGGTGCAGAACCTGACGACGACCGGGAACGTGCCGCTGCAATCGGTGGTGGTGTGCGACGTGGTCACGCCGCCGCCCCCGATCACCGAGCTGTTCTGGCGTCCGCTGCCGTCGGCGGGTGGCGGCTCGCTGCGCGGCGGGTCGCTTCCGACGTCCGACGTCGGCTACGTCGCGCAGCTGGTGCAGCCCTTCTTCCGCCGCGACAACGCCGCCAGCACCGAGTTCGTGGCGCTGCCGAACATTCCGTACTACACGAACTTCTTCGACCTGTCGTTCGTGGACGTGAACCGCGGCTTCGCGACGCTCGGCGAGCCGCGCGAGTCGCGATCGCTGATCGGCGAGACGGCCGACGGCGGGGCGACCTTCAGCGTGCTGGCTAACGTCGGCAACCAGGCGCTGACCCGGATGTACTTCCGGCGCGTCGCGGCTGGCGAGGCCGGCATCTTCGGCGTGGCCGGCGGCGGACGCCTGCCGACGGCCAACCTGTTCAAGTACAACAGCCAGACCCGCACCTTCGCGACGCTCCCGATCGGCAACACGAGCCAGGTCGCCGACATCGACTTCGCGACCGACACGCTCAAGGGCGTCGCGAACACGTTCGGCGTGCAGGTCGGTCTGCTCGACTTCCGCGGCGTGGTCGCGCGGTCGTCCGACGGCGGGTCGACCTGGACCGTCATCCCGAACAGCGTCGCGCCGGCGGACGTCGTCAGCTACGTCGGCGTCGCGATCCGCAACAACGGGGAGATCTTCACCACCGGGGCGAACGGCTACGTCGCGAAGCTCACTCCGGGGACGACGGCCGGGACCTACACCATCACCCGCGTCCTCCAGAACGTGATCCCGAACCTGGACCCGACCAACAACCTGGCGCTGCAGTACACCGACGTCGAGTTCCTGCCTAACAACGATCTGAAGGGCTGGGTGATCGGGCTGCAGCAGACCGGCGTCCAGAACGGCATCCCGCGGCTGCGCGGCCTGATCTTCGAGACCCGGGACGGCGGGAACACGTGGACCCGCCAGGGGGTGCCCGGCGCGCCAGACTTCGGCGCCGAGTTCCCGGCGCTGAACCGGATCCTGATCTCGCCGGACGGCGCGAGGGTGTGGCTGGTGGGCGAGGGCGGCACCGTGCTCGAGTACCATCCGACGACCACGCCGTGATACCGCAGCACAGCCGGACTACCGACCACCGGAGAATGCACGTGCACGACGGATCCTTGTTCACGCGGACGCAGCGCGGCCTACTCACGGCCGCGCTGCTCCTGACCGCCTCGGCCTCGACCGCCCGCGCGCAATTGACCGTCGCGTGCGACTTCGACATCGCCGACAACCTCGGTCGCAACACCTCGGAGAAGACGATCCGCCTGATCGGCCGGCCGGGACGGGGGACGAACTCGGGGAGCTTCTACATCATCAACGGCAACACGCCCGAGTCGGACGTCGACAAGGACGGCTACGCGCCCGCGGGCTGCAACTACAGTAACATATACATCGAGCGCATCACGCCGCTGGTGAACCTCGCCGACGACGCGCTGGCGATCCCCCAGCGTGGCGTTGTCGTCTCCAACCTGCCCCGCGTCCTGCTGAGCGGCGAGACGGGCGAAGTCTCGGTGTTCGTGGACGTGCCCGCGGGCACGCCCGCGGGACGCTACCTCGGATCGATCGAGATCCGCGACCTGACGATCGTGGCCGTGCGCAACGCGACCAACGAGCCGCTCAACACCGACGTGATCCTGGTCCAGGTCGAGGTGGTCCCCGAGCGCTCCTTCTCGATCGTCGACCCCGACGTCGCCGACACGCTCGACTCGCTGGTGATCCGCTCTCGCTCCGGCCAGCGCGGGAGCGGCGTCGTCCGCGTGGCGAACCTCGGCAACATCGGGCTCTCCAACGTCCGCCTCACGGCGACCGACCTGCGGTCGGAGAGCGCGGTCGGGCTGGTGATTCCGGCGGACCGCATCGCGATCACGCCCGGGCAGTTCTCGTCGCTCGCCCGCGGCGACACGGCGCGGGTGACGGTCACCGTCGACGTGCCCCGAGGATTGTTAGGCGGTCGGTACCGAGGTGCCCTGATAGTCCAGGGCGAGGACGCGGGACGGCAGGAGATCCCGCTGATCGTCATCGTGACCAGCTCGCGTGGCATCCTGTTCGCCAACAACCCGGTGCGCTCGGTGACCGGCGACCTCGCGCAGGTCGCCTTCAACGGCGACCCGGGCACCGGCTGGCGGCTGATCATCTTCGACATGGACGGCATGGTCGTCTACAAGCAGGACGGCACCGTGTTCGCCGGGCAGGTGCCGGGCACGAACACGCCGGGCACGGTCGACAACCCGCAGCCCGGCGCCGACTTCGCGGTCAACGTCACCTGGCCGCTCATCAACGGACGTGGCGAGAACGTGGCGAGCGGCGTGTACCTCGTCGTGGTCGAGTCGTTCGTCACCGACGCGCGAGGCGTGAGACAACGTCAGCAGGCGCGCGACAGACTCATGGTCATCCGATAGAGGCAACACCGATGACACGAATCCTTCGCTCCCTGCTGGTCGCCTCGGCCCTGGCCGCGCCGGCACTCTCGGCGCAGTCGTCGATCACGACCACCCGCCCGACCCGCGCCCACTACGGCGACGCCGACAACGGCATCCAGTCGTCCACGATCCTCCAGATGGAGGTCTCGCCGCGCGCGGTCGCGCTCGGCGGCGCGATGAGCACGGTGGAGGGCGACCCGACGTCGATCTTCTACGCCGCCGCGGGCATCGCGCGCATCAAGACCAACTCGTTCATGGTGGCCGGCTCGCAGCGCTTCGCCGGGAACCAGCTCGCCGCCGCCGCGGTCACCTTCCCGACGGCGATCGGCACCTTCGGCATCGGCGCGCGGGCGTTCAACGCCGGCGTCATCGACGTGACCGAGAACTACGCGCTGCTGGGACGCGCCCGCGCCTACCAGCTCGCCCTCGAGGGCGGCGGCGCAATCGAGCTGACCCGCAACTGGCTCTGGGGCGGCACGCTGTACTACGCCCAGGAGACGCTGGCCAGCGACTCGCGCGGCTCGATCGGCATCAACTCGTCGATGATCTTCCCGGACATCCTGTTCAAGCGGCTCTCGCTCGGACTCGGGTTCCGGAACTACGGCACCAACGTCCGCTTCGAGACCGACGCCTTCGAGCCGCCGCTGCTCGGCTTCGCCGGCGCGTCGTTCGACGTTTTCCGCCGCCGCAACCTGATGGCGACCCCACTGCTGTTCCGCGGCCAGCCGATCGTGATCGACGCCAAGCTCGTCGGCCAGATCGACGTGCCGGACAAGCACGAGGTCATCTCGCGGCAGGGGATCGAGGCGACGGTGAACGGTGTGCTGATCGGCCGCATCGGCTACCGCTGGGGCGACGACAACAAGCGCGGCCTCTCGGTCGGCGCCGGCATCAACGTCGGACAGTTCCGCCTCGAGTACGCGTTCCGGAACCGGTACAACGTCGGCGCCAAGTTCTTCTCCGACGACCCGCTGGGTGACGAGCACCACGTCAGCGCGACGTACTTCTGGGGCGGCATCCGGGAGAACGAGCCGCGCGTGCCGGTCATCGTGTCCACGCCGATCGACACGGCGGCGCTCAACGCCGCGATCCGCGACGCGATCGAGCGGCAGATGGCGCAGCTGCGCCCGCTGCTCGACAGCCTGCGCAGCCAGCGCGTCGAGGTCGAGACGAGCGAGGGCGACCTGTTCGCCCGCTACGTGGTGCCGGTGCACTTCGGCTTCGACTCGGCGACGGTGCGCGACTCGGACTTCGTCGTCCTCGGCCAGATCGCCGACGTGATCCGCCGGATCTACCCGAACGCCCTGGTCACGATCGAGGGCTTCGCCGACCCGGCCGGCAGCGCGGACTACAACCTGCGCCTCTCCCGGCGCCGCGCCGATGCGGTGAAGCGGGTGATGGTGGAGCGCTTCAACATGCCGCAGGACCAGTTCAAGACGATCGGGTACGGCGAGTCGACGGGCCGCCAGGTCAATCCCGGCCAGCGCCGCGGCGACCCGGGCGCCGAGCAGAACCGACGCGTCACGTTCACCATCGACGCGACGCAGCACTACCGGTAAAGCTGGACGCGACTCGCGTCGCGCGGTTCGCGAAGGGCCCCGGGATGCCTCCACTGGCGTCCCGGGGCCCTTCGCGGATCGCGAACCGCGCGACGCGCATCAGGGTGGTGGGCCAGTCTGATGGCAACGGCGACGGCAACGGCAATTTGACAGGATGCACAGGATGCACAGGATGGTGAACAGGACGAAGGGCCCCGGGATGCATCCCGACAGGCCGTCATCCTGTGTTCATCCTGTGCATCCTGTGCATCCTGTGCATCCTGTCAAATTGCCGTTGCCGTCGCCGTTGCCGTCGCCGTCGCAAGGCCGGCGCCCTCAAACTGACCCACTGCCCGCATCAGGGTTCGGTTGACGATCGCGCCGAAGCTCTCTAAGTTCTTACGTTTGTCGCGGTTATGTATCAATCAATGGAGCGCGTGTGAACATTTCGGTCATCGGTACGGGCTACGTCGGGCTCGTCGTCGGCGCCTGCCTCGCCGAGACGGGCAACAACGTCGTCTGTGGGGACGTCGACGAGAACAAGATCGAGGGGCTGAAGCGGAACGTCCTGCCCATCTACGAGCCCGGGCTCGAGCCCCTGGTCGAGCGGAACCAGCAGCAGGGCCGCCTCACCTTCACCACCAACGTCGCCGAGGCGATCGCGCAGGCGGAGGTGGTGTTCATCGCGGTCGGCACGCCGCCTGACGAGGACGGCTCGGCCGACCTCCGCCACGTGCTGGCCGTGGCCGAGCAGATCGGCAAGCACATGAAGCGCGAGCTCGTCGTGGTCACGAAGTCGACCGTCCCGGTGGGCACGGCGGCGAAGGTGGCGCAGGCGGCGGGGAAGAGCGCGCGCTACCCCTTCCACATGTGCAGCAACCCCGAGTTCCTGAAGGAAGGGGCCGCGGTCGACGACTTCATGAAGCCCGACCGCGTGGTGCTGGGCGTCGAGAGCGACCACGCGCGGAGCGTCATGGCCGAGCTGTACGCGCCGTTCGTGCGCACCGGCAAGCCGATCATCTTCATGGACATCCCGTCCGCCGAGATGACGAAGTACGCCGCCAACGCCATGCTCGCCACCCGCATCTCGTTCATGAACGAGATCGCGAACCTCTGCGAGCGCGTGGGCGCAAACGTCGACCAGGTGCGGAAGGGGATCGGCAGCGACGCCCGCATCGGACCCTCCTTTCTGTTCCCGGGCCCCGGCTACGGCGGCTCCTGCTTCCCGAAGGACGTCAAGGCGCTCATCCGCACCGCGCGCGAGGTCGGCGCGCCGCTGGACGTGCTGGACGCGGTCGAGGAGGTCAACGACCGCCAGAAGCAGCGGCTGTTCGAGAAGCTGCGCCAGGCCATGAACGGCACCCTCAAGGGGTCGCGGATCGCGGTCTGGGGACTCGCGTTCAAGCCGCAGACGGACGACATGCGTGAGGCGCCGGCGCTCACGCTCATCGAGTCGCTGCTGGACGAGGGCGCGTCGGTCGTCGCGCACGACCCGGCGGCGATGCACGAGGCGAAGCGCCGCCTGGCCGATCGCATCACGTACGCCGAGACCAACTACGACGCGCTCGACGACGCCGACGCGCTGGTCGTCGTCACCGACTGGAACGAGTACCGGCACCCCGACCTCCAGCGCATCAAGAGTGCGCTCAAGCGGCCGGTGGTGGTGGACGGGCGCAACCTGTACGACCCGGCGCGCATGCGCGCCCTGGGCTTCGAGTACCACTCGATCGGACGGGCCGGCGCGTGAGAGTGCTCATCACCGGCGCGGCCGGCTTCCTCGGCTCGCACCTGTCCGACCGGTTCCTGAAGGACGGGCACTCGGTCGTCGGCGTCGACAACTTCGTCACGGGCCACCCGGAGAACCTGGCGCACCTGCGCGGCGAGCCGCGGTTCTCGTTCGAGGAGTGCGACGTCTCGGACGGCCTGCCGCGCGGCGTCGGCAAGGTCGATGGCGTGCTGCACTTCGCGTCGCCGGCCAGCCCGCCCGACTATCAGCGGGTGCAGATCGCGACGATGCGGGTGAACTCCAACGGCACCATCAACTGCCTGGAGCTGGCCAGGGCCAGCCGCGCGCGCTTCTTCGTGGCGTCCACGTCCGAGGTGTACGGCGACCCGCTGATGCACCCGCAGCAGGAGTCGTACTGGGGCAACGTGAACCCCGTCGGGCCGCGCAGCATGTACGACGAGGCGAAGCGCTTCGCCGAGGCGGTGACGATGGCGTACCACCGCGAGCACGGCGTCGACACCCGCATCGTGCGCATCTTCAACACGTACGGGCCGCGGATGCGCCCGCGAGACGGGCGCGTGGTCTCGAACTTCATCGTGCAGGCGCTGAACGGCGAGCCCCTCACGGTGTACGGCGACGGCACGCAGACGCGCAGCTTCTGCTACGTCGACGACGAGATCGAGGGGCTCTTCCGCCTCTTCATGTACGACGGGGAGGGGAAGCACGAGCCCTGCAACGTCGGCAATCCTGGCGAGTACACCATGCTCGAGCTGGCGGAGATCGTGAAGGAGGTCACGGGGTCGGCGTCGCCGATCGTGCACCGCCCGCTCCCGGCCGACGATCCGAAGCAGCGCCGCCCCGACATCTCGCGCGCCAGGCGGCTCTTCCAGTGGGAGCCCCGGGTGCACGTCCGCGACGGCGTCGCACGGACGGCCGAATACTTCCGGTCGCTGCTCGGCACGGAGCGGATGCTTGCCTGACCGCTCGACCACCTCGCTCGGCGGCGTCGAAGGCGCCACGGACCCGCTCGCGCGCGCCCGCGAGCACTTCGCGGTTAGGGACTACCGCGGCACCGTACTGCTGCTGCGGGAGGCCGTGGTGGAGGGGCTCGCCTACGCGGACGCCTTCAACCTCCTGGGCCTGTCCCTCGCTCTGGTGGACCAGCCGCAGGAGGCGCTCTCGGCGCTGGATCGGGCGCTCGAGATCAACCCCCGCTACGTCGAGGCGCATCTCAACCGCGCGGTGGTGCTGAGCGCGCTGGGCCGGGCCGACGACGCTGAGCGCGGCTTCCAGACCGCCCGCGAGCTGGGTCGGGCCGACGGCAGCGGCTTCCCCGCGCTGGTGGCCAACCGGCTGGCGAATGCCCACGCCAACCTGGGCCGGGAGTACCGCGAGGCGGGAGCGCTGAACGAGGCGATCGCGCAGTTCCGGCGGGCGCTGGAGCTTCGCCCCAGCTTCGCCGACATCCGCCTCGCCCTCGCGCGCGCCCTGGTCGAACGGGGCGAGCACGCCGAGGCCGCCGCCGCCCTCGACGCGGTGCTGGAGTCGCGTCCGACGGCCCTCGACCCGCTGCTCCTCCGGGGGCTGGTGGCCTACCTTCAGGGCGACCTGGACCGGGCGGACCGGTCCTGGCGTACCGCCGCCGAGGCGCACCCCGAAGAGCCCCGCGTCGAGATCTACCGGTCGATGCTCGCCCGCCGCCGAGGCCCGGCGGCGGCGCAGAACTGATCGGGCCGACGTGGGTATCACCGTGCACCTCATGCTTCGCCATCTCCGCCGCATCGGCTCGTTGACCTCGCCTCACGTTCGCGCCGTTCTGAGCGCCGCCCTCTCGGGGCTGGCCGCCGTCGGCTGCTCCCGCGGATTCCAGCCCCAGGGGATCAAGCCCCCGGAGCGCCTGTACGAAGCCACCATGCGCGAGTACCAGCGGAAGCGCTGGGACAACGCCGTCGCCGGCTTCGAGCGCCTGACGATCGACCTGCCGGCGCGCGACACGCTGCTGCCGCGCGCGCACTACTACCTGGCCAAGTCGCACTACAACCGGAAGGAGTACCTCCTGGCCGCGCAGAGCTTCGGCCGGGTCTCGGAGAGCTTCCCGGACGACACGCTGGCCGACGACGCCCTGTTCGAGGCGGGCGCCTCCTACCAGCGGCTCTGGCGCAAGCCGGTGCTGGACGCCGAGTACGGGCAGAGCGCGCTGAGCACGTTCCAGACGCTGCTCGCGCTGTACCCGAACTCGCCGCTGCGCTCCCCCGCGGAGCAGCGCATCCAGACGCTCGAGGAGTGGATGGCCACGAAGGACTACGAGACCGGGCTGCACTACATGCGGCTCAAGGCCTTCGACTCGGCGATCATCTACTTCAAGGACGTCGTGCGGCTCTACCCGCAGACGGCGCGCTCGCGCGACGCGTACCTGCGTCTCGTGCAGGCGTACCGGACGATCCACTACCGCGAGGAGGCGACGGAGGCGTGCACGGCGGTGCGCGCCAGGTTCGCCGACGACCTCGAGGTGCGGCGCACCTGCGGCGTGGACACGGCGAGCACCGGCGGCAGCGCGAAGCCCACGCCCTGACGGGGCGGCGCGTGCGCCTCGGCCTCTTCGGCGGGACGTTCGACCCGCCCCACGTCGGGCACCTGCTGGCGGCGAGCGACGCGTTCGAGGCGCTGGGGCTCGACCGCCTGGTGTTCATTCCGGCCGCGACGCAGCCGCTGAAGGTTGGGCGGACGACGGCGCCGGCCGAGCAGCGCCTGGCGATGCTGACGCTCCTCCTCGCCGGCGACCCCCGCTTCGACCTGGACCCGATCGAAATCCAGCGGACGGGGTTATCTTACACGGTTGACACGCTGCACGCCTTCGCCGAGCGCGAGCCGACGGCCGAGCGCTTCTTCCTGGTCGGCGCCGACGTGCTGGCGAGCTTTCACAAGTGGCGCGAGCCCGAGCGGGTGGCGGAGCTCGCGCAGCTCGTGATCCTCGAGCGGGCGACCGACGGGGGCGGCGTCCCGGACCCCGACCGGGGCGCCGGCGGGATGCCGGGCAGGGCGCCGTTGTCGCTGCCGACGCGGCGGGTGGACGTCTCCTCGACGGAGATTCGCGAACGGGTGCGGCAGGGCAAGTCGATTCACGGGTTCGTGCCGGATGCGGTGGCGGAGTTCATCGCGCGGGCCGGGCTCTACCGATAGAGGACGGTATGCTCAAGAACGTGCTATCACGCGTCTTCGGCACGCGCCACGAGCGCGAGCGGCGCCGAATGCAGCCGATCGTGGAGGAAGTCCTCGAGCACGAGGAGCGGCTCCAGGGCGCCTCCGAGGACGAGCTGCGCGCGCAGACCGCCAAGCTCCGCGGGCTCATCCGCGAGCGCACCGGCGAGCTGGAGACTCGCATCGGCGAGCTCAAGGAGAAGAAGCGCGAGACCAAGGAGGCCCTCGAGCGCGAGCGGATCGACGAGGAGCTGATGGGCGCCGACGGGCGCGGCGGGCTCGAGGGGGAGCTGCGCGAGGAGCTGAAGGACGTCCTCGACGAGATCCTCCCCGAGGCCTTCGCGACCGTTCGCGAAGCGAGCCGCCGGCTGGTCGGCACCGCGGTCACGGTCACCGGCCACGAGATGCCGTGGAACATGGTGCCGTACGAGGTGCAGCTCATGGGCGGCATCCAGCTGCACCTGGGCCGCATCGCCGAGATGGCGACGGGCGAGGGCAAGACGCTCGTGGCCACGCTGCCCCTGTACCTGAACGCGCTGTCGGGGAAGGGCGTGCACCTGGTGACGGTGAACTCCTACCTGGCCCGGCGCGACTCGCAGTGGATGGGGCACCTCTACCGCTGGCTCGGGATCACCGTCGGCTGCATCGACGACACCGAGCCCGGGACGCCGCAGCGGCGCGCGGCGTACGAGTGCGACATCACGTACGGCACGAACAACGAGTTCGGCTTCGACTACCTCCGCGACAACATGGTCACCGCGCTCGAGCAGCGCGTGCAGCGGCCGCACTACTACGCGATCGTGGACGAGGTCGACTCCGTGCTGGTGGACGAAGCGCGGACGCCGCTCATCATCTCGGGCCCGGTCGGGA
>DATFPD010000433.1:0-11877 GCA_035265005.1 Gemmatimonadaceae bacterium | reverse complement strand
GTACGCGGGCGCGGCCCCCGCTGAAAGGGATTCACCGCGGGATCGGAAGCGTTGTCACCCGTCGGTTGCGACGCGGACCACTCCGTGGCGACGCTTCCTCCCGTCCGACTCCGGCGCGACGCGCGAGCAATCGGCGCGGTGCTGCCGCGGAATGGTCCGCGTCGCAACGGTGCGCTTGCACATTCTCGCGCCCCGCGGTGAATCCCTTACAGCGGGGGCCGCGCCCGCGTACCATTTCATTGCCCTCGTACGATTCCAGCGCCCGCCCGGCGCCCGTGGGCCCTGCCTGACGAGTCACGCCGACCCCTGCCGCTGCCGACTGCTCGATGTCGCTCGCGGGAGCCCAGACTCCCTTCGGACCGCCGCCGGCGCTCACGGGTCCATCGCGACGACGAGCCGGCCGCCCTACACCAGGGTCGTGGCCTCGCGATCGCTCACCCCGTCGCGGGAGATCTCGACGCGGGGCTTCGCCTGACCGGCGTCTGGCGCCGGCCGATCCGGCAGGTCGGCAATCTACTGCGTCTCGCGCTCGCTGTGCGCACTCATGTCGTTCCTCCATGGGTTCTCTTCGCCGAAGCCACGCCGCCGGTCACCAGAGTCTCTCGAAATCGCGCCGGTCGTCTCCGCCAGCCCGTCCTGCGCCGTCCACGTCGCCGGCGCGGCGCCCCCCCTACGCGGTCGTCAGGCGTCGCCGCTGTAGATGATCGGGTTGGCGGCGGCACCTGCGCCGTCGACCGACACGACCCGGCAGGAACGACGACCACGCCCGCCCGAGGTCGATGTCGATCACTCCCTTGACCGTGCCGGTCGCGCCGCCGCGCACGGCCGCCGCCGCGCGCTGGCCCGGAGGCTGCAGCAGCAGCGGCCCATGACATCCCACGACTCCCGCACCGATCCGCGCGCCCAGCTCGTCGGCGAGTACCTGCGCCAGACCTTCGCCATCTGCGACGCCCACCAGGTCCCCCGCGACAGCGCGCTCGCCGCCGCGATCTACCGGACGGTCGAGCGGCTCGACGACGGCTCGCCGGAGCTCCCGGAGCGCGTCGTCCGCGTGCCGCCGGCGTTAGGCGACCCGGAGGCCCGCCGGGCGATGGCGGCGCGGATCGAGGAGGCCGCCGCCGCCGGCGCCCGCCGGATCGTGCTCGACTTCGCCGACGCCGCGCACGTCGACAGTAGCGGTCTGTCGGCGGTCGTCTCGGCGGTCAAGAAGGCCCGCGCCGCCGGCGCCGCCGTCACCCTCGTCAACGTCGGCGAGGAGCTCCGCACGGTCATCGACCTGACCGGCCTCGCCGCGGTCATGTCCGGCGAGGGCGGCTGACCTCGCGCGTCAGTCGAGGCTCCTCGGGTCCGCGGTGCCCGGGAAGCGCGGCACCGCCGCCTTGCGACGGTTCGCATCGTCCTGCTCGGCCGGGCCGCCCGTCACCGCCCCCTTCCGCTCCGGCGACGGAGCGAGCGACGGAGCGAGCGACGGAGCGAGCGGCGCCGCGCCCGGCGCCGGCAGCTCCACCACGCGCTCGTCCGGGGCGATCAGGTGCTTCGTCGGCTTCCGTGCCATGGTCGTATCCTCCTCTGTCGCGCCGCGAGAGCGCCTGCTGCGAGTGTGTGCCGCGGGTGAACCATGGCGAAGAAGATGCGCGCGCACGCCCCGCCGAGCGTCCGCAGAGGGGCCGGACCTCGACCCGCAGATGGTTGGGCGGCTCCCTGACTTTGGTCAGGACCGCCGCGACCCGGGCCCGCCGCGCCGCGAACGTCCATCCAGCCCCGGCGACTACATTCCCCGCATGCCGACACAGGCCCGCATCCTCCTCCCGCTCCTCCTCGCCCTCGCCACGCCGGTCGGAGCGTGCGCCCAGCGCCAGGCCGGCGCGACGGTGCCTGCCGGGCCTGCGGCGGCCGACGACCTCGCCGCACTGGCCCGCCACCCGAAGGTCGCGGCGGCACTCGCGTCGCTCCGCGCCAACAACGCCTGGACCCTCGACCAGCAGGCGTCGATCTGCGAGATCCCGGCGCCGCCGTTCAAGGAGGCGGCCCGCGCCGCCGAGTACCGCCGCCGCCTCGAGGCGCTGGGCCTCGTGCGCCCCCGCGTCGACAGCGTCGGCAACGTGATCGCCGAGCGGCCGGGCTCCGGCGGCGGGCCGACGGTCGTCGTCTCGGGACACCTCGACACGGTGTTCCCGGAGGGGACCGACGTCCGCGTGCGCCGCGAGGGGACGCGCCTCTTCGGCCCCGGGATCGGCGACGACTGCCGCGGGCTGGCGGTGGTGCTGGCGGTCGCGCGCGCGTTCGACGCCGCCGGCGTCGCCACCCACGGCGACGTGATCTTCGTCGGCACGGTCGGCGAGGAGGGGGCCGGCGACCTGCGCGGCGTCCGCCACCTCCTCGGCCGCGAGCTGCGCGGGCGCGCGGCCTACTTCATCTCGGTCGACGGGGCGGGGGAGGGCCTAACGAGCCGGGCCGTCGGCAGCCTCCGCTACCGCGTCCGCTTCCTCGGCCCCGGCGGGCACAGCTACAGCGCGTTCGGCCTGCCCAACCCGGTCCACGCGATGGGGCGCGCGATCGCCCGGATCGGCGACCTGCGCCCGCCGGCGTCGCCCAGGACCACGTTCAACGTCGGCGTGGTGAGCGGCGGCACGTCGGTCAACGCGATCCCCGCCGAGGCGACGATGGACGTCGACCTGCGCTCCGAGTCGGCCGAGGCGCTGGCGGCCCTCGACGCCCAGCTCCGCGCCGCCGTCGACTCGGCGCTCGCCGAGGAGCAGGCGCGCTGGCCCGCCTCGCCGGCGCGGCTGCGCGTCGTCCTCGACACCATCGGCGTGCGCCCGGCCGGCACGCAGCCCGACTCGGCGCGCGTCGTCCGCGTCGCCCGCGAGGCGGCCCGCGCGCTCGGCGCGGCGGCGCCGGCGCCCGAGGCGTCGAGCACCGACGCCAACTACCCGATCGGCGTCGGCCTGCCCGCAATCACGATGGACGGCGGCGGCGCCGGCGGCGGCAGCCACTCGCTCGGCGAGTGGTACGACGACGCGCCTAACGGCTACCGCGGCGCGCAGTGGGTGGCGCTGGTCGTGGCGGCGCTGGCTGGCGTGCGCTAGCCGCGGTCAGCGGCGGGAGCGGCAACTTCTCCTGCGCCCGGACGATCAACGGCGCCCTATTCCCCACCGCCGAGGACGGCGGGACGGGGTTCGCCAACAGCGGCTCCGACTACAACGTGTCGGTCACCGTCACCGACAACTACTGGGGCGAGACGCTGAGCGCCACCCGCACCGTCACCGTGTCGTCAGGCGGCGGCGCCTGCCTGAACTCCGGCGCCGGCTTCTGGGCGGCGGAGCCAAGTACTTCGTACTTCGTACTCGCCGTCACTCCATCGCGTCGCTCAGCAGCAGGTCGTGGAACCACTGCTTGGGGTAGCCGCGCTGGCGGAGGACGGTGGAGATCTGCGCCCAGTGCCGGATACCGTGGATCAGCGCGTGGGCGACCACCTTGCGCGCCGTCGCCCGCTGCGTCCCCGCGGTGAGCGTCTCGAAAGTCAGGACGCGCGCGAGGTCGGCCTCGGTCGCCGAGGCGAGGTAGCGGTCCAGCTTCTCCCGCGCCCGCCGGGCGATGTCGAAGATCTCGTCGAGTGACCCCTGCGGCAGCGACTCGTACGAGGCGACCGGCTCGTCCGACAGCCGCTGCGCGTAGCGCAGCTCGACCGCGAAGATGTGCACCAGCAGGCCGCGCAGCGTCGCCAGGCGGCCCTCGCCCATCGGCTCGTCCAGCACCGCCGCCGGCTGCGCGGCGAGGTACCGCTGCCACCGAAGCGTCTCCCCGCCCGTGTAGACGAGGAGCACGGTGAGCGAGACGCCGTGTTCCGTGGTTGACATGGTCATGGCCATGACTTTCGCTGCAAGTGCTCGGCGGCGCAACCCGCGATCTGTCGCACCCGCGCTACAACCTGCCACGAAACGAGCCAGCGCTGTTACGGAGCGAGGCAGCGGGACGTCCACGAACCAGGACACAGACGCGACCGTGTTCCGTGTAAAACATTGAAATTTCGATAGATACACTTTCGGGCGCAGATGGCCCGCGAGGTGCCTTTAGGCGGTCGGGCGGCAGCGCGCCGGCGATCGCTCCGGAGCGCGTGACCGCGGTGGATCACGGGTGGGCGGGTCGGCGAATCCGGGCTCGAGTCGAGGACAGGTTAGTGGGGCGACTGAACGGTGGTGTGATCTGGCTGCTTCTGGGAGCGGCACTGATTGGAGGAGGCTGGCGACTGAGCGGCGCGATCGGCGCGCAGTCGGGCGCCGCGGCGTGGGCGGCGTGGGCGGCGACGGCGGGCTGCGCGCGCGCGCTCGGGCGGCGTCGCCGGGCGGGTCGCGGCACCCGCACGTCGCTCCCGCCCCGCGAGACGCCTTACGAGACCGGCTACCGGCTGCTGCGCGACGGCCGCTGCGAGCGGGCGGTGACGCACCTCGAGGAGGCCGTCCGCGCCGACGCCGACGACCTCGACGCGCGGTACTACCTGGGCGTCGCGCTCGCGCAGTGCGGGCGGCACGGCGAGGCCGAGTCGCTCCTGGCCGTCGTCGCCGAGCGCCGTCCGCTCGACGCCGACGCCCGCTTCCGCCTCGGCATCACGCTCGCCGCGCTCGGCCGGCACACCGAGGCCGCCGCGCAGTTCGACGAGGCGCTGCGCCTGCGCCCGCAGCTGGCCGACGTCGCCGCGGCCCGCGCCGCGGTCTCCGACACCGCCCGCGCCGCCGCGGCCGCCGCCGCCCGGCGCCGCGCCGACGAGGCCGCGCACGCGGCCAGCGACGCGCGCCGCCCCCGCTTCCTCCCGGCGCGCGAGGCGGACGCCGCGTAGGGCGGAGCCCGGGGCCCCGGCGGCGCCACGCCGTTAGGCGGGATCGGCCGGGCGCGGCGCTCCTCCGCCGCCGCCGCAACAACCGGCGCCCGGCCGCGTAGTATCTGCGACCGCTCCCCCCACCGTCACACCCACGCCGATGATGTCGCAGCAGCCGCGCCGTCCTTCCTCCGGTGCGCACCGCGCCGGTGCCGCCGTCCTTCTCCTCGCCCTGTCGGCGCTCGGCCGACCCCTCGCCGCCCAGCGCCCCGCACCCACGGCCCGCCCCGCACAGACGAACGCCGGCGCGCGGGGGCAGCGCGTGGACAGCGTCCGCGTGTCGTGGGTGCCCGACCCGCGCGCGGCGTCGGACGGCCGCGTCGCCGACCCGGCGCACCACCTGAGCGCCGCCACGGTCGCCGCGCTGAACGACACCATCCGCCAGCTCGAGCGGGAGACCGGCGTGCAGATGGCGGTGGTCGTGGTGGACTCCACCGCCGGCCTCGAGCCGTCCGACTTCGCGCTGAACCTGCTCCGCTACTGGGGCGTCGGCAGCCGAGAGCGGAACGACGGCATGCTGTTCCTCTGGGTCCCCGCGCGCCGGTCGGTTCACGTCACCGTCGGCGACGGCCTGGAGGGGATCCTCCCCGACGCCCGGGTCGGCCGCATCCAGGACCAGGAAGTCGTCCCGGCCTTCCGGCGCGGCGCGTTCGACGAGGGGGTGATGCGCGGCGTACGCGCGCTGGCCGCGGCGGCGCGCGAGGAGTTCGGGCGCCCTCGTCAGGCAGAGGCGGCGCCGGGCGCGGCGCCGGGCGCGGCACCGGGCGCGGCGCCGGCGCGGATCGTCGCCCCGCCGCCGGCGAGCCGCAGGGGCAATGGTGCGCTGCTGATTGCGCTCTTCTCGATCGGCGCGGTGGGGCTGGCCGGCGTGGGCTGGGTCATCGCCCGCAGCCGCCGCCCGCCGCAGTGCCCCGACGGGCACGGGCCGATGCGCCTCGTCCCCGAGGAGCAGGAGGACCAGTTCCTCAGCCGGCCGGAGCAGGTCGAGGAATCAGTTGGCAGCGTCGACCACAAAGTGTGGCTGTGCGACACGTGCGGCATCCGCCGCACCATCGCCGACAAGCGGTGGTTCACCCCCTACCGCGACTGCCCGTCGTGCGGCCGCCGCACCCTGGCCAGCGAGACGCGCACGCTCCAGCACGCGACGACCTTCAGCGAGGGGACCCAGCTCGTCTCCGAGCGCTGCGCCAACTGCGGCCACGCCAACCAGTACGAGCGCGCGATCCCGCGCATCGCGACGTCGTCAGGAAGCGGCGGCTCGTCACCCTCATTCGGAGGCGGCTCGTCAGGCGGCTCGTCAGGCGGCGGCGGGAGCAGCTGGGGCGGCGGGTCGTCGCGCGGCGGCGGGGCGGGGCGGAGCTACTGAGCGTCATCCCGGGCGGTCGCCGCCGGTCGCCGCCGGCCGCCGCGGTCAGGGGAACTCGACCGAGCAGGCGTCCGGGTCGCAGGGCTGGAAGATCGCCACCCCGCCGATGCGCGCGGCACGCACCGCGAGCTGGTGCGTGGGCCACGGCGGCGTAGTGTCGGTGGGAGTGCGGACCGCGCGCATGACGGTCGATGCACCAACGTTCACCGTGACGACACGGCACACGTCCGACGGGCGCAGCGAGGACCGGCAGCTCCCTGCGGCGACAGTCGGCGCGAGCTTGGCCCAACCGGACTCGTGCAGCCAGATGGAGTCGCTGACCGGCGTGTGGAACGAGGCGCCTCCCTGCGGCGGCGTGAATTCTCCGGGCGGCTGCGGTCCGAATGGGGCGAGCTCGATGCTGTCGCGCACCGCCCACAGGTGAAGGACCTCCCGTCCTTCGCGGTCACCCCACCCGACGAGGAACGTCGATCCGGGACGGTCCGCACCCGCCGAGACAGTGCCGACCTGCATGGCCACCGCCTGGAACGTGCGCGCCTGTCCGTCGATCTCCACGGTGATGGAGCCCACCGGGGCGCCGGAGCGGAGCGCCACCGCCGCCAGGTGCCAGCTGTAGGTGGGCGCACTCGGGTCGGTGGCGTGCGCGCGAGCCAGCTCCTCGAACCGACCGGCCATCGCCAGCGGGCTGGGGCTCGACGGGTCGCCGGGGCAGGCGGCGAGGGCCGCGACGAGCAGCGTGGGGGCCAACGCCCTGCCCAGGGAGGCGATGCTGCGCATATGCCGACGACGCTATTGCTCGGACGACCCGTGGGCAAGAGCCTTCGCCAGCGCCCGCCACGGGAGCGCCGCGCACTGCCGGCGGCCGGGGAAGCGCCCGACGGCGCTGAGCGCGCGCAGGTCGCCCAGCTGCTCGTCCGCCGCGGGGCGCGCATCGCCCTCGAGCATTGCGGAGACGCTCCCCCCGAGCGCGTCCACGTCGGCGTGGGTGAGGCCGCGCACCGCCTCCGTCATCATCGACGCCGACGCCTGCATGATCGAGCATCCCTGGCCCGTGAACTTCGCGTCGCGCAGCCGGCCGTCGGGGTCGAGTGCGACCTGCACCTCGATCTCGTCGCCGCAGGCCGGGTTCCGGATCAGCGCGCCCGCGGTCGCGCCCGCGAGCGGGCCCTTGTTGCGCGGGCGGCGGTAGTGGGCGAGGATCGTGTCCTGGAAGAGCGCCTCGAGCTCGGCGTCAGACGGCACAGCCGAACAGCTCCTTCGCCTTGACGATCCCCGCCACCAGCGCGTCGACGTCTCGCTCGTCGTTGTACAGGTAGAACGACGCGCGCGCCGTGGCTACCACGCCCATGCTGCGCATGAGCGGCTGGCAGCAGTGGTGGCCGGCGCGCACGCAGACGCCGTCCTGGTCGAGGATCGTCGCCAGGTCGTGCGGGTGGATGTCGGCGACGGCGAAGCTCACCACGCCGCTGCGCCGCTCGGCGGCGCCGGCCGGCGGCCCGAAGACGCGCACGCCGTCGATTTCCGCCAGCCGTCTGTGCGCCAGCTCCACCAGCGCGCGCTCGTGGCGGCGGACCTCCGCCATCCCGACCGCCGTCAGGTAGTCGCACGCCGCGCCCAGCCCCACCGCGCCGCCGGCGTTGGGCGTCCCCGCCTCGAGCCGGTGCGGGAGCACGTTCCAGGTCGTGCGCTCGTCGTGCACGAATTCGATCATGTCGCCCCCGGTCTGCCAGGGCGGCGTCGCCTCGAGCGCG
Organism: Gemmatimonadaceae bacterium; assembly: GCA_035265005.1. Taxonomy (GTDB): domain Bacteria; phylum Gemmatimonadota; class Gemmatimonadetes; order Gemmatimonadales; family Gemmatimonadaceae; genus DATFPD01. Next base: position 3,884 of record DATFPD010000433.1, on the reverse strand, counting down.
GCGCGGCGGCCGATCAGACCGCCGATCCCGGTGGGCGCGCCCATCTTGTGCCCGCTGAAGGCGTAGAAGTCGACGCCCAGCGCGTCGAAGGCCACCGGCAGGTGCGGCGCGCTCTGCGCCCCGTCGAGCACCGTCAGCGCGGCGCCTGACGAGCGCCGGCGCACGACTTCCACGATCTCGCCCACCGGGTTGATCGTGCCGAGCGCGTTGGAGACGTGCGTGAACGCGACGACCTTCGTGCGCGGCCCGACGAGCCGCTCCAGCTGCGCGAGGTCCACCTCGCCGTCGGGCGTGAGCTCGCAGATCCGGAACGCGGCCCCGCGCTCGATCGCCAGCTGCTGCCAGGGGACGAAGTTCGCGTGGTGCTCCAGCCGCGTGACCACGACCTCGTCCCCGGCGCCGACGTGCTTCCGCCCCCACGCCCCGGCCACGAGGTTGAGCCCCTCGGTGGTGCCGCGGGTGAAGATCACGCACGCCGGGTCGGCCACGCCGAAGAAGCGCGCCACGCGCTCACGCGCCCCGTGGTACGCCTCGGTCGCCGCGACCGACAGCGCGTACGCCCCGCGGTGCGGGTTGGCGTAGCTCGTCTCGTAGAACGCCCGCTCGGCGTCCAGCACCGCGCGCGGCTTGTGCGCCGTGGCCGCCGAGTCCAGGTAGTGGAGCCCGGGGTGGTGCTCGAAGATCGGGAAGTCGGCCTTACGATTCATTGTCGCTCACAGTAGGCGGCGCGTGGAATGGTCCCGCCTCACGGCGTCGTCCTGACGTAGATCTCCTCGCCTTCCACCCGCACCTCGTACACCGGCACCGGGTCGGTCGCCGGACCGGAGAGCGGCGCGCCGGTGCGGCAGTCGAAGCGCGCGCCGTGCCAGGGACACATGATCGTCCCGTCGGGCATTACTTCGCCCGCCGAGAGTGGGAAGGCCTGGTGCGTGCACTCGTCCCGCAGCGCGCGGACGTCGGCCCCGGACCGGACGAGGCAGATCCGCTCGCCGCGCGGGCCTTCAACGGCCAGCGGCTGGCCCTCGGGCAGCTCGTCGAGGCGGGCCAGCGCGGTGAAGCCGTCGCCCGCGGCCTTCACTCCTTCACTCCTTCACTCCTTCACTCCGTCGACACTACCGCGCCGTCCTCGCCGAGCGCGGCCTTGAGGGCGTGCCACGGCAGGCTCGCGCATTTCACGCGCGCCGGGAAGCGCGACACGCCCGAGAACGCCGCCAGCCGTCCCAGCGCGGGGTCGGCCACTCCCGCCGCCGGCGCCGCCGCCTTCCCGGTGACGAGGTCGTGGAAGCGCTCGAACAGCGCCGCCGCCTCGGCCCGCGACTTCCCCTTCACGGCCGTCGTCATGAGCGACGCCGACGCCTTGGAGATGGCGCAGCCGGTGCCCACGAAGTGCGCGTCCGCGACCGTGTCCCCGTCCAGCCGCAGCCACACCGTCACCTGGTCGCCGCAGCTCGGGTTCCGCCCCTCCGCCCGCCGGTCCGCGTCCGCCAGCTCCCCGAAGTTCCGCGGCTTCCGGCTGTGGTCGAGGATCAGGGACTGGTAGAGCTCCTGGAGGTCAGACATGCCGGGATGCGGGACGGGGGATGCGGGATGACGGCCGTCGCATCCCGCATCTCGTCACTTGGAGTCCTCCCCGCCCGTGAACCGCTCCAGCGCGAGCTGCTCCAGCCCCTCGCGCAGCTCCTGCTGCTCGATCGTCTCCAGGACGTCGGCGGCGAAGGCGTAGATCAGGAGGCGGCGGGCGTGGGCGGCGCTCACGCCGCGGCTCTTCATGTAGAAGAGCGAGCGCTCGTCGATCCGGCCGACCGTCGCGCCGTGGGTGCACTTCACGTCGTCGGCGAAGATCTCGAGCTGCGGCTTGGTGTTCACCTGCGCGCGGTCGGAGAGGAGCAGGGTGTGGTTCTCCTGCTTCCCGTCCGTCTTCTGCGCCGCCGGGTGCACGTACACCTTGCCGTTGAACACCCCGCGCGACGAGCCGTCGAGCAGCCCCTTGTAGACCTCGCGGCTGAAGCAGTTCGGCTCGGCGTGCTCGATCCGCGTCTGGTGGTCGCAGTGCTGGTCGGTGTCCACCATGTACAGGCCGTTGAGCGTCGCGCCGCACCCGTCGCCGCCGAGCACCGTGTAGATGTTCGTGCGGCTCAGCAGCCCGCCGGTGGCGAAGGAGAACGAGACGTAGTGGCTGTCGCGCCCCTGCCGGGCGTCCACCGTGCCGACGTGGAACGCGCGCCGGCTCTCGCGCTGGATCTTGTAGTGCGCGAGCGTGGCGCCGTCGGCGATCGAGACCTCGGTCACCGCGTTGGTGAAGTACGCCGCGTCTCCGATGGCGACGTAGCTCTCCACGACCGACGCCTTGGCGTGCCGCTCGACGACCACCAGGTTGCGCAGGTGGGTGGCCGCCTTCGCGCCGTGCGGGTCGGTCACGAACAGCAGGTGCACCGGCGTCTCGGCGACCGTCTCGCGCGCGACGTGCACCACCGCGCCGTCCGCCATCAGCGCCGTGTTGAGCGCGGTGAAGGTGTGCTGGTCGAAGTCGGCGTACTTCGTCAGGTGCCGCTCGACCAGCGCCGGCTCGTCGCGGATCGCGGCGGCGAGGTCCAACACCCGCACCCCCGGCGGCAGCGCCGAGAGGGTGGAAAGCTCGGGGGCGAAGCGCCCGTTCACGAACACCGCCGTCGGCCACGCGGCACCGAACTGGAACGGCGCCAGCTCCCCCGGCCGGACGTCGCCGCTCGCGCTGCGCGCCGGCCGGAAGTCCGCCTCGACGATCGGCGCGACGCTGGTGTAGTGCCAGTCCTCGTTCTTCGGCGTGGGGAAGCCTAACGCGCGGAAGCGGTCGGCCGCCGCCTGGCGCACGCCGGCGAGCCACGCCGGCTCGCCGCCCTGCACCGCCGCCGCCTCGGAGGCGAGGTCCTCGACCATGGCGGGCGTGCTCACGCGGCCGCCCCCGCCGCGCCGAGCACCCAGTCGTAGCCGCGCTCCTCCAGTTCCAGCGCCAGCTCCTTGCCCCCCGAGCGCACGATCCGCCCGTCCACCAGCACGTGCACGAAGTCGGGCACGATGTAGTTGAGCAGCCGCTGGTAGTGCGTGACGACGATCGTCGCGTTGTCCGGGCGGCGGAGCTTGTTCACGCCGTCGGCCACGACCTTGAGCGCGTCGATGTCGAGCCCGGAGTCGGTCTCGTCGAGCACCGCCAGCTTCGGGTCGAGCACCGCCATCTGGAGGATCTCGTTGCGCTTCTTCTCGCCGCCCGAGAAGCCGGTGTTCACCGAGCGGTTGAGCATGTCCTCGCTCATGTGCACCAGCTTCAGCCGGTCGGCCATGATGTCGAGGAAGTCGAGCGGGTCCGCCTCCTCCTGGCCGCGCGCCTTGCGGATCTCGTTGTAGGCGGTGCGCATGAAGTACGCGTTGGAGACCCCGGGGATCTCGATCGGGTACTGGAACGCCAGGAAGACGCCCGCCTGCGCGCGCTCCTCCGGCTCCATCTCCAGCAGGTCCTTCCCGTCGTACGTCACGCTGCCGCCCGTCACCTCGTACCCGGGATGCCCGGCGAGCACCTGCGCCAGCGTGCTCTTCCCGGAGCCGTTAGGCCCCATGATGGCGTGGACCTCGCCGGCGTTCACGTGCAGGGTGATGCCCTTGAGGATTTCCTTGTCTCCGACGTTGGCGCGGAGGTCCTTTATGTCGAGCATGGCTTGGTATTGGTTGTAGCGAAAAAAGGGACGGGGGATGAGCTGCTTCCGCTGACAGCTGACAGCCTGCCCTGACCCCGAGCGCAGCAAGGGGGAAGGGTGCATCCCCCGTCCCCCTTCCCTCGTCAGCCGACGCTTCCTTCCAGCGTGATCCCCAGCAGCTGCTGGGCTTCCAGCGCGAACTCCATCGGCAGCTCC
>DATFPD010000432.1:0-3720 GCA_035265005.1 Gemmatimonadaceae bacterium | reverse complement strand
CCACCTGCTGCGCCTCCCCGCGCTCCTGCGGGCGCGCCTTCGCGGGGCGCGGATCGGGTTTTTCCTCCACATCCCGTTCCCGAACCCCGAGATCTTCTTCGCGCTGCCGACCCGCAAGTGGCTCGTGGAGGGAATGCTCGGCGCGGACGTGATCGGCTTCCACACTCGCCGCTACCGGGGGCACTTCACCGCGGCGCTCCGCCGACTGTTCGGGATCGAGATGGACCCGGCACGGCAGGCAATCGAGTACGGGGGCCGCCAGGTGCACATCGGCGTCTTCCCGATGGGCGTCGACGCGGCGTCGCTCGCCGAGCGCGCCGAGGCGCCGGAGGTCGAGGCGGAGGTGGTGCGGCTCCGCGCCAAGGAGGGCAAGTGCCTGCTGGTCGGGATCGACCGGCTCGACTACAGCAAGGGGATTCCCCGCCGCCTGGTGGCGATGGAGCGGCTGCTGGCCCGCCACCCGGAGTGGTGCGAGCGCGTGCGATTCGTGCAGGTAGCGGTGCCGTCGCGGGCCGGCGTCGCCGCGTACAAGCGCATCCGGGCCGAGGTCGAGGGGCTGGTGGGGCGCATCAACGGCGCGTTCGGCACGCCGCGCTGGACTCCCATCCACTACGTCCACCGGAGCGTGTCCGACACCGTCCTCATGGCGCTCTACCGCGCCGCGGACGTCATGCTCGTCACCCCGTTGCGCGACGGCATGAACCTCGTCGCGAAGGAATTCGTCGCGGCGCGGACCGACGAGGACGGCGTGCTGGTGCTGAGCGAGTTCGCGGGCGCGGCCGACGAGCTCACCGACGCCCTTCTCGTCAACCCGTACGACGTGGACATCACCGCGGACGCCGTGCACCGGGCGCTCACGATGCCGCCCGCGGAGCGGCGGTCGCGCATGCGCGCGCTTCGGGCGCGTGTGTTCCAGCAGGACATCGATTGGTGGGCGGCCACGTTCCTCGAAGCGCTGCGCGCCGAGCCCTGACCGGTTGAGCCGCGCCTGAAGTCAGCCGGGCTGACGTCGCGCCGAATTTTTCCGCCGCGACTTCCACCACCCGCCCGCGTGGCGGCAGATTGCCGCATGCGCGCTTCCGAGCCTGCCGCCACCGCGCTGCTCCTCGCGATCTTCGGCCTGCTGCTGGCCGTCAGCATCCTGTTCAGCCGTGCGGCGGAGCGGGTGGCGGTGCCAGTCACGCTCCTCTTCCTCGGGATCGGCATGCTCGCGGGGTCCGAGGGGATCGGCGGGATCGCGTTCGAGGACTACCGCACCGCCTTCCGGCTCGGGGCGATCGCCCTCGTGCTCATCCTCTTCGACGGCGGGCTGAACACGCCGCTCACCGCCGTCCGGCAGGCGCTGCGGCCGGCGGCACTGCTCGCCACGGTCGGCGTGGTCGGCACGGCGGGCCTCGTGGGCTCGGCGGCATACGCGCTCGGCTTCACCTGGCCGCACGCCTTGCTGCTCGGGGCCATCGTGTCGTCGACCGACGCGGCGGCCGTGTTCTCGGTGCTGCGGGGAAGCGGGATCAGCCTCAAGCGGCGGGTCGGCACCACGCTGGAAGTGGAGTCCGGGATCAACGACCCGATGGCGGTGATCCTGACGGTGGCGCTCACGCAAAACCTGCTCGCCCCCGACGCGGCGCTCGGCTGGCACCTTGCGCTCGACGCGGCCGTGGAGATGGTCGTCGGTGCCGGCCTGGGGCTGCTCATCGGGTACGCGGGACGTGCGTTGCTCGCCCGCATTCGCCTCCCGGCGGGCGGCCTGTACCCCGTACTGACGCTCGCCTTCGCCTGCCTGGCCTTCGGCGTGCCGGCGCTGATCCACGGGAGCGGATTCCTCGCGGTGTACGTGGCGGCGCTCGTCCTCGGGAACGGCGTGCTCCCGTACCGGGCCGGCCTGCTGCGGGTGCACGACGCGCTGGCCTGGCTCAGCCAGATCGCGATGTTCCTGATGCTCGGACTGCTGGTGTTCCCGTCGCGGCTCGTGGACGTGGGATGGGCCGGGCTCGCGCTCGCCCTCTTCCTGGCCGTCGTCGCGCGGCCGCTAGTGGTGGCGCTCTGCGTCACGCCCTTCGGCTTCACGGCGCGCGACACGGCGTACGTCGGGTGGGTGGGGCTGCGCGGCGCGGTGCCGATCATCCTCGCCACTTTCCCGGTGCTGGCGGGCGCGCCCGGCGCGCAGCGGATCTTCGACGTGGTCTTCTTCATCGTCGTGGTCAACGCGCTCGTACCGGGCGCCACAGTCCCGTGGGTCACGCGGCGGTTCGGGCTCGAGTCGCGCGAGCCGCCGCGCCCGCCGGCGGTGATCGAGATCGAGTCCCGCCTGCCGCTCACCGGCGAGCTGCTGTCGTTCTACGTCGACGCGGCGCTCGCCGTCACCGGCGTGCCGCTCGCCGAGCTCCCCTTCCCGGAAGGCTCGGCGGCCACGCTCATCGTGCGGGGGCGCGAGCTGATCGCTCCGAAGGGGCGGACGGCGCTGCAGGCGGGCGACCATGTGTACGTCTTCGCCCGCCCCGAGGACCTGCCGTTCATCCAGCTCATGTTCGGCCGGCCCGAGGGCGAGTGAGCAGAGCAGGGTCGAGGGTCTAGCGTATAGGGTCGAGTGAACTGCTCCCCGGTCTGTCATCCTGAGGCGCGCAGCGCCGAAGGATCTCGCGTGCGGTGCTCGTGACTAGCCACGCGGCACGGACAGTAGATCCTTCGCGGAGTTTACCCTGAGCGCAGCGAACGGGCTCAGGATGACAGGCCTCCGGGACTGTTCACCCGACCCTCGACCCTCGACCCTCGACCCTCGACCCTCTTTCAGCGTCAGCGCGCCACGTGCACGAGCAGCCGGCTGAACGGCAGCGTGTAGAGCGGCAGGAGGAGGAACGTCAGCACGTAGAGTGGCCGCACCGCAGCGAACGACCGGGTGCTCTGCGCGAGCCCCATCGCCACCAGCAGCCAGCCGAAGCCCACCGCCGACGCCATCGGGTACGTCGTGATCAGGAAGCAGATCAGGACGAGGTCCCGAACCTTGGAGACGCCCTTCCCCTCGGGCCAGAGGAACGCGACGGCAATCGCCCCTTCGAGCAGAATCGTCCAGCCGGCCATGAGGCGGGCCATCCACTCGATGCGCTGCGATGAGTGGAGCGGCACGGCGTCGAGCGCGCCGGAGAACTGGCCGAGGCTGTCGACCGCCGCCGTGTTCCCCGCCGTGAGCGTCGTGCTCACCCCGCCGACGAGGTCCGCTACGCCGCGGAACCGCACGTCGGTGAGGAGGACGTACTGGAAGAACGTGCCGTTCCGAAACTCCGGCGAGGCGAGCTTCCACACGGCGGCGAAGAGGAAGCAGAGCCCGATCAGCAGCCGGGCGTTGACGGCGATCGTCCGCAGCGGCTGCGGGGTCAGGAACGAGACCGCGAGCGCCAGGCACCAGTACGTCATCAGGTACTTGTGGTTGTCGATCTGATCCCAGATGAGCAGGTGACCGACCGCCAGCACCGCGGCCATCGCGAACCAGTACGCCGCCCGGCGCGCGAGCGGCCGATAGAGGATCCCCGCCACGCTGAGGGCGAGGGTGGGCGTCCGGATGAACCAGTCGCGCTCGGCGTAGACGATCACCAGCAGGCACGTCATGCTCGCGACCAGGTCGAACGTGGCCCACCAGCTGGAGGCGGGGCGCCGCTCGTCGTCGGGCCGCGTCTCCATCCACCGCACCCACCGGGCGAGCGCGCCCCATCGCGGGAGGGCGGG
>DATFPD010000431.1:0-6029 GCA_035265005.1 Gemmatimonadaceae bacterium | reverse complement strand
CTGCCCAGTGCACCTCGTGGACGCGGCGGACTGGCGCCAATCCCGCCGTAGCCCGCGGGGCGCCCCCGGGGCGGCGCCGCAGGCGCTCCGGGCAGTGGGTCAGTCTGCGGGCGCCGGCCTTGCGACGGCGACGGCAACGGCGACGGCATTTTGACAGGATGCACAGGATGGGGAACAGGATGCGGGCCCCGGGAGAGCTCGCCTCCCGGGGCCGTCATCCTGTTCCCCATCCTGTGCATCCTGGCGCTGTTCATCCTGTCAACGCCGCTGCCGTTGCTGTTACCTCAAACTGACCCACTACCGCGCTCCGGCCGCATCTACACGTCGGCGTGGCCCCGCTTAGCTTTCGGCAGCGCCGCCGTCCGACATGCGGCCTTCTCGCACGCCGAAATCCAAGCCCGGCCGCCGGCCGAGGTCCGCAATGGCTACGTCGAATACCCAGTCCGCCGCGCGCAACGCGCAGCCGTCCGAGAACCTGCCGAGCGACTCGTTCGTTCCGCGCCACGTCGGTCCCGACGAACGCGAGCAGCGGGAGATGCTCCAGGCGCTCGGCTACCAGTCGCTCGACGAGATGATCGACGCGACGGTCCCCGAGCGCATCCGGCTCCGCCGGCCGCTCAACATCGCCCGCGGGCGGTGCGAGTTCGAGGCGCTCGCCGAGCTGCGCCAGATGGCGCGGCGCAACCGCGTCTTCCGCTCGTACCTCGGCATGGGGTACCACGACACGATCACTCCGCCGGTGATCCAGCGGAACATCCTCGAGAACCCCGGCTGGTACACGGCCTACACGCCCTACCAGGCCGAGATCGCGCAGGGCCGCCTGGAGGCGCTGCTCAACTTCCAGACGGTCGTCATCGACCTGACCGGCTTCGAGATCGCCAACGCGTCGCTGCTCGACGAGGGCACCGCGGCCGCCGAGGCGATGGCGATGAGCTACGCCGCGAAGGGGAAGCCGGGGAAGGAGACCTTCTTCGTCGCCGCCGACTGCCACCCGCAGACGATCGACGTCGTGCGCGTGCGGGCCGAGGCGCGCGGCATCAAGGTCGTCGTCGGCGACCACCGGAGCTTCGACTTCGGGCCCGAGATCTTCGGCGCCCTGATCCAGTACCCGGCCACCGACGGCGCGGTCTACGACTACCACGGCTTCTGCGAGCGCGCGCACGCCGTCGACGCGCTGGTGACGGCGGCCGCGGACCTCATGGCGCTGGTCCTCCTCGCGCCCCCGGCCGAGTGGGGCGCGGACATCGCCGTCGGCGTGACGCAGCGCTTCGGCGTGCCGATGGGCTACGGCGGGCCGCACGCGGCGTACTTCGCCACCCGCGACGAGTTCAAGCGCGTGCTCCCGGGGCGCATCATCGGCGTCTCGCGCGACGCGCAGGGCCGCCGCGCGCTGCGCATGGCGCTCCAGACGCGCGAGCAGCACATCCGGCGCGAGAAGGCGACGTCGAACATCTGCACCGCGCAGGTGCTGCTGGCGGTGATCGCCGGGATGTACGCGGTCTACCACGGGCCCCAGGGGCTGCGGCGCATCGCCCGGCAGATCCACCGCCACACCGCCGCGCTCGCGGCGGGGCTCGACCGGCTCGGCTACGAGATCGCGCACGACGTCTACTTCGACACGCTCCGCGTCAGGCTCGGCAACCGGCCGGCGTCGGTGGTCGTGAAGGCGGCGCTGGCGGAGGAGATCAACCTGCGGGTGATCGACAACGCCACCGTCGGCGTGACGCTCGACGAGACGGTCGGCCCGGGCGACGTCATGGATCTGCTCCGCGTCTTCAACGGCGGCGAGACGCCGCAGTCGTTCACGATCGAGGACCTGGAGGCGGACGCCGACGACCGCTACGACGAGCGCTTCCGCCGCACGAGCGCGTTCCTCACGGCGCCGGTGTTCAACCGCTACCACAGCGAGACCGAGATGCTGCGCTACATGCGCTCGCTCGACGCGAAGGACTTCTCGCTCGTGCACGGCATGATCCCGCTGGGCTCCTGCACCATGAAGCTGAACGCGACGGCCGAGATGTACCCGGTGACCTGGCCCGAGATCGGGAAGCTGCACCCGTTCGCGCCGCGCGAGCAGGCCGAGGGCTACCGGATGCTGTTCGAGCGGCTGGAGCGCGACCTGGCGGAGATCACCGGCTTCCACGCCGTGTCGCTCCAGCCGAACGCCGGCGCCCAGGGCGAGTACGCGGGGCTGCTCGTGATCCGCGAGTACCACCGCTCGCGCGGCGAGTCGCACCGCGACATCTGCCTCATCCCGCAGAGTGCGCACGGCACCAACCCGGCGAGCGCGGTGATGGCCGGGCTCAAGGTCGTCGTCGTGAAGACCGACGCCAACGGCAACATCGACGTCCCCGACCTGCGCGCGAAGGCCGAGCAGCATCAGGGCAGCCTCGCCGGCCTGATGGTGACGTACCCGTCGACCCACGGCGTCTTCGAGGAGTCGATCAAGGACATCTGCGAGGCGGTGCACGCCGCCGGCGGGCAGGTCTACATGGACGGCGCGAACATGAACGCCATGGTCGGCCTCTGCCGCCCGGGGGACATCGGCGCCGACGTCTGCCACCTGAACCTGCACAAGACGTTCTGCATCCCGCACGGCGGCGGCGGCCCGGGGATGGGGCCGATCGGCGTCGCCAAGCACCTCGCGCCCTTCCTGCCGAAGCACGCGGTGGTGGAGGTGGGCGGGCGGCAGGGCACCGGCGCGGTGAGCGCCGCCCCGTGGGGGAGCGCGAGCATCCTCCCGATCTCCTACATGTACATCGACATGATGGGGGGCGAGGGGCTCACGCTGGCGACGAAGGTCGCGATCCTCAACGCGAACTACATCGCGCACCGGCTGAAGGAGCACTTCCCGGTGCTCTACCAGGGGAAGAACGGCCGCGTGGCGCACGAGTGCATCATCGACACGCGGGTCGTGAAGTCGACGTCAGGCGTGGAGGTGGAGGACATCGCGAAGCGGCTGATGGACTACGGCTTCCACGCGCCGACGGTCTCCTTCCCGGTGGCCGGCACGCTCATGATCGAGCCGACCGAGAGCGAGGCGAAGGCGGAGCTGGACCGCTTCTGCGACGCGATGATCGCGATCCGCGAGGAGATCCGGGAGATCGAGCTCGGGGTCGCCGACCGGCAGGACAACGTCCTGAAGAACGCGCCGCACACGGCGGACGTGGTGATCTCGGGCGAGTGGACGCACAAGTACCCGCGCGAGAAGGCGGTCTTCCCGTCGCCGGCGACGCGCGAGCGCAAGTTCTGGCCGTCGGTGGGGCGGATCGAGAGCGCGTACGGCGACCGCAACCTCGTCTGCTCCTGCGCCCCGACCGACACGTACGCCGAGGCGGTGGTGGACGCGGCGCAGTAGGAGAAGCCTTCAACCCTCGTGAAGATGCTCCGGCGTCGTTCCAGGAACCCGGGCCGCGCGGGCGCGGCCGTCGGCGCGGCGGCGTGCTGCTGGCTGCTCGCCTGCGGGGACCCGCCCACGCGGCCCGAGCAGGAGGAGCGCATCCTGTTCGCCTCCACCCGGGACAACGTGGGGGGCGAGGTCTACTCGATGCGGCCGGACGGCTCCGGCGTCGTGCGCCTGACGACGACCGAGGGCGGGCGCTTCAGCACGAGCCCGACCTGGTACGACGGCCACCGGCGCATCGCCTTCCTCAGCAACCGGGGCGAGGTCCAGGAGACCGGGGCCTACACCATGGCCTCGGACGGCTCCGACGTCAGGCGCGTGCCGGCGGTCCTCCCCGCGATCCCGATGTCGCGGCCGGTGCCGTCGCCCGACGGCTCGCGGCTCGCGTTCACCAGCGGGCCGGACATCTGGGTCATCGGCATGGACGGCAGCGGCCTGACGCGGCTCACCGACGACCTGTCGGTCGACCGGGCGCCGCAGTGGTCGCCCGACGGAACGAAGATCGCCTTCGTCAGCCGGCGCACGGGCAGCGCGCAGGTCTGGGTCATGAACGCGGACGGGTCCGGCGTAAGGCGCGTGACCGAGATCGCCGACGCCGTCTTCAGCTACGCGACCTGGTCGCCGGACGGCGCGCGGCTGGCGCTGGTGCAGGGCTCGTTCGAGGGCGGCATCGCCGTCATCAACGCCGACGGCACCGGCTACCGCCTGCTCACGCCGGTCGAGTCGTTCAACCTGAACCCGAGCTGGTCCCCGGACGGCCGGCGCATCGCCTTCTCCGGCATCGGTCCCTCGGCCGCCCCGTTCGACGACGAGGACATCCAGATCATCACCGCCGACGGCTCCAGCTTCACCCGACTCGGCGCCCGGGGCTCGGACCTGGCGCCGAGCTGGCGGTAGAAGCGCGACTCGCGAATCGCGACTCGCGGTTCGCGCTTACTGCCCGATGTGCTTCTTGTATGCGTCGGCCTTCATCAGGCCATCGCGGCTCGACGGGTCGCTCAGGCGCATCTTCACCATCCAGCCGTCGCCGTACGGGTCGCGGTTGACGAGGGCGGGCTCGCCGTCGAGGCGGCCGTTGATCTCGACGACCTCGCCCGCGACCGGGGAGAACAGCTCGCTGACCGCCTTCACCGCCTCGATCGTCCCGAAGACGTCCTTCTGGCCGAAGCTGGTGCCGACCTTCGGCAGCTCCACGTAGACGATGTCGCCGAGCTCACCCTGGGCGTAGTCGGTGATGCCGACGTAGACGACCGAGTCGTCCCCGCCGCCGGCGGTCTTCACGTACTCGTGGTCTTCGGTATAGAGCAGGTCGTCGGGGACGTTGGCCATGGGAGGAGAAGGGTGAGGGAGCGAACGCGGGGAGCGTGTCGTCCCGAGCGGATGTCATCCTGAGCGCAGCGAAGGACCTACTCTCCACCGGTTATGCGCCGGCCCTGGGCGAGTAAATCCGTCGCTGCGCTCAGGACGGCAAGTGTCCGAGCACGGTCGGGCTCCCGTTCGGCGGCGAAGTCTACCCGGGCGCGCGGAAGGGTGTCAAGAAAGCACGGGCGCCGGCTTCTGCGACCGGGCTTCCTGCTCGAGCGCGCTCCACACCTCGTTCACGCGCGCCTCGAGGACGCCGAGCGTGCCGGTGTTGTCGACGACGTAGTCGGCGCGCGCGCGCTTGAGCTCCGCCGGCATCTGCGCGGCGATCATGTCCATCGCCTCGGTCTCGCGCAGCCCGCGCTCGCGCACCAGGCGCTCCAGCCGCGTGGGGCGCGGCGCGTCCACCAGCACGATGCGGTCGAACTCCTCGACCAGGCGCCGCTCGAACAGCAGCGGGATGTCGCACACCACCACGCGGTCGCCGCGGCGGCGCGCCTCGTCCACCAGCCGCGCGCGCAGGCGGTTCACCTCGGGGTGAACGATCCCGTTCAGCTCCTCCAGCTCCTCCTGGCTCTTGAACACGCGGTGGCGGAGCGCCGCGCGGTCCAGCTGCCCGTCCGGCGACAGCACGTCCTTCCCCCAGCGCTTCACGATCTCGTCGTACGCCGGCGTGCCGACTTCGACGGCGCGCCGCGCGAGCACGTCGGAGTCGATGATCGTCGCGCCGTGCTCGGAGAAGAGCCGAGCGACGGTGGACTTCCCGCTGGCAACGTTGCCAGTCAAACCGACGAGGAGCATGGGCGGTGAGGCCGGCGTGAGTTCGTCGCGGGCGCGTGAGCGCCCGGGCGAAAGTGCTCCCGGGCGCTACGGAATGGCGACTGGACCCCGGGCAGCCTGTCCCGGTCCAGTCTGGTCGAACGGAATCACGATGACCTGTGCAAAAGCCTGGCCGGGGGTGGGGCAGGTGAGCTGAACCGACCACGACGTCTGGTCAATTGGACCAGGCGGAATCGGCCGCACGCAGACGGGAGCGGCTAGGGCGTTGAGGACCGTAGGCTGCGTCCGGTCGAGCGACGGGTCGCGGAACAGCACCTCGGCCGTCGTCGGAGTAGTGCCCTGGTGGAACACCGTAAAGTTGACCGTTGTGGTCGCGCCTGCCCCGATCACGGCGCTCACGTTCGAGACCGCCGGCCGCGTCTGCGGAGGGTAGGCGATCGGCAGCGTGAGCGTCGAGTCCTGCCCCTTGGTGTCGAGCACATCC
>DATFPD010000430.1:0-12534 GCA_035265005.1 Gemmatimonadaceae bacterium | reverse complement strand
GCGTACGTGCGGACGCTCCCGTCGCGCGACCGCGGCGCCATGGCGGCGGCGGGCGGGCGCGGCGCGAACCAGGCGTCGTCACGTCTGCCCGTGGACTCCGCGCCGCGCCAGGTGCTCACGATGCTCGACCAGGCGCTCGGCGCCGCGCGCGCCGGCCGCTCTGACGACGCCGGCGACCGCGCGTTCGACGCCTACATCGCCTTCGAGCCGCTCGAGACGAGCGCGCGGGCGAAGAGTCCGGGGCTCGTCGCGGGGATGGAGCGCCACTTCGCCGACTTCAAGGGCGCCGTGAAGCGCGGTGACCTGCGCGTGGCCGATGCCGAACGCAACGCGATCGAGGCCGGGCTCCCCGGGGTCGTCGCGCTCACGCAGTCGAGCGCCGGCGGCTGGGGCGCGTTCTTCCAGTCGTTCCTGATCATCTTCCGCGAGGGGCTCGAGGCCATCCTGGTCATCGGCGCCGTGGTGACGTTCCTGATCAAGACCGGGAACCGCGAGCGGCTGCGCTCGATCTGGGCCGGCGTCGCCGCCGGGCTGGCCGCCAGCGCGGCGACGGCGGTGGTGCTCAGGACCATTCTGGCCGCGGTCCCGGCGAGCAGCGAGATCATCGAGGGCGTGACGCTGCTGGTGGCCGTGGCGGTGCTCTTCTCGGTGAGCTACTGGCTGATCTCGAAGGTCGAGGCGGCCAAGTGGCAGCAGTTCATCAAGGAGAAGGTCGGCAACGCGCTGGCGCACGGCGGCGGCACCACGCTCGCCTTCGTCGCCTTCCTGGCCGTGTACCGCGAGGGCGCGGAGACGGCGCTCTTCTACCAGGCGCTGTTCGCCGAGGGCCCGGGCGCGGGCGTGCCGATCTCGCTCGGCATCCTCGCCGGCTTTGCGGTGCTGGGCGTGGTGTTCACGCTCTTCTACCGCTACGGCGTGCGCCTCCCGCTCCGGCCGTTCTTCGCGGTCACCAGCGCGCTGCTGTACTACATGGCGCTGGTCTTCGTGGGCAAGGGCGTGCGCGAGCTGCAGGAAGGCAACGTCGTCTCGATCACGGCGCTGCCGGGCTTCCCGCACGCGGACGCGCTCGGTCTCTTTCCGAGCGTCGAGACGCTGCTGGCGCAGCTCGTCCTCCTCGTCCTGCTCGGCTTCGCGCTGGTGAAGACGTTCTGGCCGAAGCGCGCGGTGACGCTGCCGACGATGCCGCCCCCCTCGCCCCCCAGGCTCAACCCGCTCGCGCCGGACGTCGTCGAGCGGCTGGCGCTGTTGCAGCAGCGCCTGGACGAGCTGACGGCTAAAGTGAAGGAGCTCGAGGCCGAGCGCGCAGTCGGGGCGTCCGAGCGACACTAGACGCGAGGCCCGCCGATGACGAAGCCGCCGGAAATGGACTCCGAGAGTCCGCTCGAGCTCCCGACCGTCAAGCGGACGCTGCGCCTGTTCGGGCGCGCGTTTCTGCTGCGGTGCCCGCACTGCGGCAAGGGTCCGGTGCTCCAGCACTGGCTCAAGCTGCGCGTGAAGTGCGGCAACTGCGGGCTCCGGCTCCAGCGCGGCGAGCACGACACGTTCGTGGGATCGATGTTCATCCTGTTCACGCTGGTCGGCCTCGCGGGGTACGCCGCGATCGTGCTCGCGCTGACGCTGACCGACTCGACGCCGTGGGACCTGCTCGAGAACGGCCTGCCGGTGCTCGCGGCGGTGCTGCTCTTCGTCTTCTTCCCCTTCTCGAAGCTGCTCTGGCTGGCCTTCGACCTGACACTGCGCCCCGTCACGCTGAAGGAGCTGGAGTGGCACCGCAGCGCCGAGGAGGAGTTCTCGACCAAGCGCGACGCGCCTCGCTAGTCATCTCACGCGATCGGACAGCGCTCTGGACGGTCAGGATCGCGTCAGCCTCGGCACGCCCTCTCGCGCTTCGCGCGCCGCGGCCGCATCCTCCCGCCACACCAGACTGCGGGAGGAGCCATGGACACGATCACGCGTCGGGAGTTCGGCGCGCGGGTAGCGGGGCTGGCGGCGCTGGGCGGCATCGCGCTGCCGCGCGCACTCGGGGCGCTCGGCGCCGCCCGTCGAGGCGACATCTTCGAGTGGCGCGAGGTGACGCCGCGCGTGCACGTCGCGCTGGGCGGCGGGGGCAACTCCCTCGTCGCCTTCGAGCGCGCGGGGCCGGTGCTCGTGGCCGATTCGAAGATCATGGGTTTCGGCGGCGCGCTGCGGCGCGAGGCCGAAGCGCGCGCCGGGCGGCGGGTCACGCACCTCGTGAGCACGCACCACCACTTCGACCACACCGGCGGCAACACCGCGTTCACGGGCGACGTGGCGCTGGCGGCGCAGGCCAACGGCCGGGCGCGCGTGCTCGCGAGCGCGGCCGACGCGATCGAGCGCGTGCGGAAGCACGGCGAGAAGTGGGTCGACGCGCTGCTCGCCGACGTCCGCGGCTGGACGCCGGTGCGGGACGAAGGCGCCGCGCGGGCAGAGCTGCTGCGGCTCGTCTCGGACGCCGGCGCGCTGTCGCCCGAGCGGTTCGCACCCGCCACGACGTTCGACCGCGAGCACGCGATCTCGGCGGCCGGCCAGACGGTGGAGGCACACTACGTCAGCCCCGGCCACACCGACAACGACGCGTTCCTCTACCTGCCCCGCGAGAACGTGCTCCACGCCGGGGACCTGCTCTTCAACGGCTTCCACCCCTTCGTGGACGTGAGCGCCGGCGCGAGCACCAGTGGCTGGCAGCGCTGCGTGGCGGCAATGACGAAGCGCTGCAACGCGCGCACGGTCGTCATCCCCGGCCACGGCCCGCTCACCGACCGCACCGGACTCGAGGCGCAGAGCCGCTACTTCGACCGTCTGCGCGAGGTCGTGGGCGCCGCGATGCGCGAGGGGCGAACGCGCGACGAGATCAAGGCGCTCAAGCCGGCGGGGCTGGCGAGTCTCGGCTTCCCGGAGCAGCTGCCGGACAACCTCGGGATCGTCTACGACGAAATGAAGCAGGGCTGAAGACCACCCCTTTCCAGGCGTCATTCCCGCGCACGCGGGAATGACGAGCCCCCGCTCCTGCGGCGGCACATGGAAAGGGGTGGGGCTGAAGGCGGGATGGAGGGGATCACCTGCGAGAGACCCTGGCAGGTGATCCCCTCCATCCCTTCCATCCCCTCCATCCCCCTATCTTTCGGCCGACTCGTACCCGACTCACGCGCCCATGTCCGACATCGGAGCCCTCTTCGCCTCCCCGTGGGGCGCGCTGCTGATCTTCTGCTTTCGGGTCGTGGACGTCTCGTGCGACACGATGCGGGTGCTGATGGCGATGCGCGGGCGGCGGGGGATCGCCGCAGTGCTCGGCTTCGTGCAGGCGATGGTGTGGATCTTCGCCGTCGGGCAGGCCATCAAGCATCTCGACAGCGCCTGGCACATCCTCGGCTACGCGGGCGGCTTCGCGACGGGGACCTTCGTCGGGATCACGATCGAGCGCGCGGTGGCGTTCGGGATGTCGACCGTGCGCGTGGTGTCGCGCCACGGCGGCGTGGAGATCGCCGAGGCGCTGCGCGAGCGCGGCTACGGGGTGACCGAGCTCGCCGGCTTCGGGCGCGAGGGCGGCGTGGAGATCATCAACTGCGTCGTCCACCGCAGCCACCTCGACGAGGTGCTCTCGATCATCGACCGGTGGGACAGCAGCGCGTTCGTGACGGTCGAGGAGCCGACGATCCTGCGCGGCGGCCTGCTCGCCGAGCGCCGGCAGCGCGCGAACATGCCGGGCTTCTGGGGGCGGTGGATGGGCGGGGTGCGGCGGTAGTCGGCCGCCCGTCAGGCGCCGGGGAGCGATACGGTTGCCACGCAGCCTCGCGCCCCGCGGCGGTTCTCCAGCGTTAGGCTGCCGCCGTGGGCCTCGGCGATCTGGCGGCTGAGCGCGAGGCCGATCCCGGAGCCGTCGGGCTTGGTGGTGAAGAAGGGGACGAAGAGGTTGGCCGTGTCGGCGAGCCCCGGGCCCTCGTCCTCGACGAACACCTCGAGCCGCGCCTGGCCGGCCGCGGCGCCGGCGCCGTTCCCGCCGCCCGCACTCCGCCAGCCGACCGCGACCCCGCCCCCGGTCTCCAGCGCGGCGTCGGCGGCGTTGCGCACGAGGTTGATCAGGAGCTGGTCGAGCTGGTCGCCGTCGGCCTCGATCGTCAGGCGGGGCCCCGGGCGGACCGCCACCGGGACGCGCCCCTCCAGCTCGGCGATCCGGCGCACCCACGGCTCGACGGCCATCGGCCGGCGCCGCGGGCGGGGGAGGCGGGCGAGCTGCGCGTAGCTGGTCATGAAGCGCCCCAGCGCCTCCGAGCGTCCGGCAATGACCGCGAGGCCGTTCAGTAGCTCGTCCTCGGTGTCCGGCGGGCGTGGCACTCGCGTCAGGCGGCGGCGCAGGCTGCGGGCGATTGAGCGGATCGGCGTCAGCGAGTTGTTGATCTCGTGGCCGAGCACGCGGATGAGCCGCTGCCACGCCTGCCGCTCTTCCTCGCGCAGCGCCCGGCTCAGGTCGGCGAAGACGAGCAGGTCGTGCGGGCGCCCGTCCTGCCGGAAGCCCGTGCGCCGGATCTCCCAGCGCCCGGCCGCGCCCGGGAACGAGACCTCCACGGTGCGCGGCGCCGCGCCGGCCAGGTACGGGGCGAGCCCCACCTCCTCGGCGCGGCGCCCGAGCAGCCGCTCCGGCGGCAGCCCGAGGAGCCGCTCCCCCTCGCGGTTGACCAGGCGCAGCCGCCCGGCCTCGTCGAACGCGAACACCGCGACGTCGATCTCCGCCATCACGGTCCGCAGGAGCGCCGACGCCTCGAGCGCGTCCAACCGCTGGTCGTGCAGCGTGTCCCCCAGCTCGTTCACCTCGCGCAGCACCAGGCCCAGCACGTCACCGTGGCGGGCGTGCGAGGCGCGGACCGAGAAGTCCCCCTCGCGCAGCGCGGCCAGCAGGTTCTGCAGCAGCTGCAGCGGATGCACGACGCGCTGCCGGATGGCGAACGCGCACCCCCACCAGCACCCCATGATCACCACGGTGAGCGTCCACTGCACCTCGATCCCGTGGTCGCCGAACCAGAGAAAGAGCAGCGCCGTCACCCCCGCCGGCAACACCGCGACGAGCGCGAGCAGCAGGATCGCGGACTCGAGGCTGAGGCGCTGGCGGTCGTGGGTCGTCACGGCCCTTCACAGCCCGTACAGCTGCAGCCGACGGTACAGCGCGCTCCGGCTCATGCCCAGCACCTCGGCCGCCTGGTTCACGTTGCCGTTGCAGCGCGCCAGCGTCTTGCGGATGAACCAGCGCTCCGCCTCGTCCAGCGTCATGTCGTCAGGCGCGCCGTCGGGCGACTGGGCCGGAGCGCCGGCGCCGCGGGCGGCCGAGCCTCCGTGGAGCCCGAGGTCGCGCTCGGCCAGCTCGGTGCCGCGCGCCATCAGCACGGCGCGCTCCACCGTGTGCGCCAGCTCGCGGACGTTGCCGGGCCAGCCGTGGGCCAGCAGCGCGCGCATCGCCGCCGGCTCGATCCCGCCGATCGGCTTGCGGTAGCGCGTGGCGTACTGGCGGAGGAAGTGGGCGGCGAGCGTCGGGATGTCGTCGGGCCGCTCGCGCAGCGGCGGGAGCGCGATCTCGACCGTGTTCAGCCGGTAGAGCAGGTCCTCGCGGAACCGGCCGGCGCCGATCTCCGCCGCCAGGTCGGCGTTGGTGGCCGAGAGCACGCGCACGTCCACGCGCTGCGTGCGGGACGAGCCGACCCGCTGGAGCTCGCCCGTCTGGAGTACGCGCAGCAGCTTCGCCTGGAGCTTCGGCGCCGTGTTGGCGATCTCGTCGAGGAACAGCGTGCCGCCGTCGGCCAGCTCGAAGCAGCCGACGCGGTCCGTGCGCGCGTCGGTGAACGCCCCCTTCACGTGCCCGAACAGCTCGCTCTCCGCCACGCCCTCCGAGAGCCCGCCCGCGTTCACTGTCACCAGCGGCCGGCCCGACCGGTGCGAGGCCGTGTGCAGCCACTGCGCGACGACCTCCTTCCCGGTGCCGTGCTCGCCCGTGATCAGCACGTTCGCGTCCGACGCCGCCACGCGCTCGATCAGCTCCAGCACCGGTCGCATCGCCGCGGACTCGGCGATCAGCGTCGGCGCGCCCTGGGGCTGGATGCGCTGGTTGGCGCTGTCCAGCCGCTCGCTCCGCCGCAGCGCCTGCCCCAGCTCCGCCTGCGCGCGCACGATGGCGAGCAGCCGCTCGTCGTCCCACGGCTTCTCGACGTAGTCCTTCGCCCCGCGCCGCATCGCCTCCACCGCCCCCTGCACGTTCCCCCACGCCGTCATCACGACCACCGGCAGGGCGGGGTCGAGCGCGCCGACCTTGTACAGCAGGTCCAGCCCCTCCCGCCCGCTCGTCGTGTCGCGCGCGTAGTTCAGGTCCATCACCAGGGTGTCGAACGTCCGCCGCCCCAGCGCCTCCAGGATCGCCGCCGGCGACCGCGCCATGTGGATGTCGAAGCCCTCATCCACGAGCAGCAGCCGCAGCGCCTCGAGGACGTCTGCCTGATCGTCGGCGATCAGAACGGACGGGCGGGTAGAGGACGGGCGAGACAAGTGGAGCGGTGAAGCGAAGGGTGGATGTGTCGAGTTCAGCAACAACGCTCGGCGACGTTTCCGAGAATATCAACCACAGAGGCACAGAGACACAGAGGACGTGCACACCCTACCGGACGCATCCCGCCGCCGACCACGCCCACGACGGTGCTCGGCTCGGCCGGCCCCTCCACGCGGACGCACTCGCCCAGCACGCGGCCCGGGTCCACGCCCGGCCAGTGGCGGCGCGCCAGCCCCTCGCTCACCGCCGCTACGTTAGGCGTCACCGGCCCGTCCGACTCGGCCGCGACCGGGAGGTCCTCTGGAAACGCCGCCAGCACGAGCAGAATGCGCTCGGTCGCGCCCGCAGTATTCACCGTCGCGCGGCAGAGCTGGAGCAACCGGCCCGAGACGCGGGCGAAGTCCTCGTGCGGCTTCAGGCCGTTACCGGCCAGGTGGACGATGGCCTTGCGCATTCCTCAAGATTCCCGTTCGGGACGGATCGTCAACAGCATTGAACCGCGGAGGCCGCGGAGGGCGCGGAGGTTCGTCATTCCCGCGCCCGCGGGAATCCACGAAGCCCGGGACGCGCTGGATTCCCGCGGGCGCGGGAATGACGACGGAACGGCACTCCTCCGCGCCCTCCGCGCCCTCCGCGGTTCAATCTTGACGACCCGTCCCGAGCGAGAGCGGTAGCCTCGATCACTCCGACCGCAGCGCCGCGATCGGGTCCGCACCTAAGGGAAGTAGAGTGCCAGCCGGACGAACGACGGAACTCCATGTGCCGCAAACCGATGGTGTCGTCCAGCCGCCCTCCGCGCAGCGCGCCAGGTCCGAAAAGTCGGACGAGGAAATACGAAATACGCGATGCGAGATGCGAAGCGGGCCCCGGGAAGTCTCAGCCTCCCGGGGCCCGCTTCGCATCTCGCATCGCGTATCTCGTGCTTACCTCGCCGCCCACCCCAGCGCCAGCACGCCGATGCTGACGGCGATCGAGCCGACGATGCGCGTCACGTTGCGGCGGACGCGCTGGAGCTTCCGGTGCAGCGGACGCTCCTCGGCGGTCGCCTCCAGCGCGTCGCGGAAGGCGCGGCCGCTCGGCCAGCGCTCGGCCGGGTCCTTCGCCAGGCAGCGGGCAATTACCTCGACGACCTCCGGCGACGCCTGCGGCGCGCGGTCGGCGAGCGGCGGCGGCTCCTGCGTCACGTGCTGCGCCGCGATCTCGCGGAAGCTGCGCCCGTCGAACGGCGGGCGGCCGCTCAGCATCTCGTAGGCGACGACGCCCAGCGCGTACAGGTCCGTGCGGGCGCTGACCGTGTGCTCGCCCGCCGCCTGCTCGGGCGCCATGTAGTGCGGCGTCCCGAACGCGAGCCCGGCCTCGGCGGCCTCGGACGCGTCGTCCACCGCGCCCGCCCCGGCCGGGGTGTCCACGACCTGCGCCAGCCCGAAGTCGGCCAGCATGGCGCGCCCGGTGGCGCTCTCGATGAGGACGTTGGCCAGCTTCAGGTCGCAGTGCACCACGCCCTGGCGGTGCGAGTAGTCGAGCGCGCCGGCCAGCTCGCCGAGCAGGCGGCGCGTTTCGTTAGGCCAGAGGCGGCCCAGCCGCCGCACCCGCGCCGCCAGCGACTCGCCGTCGACGTAGCCCATGACGAAGTAGATGATCCCGCCCGCCGTCTCGCCGTGCTCGTACAGCGGCACGATGTTCGGGTGGCTGAGCCGAGCCGTGATCTGGGCCTCGCGGCGGAAGCGCTCGCGCTGCTCCTCGCTCCCGCTCAGCTCCGGCTTCAGGATCTTGATCGCGACCGGCCGCCCCAGCTGGATGTCCCTCGCCAGGTAGACCGAGCCCATCCCCCCGCGCCCGAGCAGCCGCACGACGTCATACTTCCCGGCGAGCGCGCGCCGCAGCAGCATGCGCTCGTCGACGGTCGTCTGGACGTCGGTGTGGTTGGTGAGCTGGGTCACGGGATTCACGGGGAATGCTCTCATCGCGTTCTGTACCCTTGGACAGCACACGGGCCGCCCAGGGTTGCGCCCCTGTTAAGGCCAGTGTCGTGCCCCTCGTCCCGTTGGACCCACCCCGTTAGGTGACAGTCACTTACGCGATTGTCAAAGTTTGGTGAGCGAGCGGTCAGTGTCCGGAAATGGGACGCGGACTGCCAGATATGCGATTCGCGAATCGCGGATCGCGAATCAGTCTTTCACTCCCGGAATCGGCATCGTCGCGAACGCGCTC
Organism: Gemmatimonadaceae bacterium; assembly: GCA_035265005.1. Classification (GTDB taxonomy): domain Bacteria; phylum Gemmatimonadota; class Gemmatimonadetes; order Gemmatimonadales; family Gemmatimonadaceae; genus DATFPD01. The sequence goes on along the minus strand of DATFPD010000430.1, from coordinate 3,776 downwards.
AGCTCGAGCCCGGCGGTCTCGCCGCGCTCCAGGCGGAACAGGCCCGCGCGGGCGATCATCGCCGCGTTGTCGGTGGCGAGGCGCGGGGACGGCGCGAAGACCGAGCCGCCGCGGGGGGCAACGCGGTCGCGGACCGCGGCGACCAGCGCGCCGTTGCAGGCCACGCCGCCGCCGAGCACGACGCGGCGGCGGCCGAACTCGCGGGTGGCGCGCGTGGTCTTCTCGGCCAGCGTCTCGATCAGCGCGTCCTGAAAGGCGCGGGCGATGTGGGCTCTTTCGGCTTCCAGGGTGCCCGCGGCCTCGGCGCCGCGCACCGCGTGCAGCACGGCCGTCTTGAGCCCGCTGAAGCTCACGTCGTAGTAGTCCGCGTCGCCGGGCGACTGGTCGCGGCGGAGCATCGGTCGGGTGAAGCGCATCCGCGCGGGGTCACCAGTGCGCGCGAGCTGCTCCAGCGGGCGGCCGCCGGGGTAGGGGAGGCCGAGCAGCTTCGCCACCTTGTCGAACGCCTCGCCCGCGGCGTCGTCGCGCGTGCGGCCAAGGAGCCGGTATGCGCCCCAGGCCTCGACGTCGAGCAGGAGCGTGTGGCCGCCGGAGACGAGGAGCGCCGTGAAAGGCGGCACGGCCTCCGGGTGCTCGAGCGCGGTCGCGAAGAGGTGCCCCTCCATGTGGTGCACGGGAACCAGCGGCACACCGGCGGCGTACGCGAGCGCCTTGCCGAAGCTCACGCCCACCAGCAGCGCCCCCACCAGCCCCGGCGCGTACGTCACCGCCACCGCGCGGAGGTCGCGGAGCGCCGCGCCGGCGTCGTCGAGCGCGCGCCTGACGACCGGGACGACGCTCGTCAGGTGCGCGCGCGAGGCGATTTCCGGCACCACGCCGCCGAAGACGCGATGCACGTCCTGCGACAGGATGACGAGCGAGCGGAGCCGCGCGTCGGCGTCGCCCGCCCCTTCGAGCACCGCCGCCGACGTCTCGTCGCACGACGTCTCGATGCCGAGGATGAGCCCCGTGGGCGTGCCGGCTCCCGTCACGGCCGCGGGCGGGGACGCGCCGCGGAATCGCGCCGGCGCGCGCTGTCACCCGTCGTCAGGCTGTCGGCGCGCGCGCTGTCCCGGCCGACGCTGTCGCGCGCCGCGGCCGCCGCCGCCGACTCGGAGGCGCGGGCGAGTGCGGAGTCGGGCTCGCGCGGCTGCGGGACGGTGGTCGGCGCGGCGGGGGCGGCGGCCGGCGTCGCGGTGGCCAGCGCGCGGCGCCCCGGAAGCACCGGCACCACGGTCACCCAGTGCGGCCGCACCTCGCGAACCACGGCCTGCACGCCGGTCGGCAGCTCGACGTCGCTCGGCCGCAGCTCCAGGCGCACCGTGTCGCGCGCGCGCACCTCCACCGAGCGGCGCACCTCGGGCGGCACCGAGGCGAGCTTCACCAGGTCTCGCGCGCGACCCACCACGCGGGCACTCACCGCCGGCACGCGCTCCGGCACCGCGTCGCCGCTGTCCGTCTCCAGCAGGAAGGAGACGTGCACCGGGACCACGCGCTCGACCGGCTCCTCCGAGCGCACGATCACCCAGAGCACGAGCGCGAAGAAGAGCGCCGCCGCCTTCTGGGGCAGGCGCTCGGTGAACGCGGCCGACACCACGTCCTGGAGCCGCCGCCTCACCGCGCCCCCTCGTCGAGCAGCTGGCGGACGAGCGCGCGGTTGGCCTCGGAGCTCCAGTCCGCGGCGGCGATGACCGTCTTGCGGATGACCCCCTCGCGGTCGATCACGAACGTCTCCGGGAGGCCGGAGGTCTGGTACACGCGCTGGATGTCTCCGGAGGCGTCGTGGAGGATCTCGAAGGTGAGCCCGAACTCGCGCGCGAACGCGCGGATCGCCGGCTCCGCGCCCGGATCGTCCACGCTCACTGCGACGATCTTGAGGCCGCGCGCACCCAGCGAGTCCTGCAGCGCCTGGATCGAGGGCATCTCCATGCGGCAGGGCGGGCACCAGGTGGCCCAGAGGTTGAGCAGCACCACCTGCCCGCGGTAGTCGGCGAGCGTGCGCGGGCGCGGCACCGAGTCGAGCGTGACGGCGCGGAAGTCCGGCGCCCGCGACCCCACCGTGACCGGGAGCAGCTCGTCGCCGAAGATGCGCGTGCCGGCCGCGAGCCCGCCGGCGAGCAGCAGGATCAGGGCGCCCACCACCGCCCACTGCCGCCGCGTGCTCACACCGTCTCCACGCACACGTCGCGGAGCGCGGCGATCTCCGCCCTCGGCTCGCGCGCCGAAAAGATTGCGTTGCCGGCGACGAAGGTGTCGGCGCCCGCGCGCCAGCAGGTGGCGATCGTGTCGCGCGCGATGCCGCCGTCCACTTCCAGCGCGGCGCGGCTCCCCGCGTCGTCCAGCAGGCGGCGCGCCCGCGCGATCTTGTCGACCGAGCGCCGGATGAACTTCTGCCCCCCGAAGCCCGGGTTCACCGACATGACGAGCAGCACGTCGAGGTCGGCCGCGACGTCGCGCACGGCCTCCAGCGACGTGGACGGGTTGACGACCGCGCCGGCCAGGCAGCCCAGCTCCCTGATGCGCGCGAGCTGGCGGTGCAGGTGCGGCGCGACCTCGGCGTGGATCGAGAGACCGGTGGCGCCTGCCTTCGCGAAGCTGTCGAAGTACTTCTCCGGCTCCACCACCATGAGGTGGACGTCGAGCGGCAGCTCGGTGAGCCCGCGCACCGTCTCGATCACCTTCGCGCCGAAGGTGAGGTTCGGCACGAAGCAGCCGTCCATCACGTCGACGTGGATCCAGTCGGCGCCGCCCTCCACGCACATGGCGATCTCGTCGCCCAGGCGGGCGAAGTCGGCCGAGAGGATGGACGGGGCTATGCGGACCGGTGGCATCAGGGCGCCCGTCCCGAGACCGTGAGGCTCACCCGCGTCCCGGGCGCGATCGTCTGCCGCGGCGACGGGCGCTGCGCGATCACCGTCTGCGGCGGCTCGGCGGAGAGCGAGTCGATCGTGACGCTGCCGAGCCGGAGGCCGAGCTGCTCGAGCATCGCCCGCGCCTGCGGGAGCTTGCGGCCCACCACGTCCGGCGTCGTCACCGTGGACGGCCCCAGGCTCACGAGGATGCTCACCGCCGCCGGCAGCGAGAGCGGCGAGCCGGCGGCGGGGGTGCTCGCCAGCACCGTCCCGCGCGGCTGGTCGCTCGCCTGCTGCGCCACGTCCCCCAGGTCGAAGCCGGCGTTCTCGATCGCGACCTGCGCCTGCTGCTGCGCCATGCCGACCACGTCCGGGACCTGCGCCTGGCGCTGGCCGGACGAGATGTCGAGCACGACCCGCGTACCGCGCGGCTCCATGCTCCCCGCCGGCGGCACCTGGTTGAGCACCTGGTTGCGCGCCGCCGTGGCGTGGAAGTTGGCCTCGCCGCGCGACGCCTTGAGCCCCACGTCGCCCAGCCGCCTGACGGCTTCGTCGTACGGGATCCCGGTCACCGCCGGCACGCGCACCTGCGCGTCCGGCACGACGTCCGACGGGAAGAGGAAGAAGAAGACGATCAGGTACGCGATCAGGAAGCCGGCGCCGGCCACGATGAAGTACGGCAGCAGCCGGCGCGCGGCCGTGCGGAGGCTCATGCGCGCGCCGCTAGGAGACGCGCCGCAGCCGGGCGGCGAAGGCGCCGTCGGTGCCGTGGCGCTGCGGGAGGACCCGCAGGCGGCCGGCGTCGACGACCGCGGCTGGGACCGTCCCCTCGGGCGGCGGCTCCAGCGTCCACTCCCCGGCGTGCTCGGCCAGGAAGCTCTCGAC
>DATFPD010000429.1:0-3936 GCA_035265005.1 Gemmatimonadaceae bacterium | reverse complement strand
AGCCGCGCGGCGCCGCCGAGGGTTAGCGACCCGCCCTGCGGCTCGCCCTGCGCGAGCGCCGCGGCGGAGGAGAGCAGCAGGGCACCCAGCGCGGCCAGCGGCGCGCGGGCGGTGTGGAATCGGGAGAGCGTGGGAGTGGTCATATGGGAGCTCGGAGTGGCGTCCGTGGGTTGTCGCGAGGTCGAAGGCCCGCACGGCGGAGAAAGGCAACGCCGGGGCCACTCGCGCACGCATCGCCCGCCGCTGCCTAACTACTGCGGCGACAACGCACTGGCTCGTGGAGCATGCCGCGGGCGCCGGCGGGTGCTCGTCTTCGCCGTCGCCATATCTCGCGACGTCGCGAGATTCCGCGATCGGGGCGCGAAGAGCAGGTCGACCACAGAGGCACAGAGGACACAGAGGACGGGCACACGGGAGGGGGTCCCTCAACCAGGAAGCTTTGCGAAACCTCCCGGTAGGGGACCCCCTCCCGTGTGCCCGTCCTCTGTGTCCTCTGTGCCTCTGTGGTGGTATTCCTCTTTACCTACGCGATGACCCGCCCGAACCTCCGCGTCGCGGTCGTCAGCGTCGCCGCCGCGAGGGCGGTGAGCGCGAGGTACTGCGGCCACAGCTCGACGACGCCGATGCCCTTGAGGAAGACTCCGCGGACGATCTCGAGGAAGTACCGCAGCGGGTTCACCATCGAGAGCCACTGGAAGAACGGCGGCATGCTCTCGATCGGGGAGACGAAGCCCGACAGCATCACGGCGGGGAGGAAGAACAGGATCAGCAGCATGAACGCCTCCTGCTGCGTCTTCGACACGGTCGAGATCAGCAGGCCGAGGGCGAGGCCGGCCATCACGTAGAGCGCGGAGGCGAGCAGCAGGACCGCGAACGAGCCCCGGAGCGGCACGCCGAAGACGTACAGCGCCATCGCCGTGTATACCAGCAGGTGCAGGAACCCGATGCCCAGCACCGGGATCGTCTTGCCGAGGATGAGCTCCACCGGCTTGATCGGGCTGACGAGGAGCTGGTCGAGCGTCCCGATCTCGCGCTCGCGCACGACGCCGAGCGCGGTGAGGATGAGGCAGATCATCATCACCTGCACGCCCATGATCGCCGGCACGTTGAAGTAGCGGCTCTCCAGGCTCGGGTTGAACCAGGCGCGGGAGCGCAGCTCCACGCCGCCGCGCGCCGCGCCCGCCGGACGGATCGCGCTCTGCGCCCGCGCGCCGTACTGCCGCGCGATGGCGCCGGCGTACGACTGGGCGACCGTCGCCTGGCTGGCGTCGGCGCCGTCGATCAGCGCCTGCACCACGGCGCCCCGGCCGCCGTGCAGGTCGCGCGCGAAGCCCGGCGGGATCGTGAGGGCGATCGTCACGTCCCCGCGGTCGAGCGCCGCCGCCGCGTCGTCGGCCCGGTCGCTGCGCGCGGCGATCCGGAAGTAGCCGCTCGACTCGTACGCGTTCACCAGCGCCCGCGACTCGGCGGTGCGGTCGTGGTCGACGACCAGCGTGCGGATGTCCTTCACGTCGGTCGTCGCCGCGTAGCCCATGAGCAGCATCTGGATCACCGGCGAGACGAAGAGCAGCGGCCGGGACTTGGGGTCGCGCACGGTCTGCTTCAGCTCCTTGCGCACCATCTGCCAGAGCCGGATCCACGAGAACGACTTTCGGGTGGCGGGCTTCATACGAGCTCCTTCTTGAACGCCCGGACGCTGAGCCCGAGCATGACGGTGGCGTAGATGGCGAGGCCGGCGAGCGAGGGCCACAGGACGTCGATGCCGATGCCCTTGAGGAAGAGGCCGCGCGAGGCGGCCACGTAGTAGCGCGCCGGGACCACGCGCGAGACGAGCTGCAGCGCGACCGGCATGTTGCTCAGCGTGTACATGAACCCGGAGAAGATCAGCGCCGGCATGTACGTGGCGAAGATCGCCGCCTGCGAGGCGAGGAGCTGCGACTTGAGCGCCGAGGAGAGCATGATCCCCAGCGCCAGCACGCCGAGCAGGAAGAGCGTCGTCGTCACGGCGAACAGGAGCAGGCTCCCGCGGAACGGCACGCCGAACACGTACACGCCGACCAGCAGCGCCACGGCGACGTCGATCAGCCCGATCGCCAGGTACGGGAGCAGCTTGCCCAAGATCACCTCGGCGCGGCCGACGGGCGTGGCGGCGAGCTGCTCCATCGTCCCGCGCTCCCACTCGCGCGCGATCGTGAGCGAGGTGAGCATCGCCGCAATGATCGACATGATCACGGCGATCAGCCCGGGCACCACCGTCGCCGCGCTGTCCAGCGTCTCGTTGTACCAGACGCGCCCCTCGGCGCGCACGGGGGGCGTCGTCTGCCGCGCCCCGACCGTGACCTTGGCCGAGTAGCTGGCGGCGATCGCGTCGGCGTAGCCGCGCGCCACCGTCGCCGTCTTGGCGTCGCTCCCGTCCAGCAGCAGCTCCACCGGGGCCGTGCGGCGGGCCGCGAGGTCGGCGGCGAAGCGCTCGGGGATGACGAGCGCCAGCCGCACGCTGCCGCGGTCGATCAGCTCGCTCACCTCCCGGTCGGTCTGCGGCGCGTAGTCGACGTTGAAGTAGCCCGACCGCTCGAACGCGTCGACCAGCGCGCGGCTCTCCGGCGAGTGGTCGCGGTCCAGCACCGCGGCCGTGATGTGCTGGACGTCGGTGGTGATGGCGTAGCCGAACAGGATCAGCATGATCAGCGGGAGGAGGAACGCGAGTCCCAGGCTCCGCGCGTCGCGCCGGAGCTGGAGCGTCTCCTTCCGGGTGATCGCCCACAGCCGCACGGGGCTGAAGGCCATGGTCGTGGTGGTCATGATATCACCGCTCCCCCCGCGCGCTTGACGCGGGAGACGAAGACGTCCTCCAGTGAAGGCTCGACGATCTCGATCCGCCGGCAGACCAGCCCGGCGTCCTCGATCGCGGCGCGGATAGTGGCGCTGGCGCGGGCGGCTTCGGCCACCACCACGCGCAGCGACCGGCCGAACAGGCTCGCGTCGAGCACGCCCTCGGCGCCGGCCAGCGCGGCCACGGCGCTCGGGGCGTCGCTGGTCTCGACGCGGAGCACGGGCTCCAGCATGCTGGCGCGGAGCTCGCCCGGGTCCCCGAGGGCCACCAGCCGCCCCCGGTTCATCAGCGCCAGCCGGTCGCAGTACTCCGCCTCCTCCATGTAGTGCGTGCTGACGAACACCGTCGTCCCGCCGGCCGCCAGCTCGCGGATCACCTCCCAGAACGCGCGGCGGGCCAGCGGGTCGACGCCCGACGTCGGCTCGTCGAGGAACAGCACCGGCGGCTCGTGCAGGACCGCGCAGCCTAACGCCAGCCGCTGCTTCCACCCCAGCGGCAGCTGGCCGGTGAGCTGGCGGCGGCGGCCGGCGAGGCCGGACATGGCGAGCACCCAGTCGCGGCGCGCGGCGAGGCGCGCGCCCGTGACCTCGTGCATGCCGCCGGCGAACTCGATGTTCTCGTCCACCGTCAGGTCGTGGTAGAGCGAGAAGAGCTGCGACATGTAGCCGATCGCGTGCTTGATCTCGCCGCCGTCGGTGACGACGTCGAGGCCGGCGACGGTCCCGCGGCCGGCGCTCGGCCGCACGAGGCCGGTGAGCATCTTGATGGTCGTGGTCTTCCCGGCGCCGTTGGGGCCCAGGAAGCCGAAGACTTCCCCGCGGCGGACGGCGAAGCTCACCGCGTCCACCGCCGTGAAGGCCCCGTACCGCCGGGTCAGCCCCTCGACCTCGACGGCGGCGGCGGCGGCGGCGGCCCGCTCCGTCGTCAGGCTAGTGGTGGGCATGGTGGACATGGCTCGTCTCGGTCGAAAGGTCGATGAAGACGTCCTCGAGCGACGGCTCGAGGTCGCGCAGCGCGCGCACGGCGATCCCGCCGGCGGCGAGGCCGGCGCCCAGCTCGCCCTCGCGGCCGGCGCGGTCGAGCGTCAGGTGCAGCGAGCGGCC
>DATFPD010000428.1:0-2690 GCA_035265005.1 Gemmatimonadaceae bacterium | reverse complement strand
GACGCCGACGCGCTCAACTCCTTCGAGGGCGAGGCCGAGGTGCTGGGCGGGCTGCTCGCCGGGCGGCCGGCGCTGGTCACGCCGCACCCGGCGGAGTTCGGGCGCCTAACGGGAATGAAGGTCCCCGAGGTGCTGGCCGGCCGGTTCGACGTCGGCGCCGAGCTGGCGCGGACGCTGAACGCCACGGTCCTGCTCAAGGGCGTGCCGACCGTGATCACCGCCCCCGACGGCGGCGGGCTCGTGGCGGCCGGCGGGACGCCCGCGCTGGGCGCGGCGGGGAGCGGCGACGTGCTCTCGGGGATCGCCGGCACGCTGCTCGCACAGCTCGAGGACGCGCTCGTCGCGGGCGCGTGCGCCGCGTGGGCGCACGGGCGCGCGGGCGAGCTCGCCGGTCGCGCCCTCCCCGTTCGCGGCGTGGGCCTCGGCGACGTGATCGCCGCCATCGCCCGCGTCTGGACGCCTCTGCGGCGGACGCGGCGCTACCCCGTGCTCGCCGAGCTGCCGGCGGTTGGAGGGAAGGCATGAGGGCCATGCATCTCGCGATCGGCCTGCTGCTGTGCGCGTGCGCCGGCGCCGGCCAGGGCGGCGCCGGTGACGCCGACGACGTGCCGCGTCCCCGGGGGCGCGCGCCGCTCAGGCGCGAGGACCGCGTGCTCGTGACGCGCTTCGCGGACGTGAGCGCGGTCGCGGTGTCGCGGCGCATGGTCTACGTCGCGACGCCCGCGGGCCTCGGGATCTACGACCGGCAGTTCAGCTCGTGGCTGCCGCCGCTCTCGCTCGCCGACGGCTTCCCCCAGGGACGCGTGCGCGTGATGGCCGGCGACCCCGGCTCCGACGGCGTCTACATCGGCGCGTTCGGCGAGCTGCTGTACTACCAGCCCAACATCGACCAGCTCGTGCGCACCCCGGTGCCGGGCTCGGTGGAGCGGATCATCTTCGACCGGCGGAGCCCCGGCTCGGGCGCGTTCGTGTACGCAACGGGCTCCGGGTGGCTGCGCGCGTCGACCACCGGGTTCACCCAGCCGGTGAGCGACGCGATGCTGCCGCCGCCGGCCGACCGCGTGGTGCCGTCGAGCCTTCAGGAGATCTACCGCGAGTTCCCGACGGTCGAGTCGTTCGAGCGCATGCTCACGCGCGACGACCAGCTCCGCACCTGGCCGGTGACGGCCGGCGCGCGCTCCCCCGAGCGGAGCGAGGTCTGGCTGGGCACGATGGGCAACGGGCTGTTCAAGGTCGACCCGTACTTCAACCAGGGCACCCACCTGCCGTTCGGCCTGCTGGACTACGGCGCGGGCGCGCTGGCGCTCGCCGCGGACGGCATCTGGGTCGGCGGGCTGGGTCAGGAGGTGACCGGCGCCGGCTCGCGCCCCGGGCTCACTTTCGCGAGCGAGGATCTGCAGGACTGGCGGTGGGTAGAGGCGCCGGTCGGCGCGCAGCTCGCGGGCGCGCGTGCGTACGACTTGGAGGTACGCGGCTCGATCGCCTGGATCGCGACCGACCGCGGCGTGGCGCGCGTCGACACGCGCAACGCGAACGACTTCCTCACGCTCTCGGCGATCAACGGGCTGCCGTCGGACGTCGTGCTCTCGGTCTCGGCGCGCGAGAGCGGGGCGTGGGTCGGCACGCAGCGCGGGCTCGTGTTCGTCGCCGACAGCGGCGGCGGCCGCCGGCGGCCGCGCATGACGGTGAGCGAGATGGTCGCCAGAGACATCCCCGTGCGCGCGCTGCTCCCGGCCGGCGACACGCTCTGGATCGGCAGCGACGCCGGCCTCCTCCTGCTCCGCACCGGCGACGAGCAGGCCAGCCGCGCCGCGCCTGACGCGGGCGACGCCCGGCTCACGCAGCCCGTGTCGGCGCTCGCGCGCAGCGACTCGCTGCTCGTCGCCGCGGTAGGCTCGCAGGTGGTGGTGATGAACCTGCGCGGCGGCGCGATCGTTCGCCCGTGGGAGGCGGTGAACTTCGGCCTCCTGGGCGGCATTCGCACGCTGGCGATGGACGAGCGCACGCTGTGGGCGGGCGGGCCGCTCGGCGTCGTCGTCGTCACCCGCGCCAACGGCACCTCGCGCTTCCTGCCGATTCCCGCCGAAGTCGCCGCGGACGTCTACGACATCGCCCTGTCGCGCAACTTCGCCTGGATCGCCACCCGCCGCGGCATCCAGCGGCTGCGGCGGTTCGGCGACGGGACGGTGTGGTGAGGACGGCGGGGATGCGGGACGCGGGATGTGGGATGCGGGATGGCACCGCCCGGGACGCCTCCTCCCGAGCCACGCATCCCGCGTCCCGCGTCCCCGTGCTCGCGCGATCGTAGCTCGTGTCCGCGCACGCGCCGCTTGGACCGGGACGGGAGTTCGACGCCATTCGCCGCATGCTGGGGCGCTGGGGCGCGAACGCTCGCGGTGTGGGGGACGATTGCGCCGTGCTGTCGGTGCCGGCGGGGGAGCGGCTGTGCGTGAGCACGGACAGCTCGGTGGAGAACGTGCACTTCCGGCGAGGCTGGCTCACGCCCGAGGAGATCGGCTACCGCGCGGCGGCGGCGGCGATGAGCGACCTGGCGGCGATGGGCGCCGCGCCGCTCGGGATGCTGCTCGCGATCAGCGTACCGCCCGCGTGGCGCGGCGACCTCGAAGCGATCGCCGACGGCGTCGGAGCGCTGGCCGCGGCGTCCGACGCACCGGTGCTGGGCGGAGACA
>DATFPD010000427.1:0-3526 GCA_035265005.1 Gemmatimonadaceae bacterium | reverse complement strand
CGCCTGCCGCTTCGGCGTCGCCGCCGACTCGCTCGGGAAAACGGAGACCTTCGCGCGCGTCCTCCAGCGCTTCACGTTCGCGGACGGGCGCTGGGTGTACCACGCCCGCCGCGAGCCGGGGTGCTTCGAGGGCGAGGACTTCCCGCCGCGCGCGCGGTTCCCCTGATGAGTCGCCGGGGCAGATCCGTGTGCATCCGCGTCCATCGGCGGCCGATCACCTACCGCAGCACCGAGATGGGGTCCACCCGCGTGGCGCGGCGGACGGGGGCCAGCAGCGCGACCGCGCCGCAGGCGAGCAGCGCCGCCACCGCCAGGCCGAGCGCCAGCGGGTCGAAGGGGCGGACGCCGATCAGGAGCTCGCGCAGCAGCCGCGACACCGTGACCACGCCGAACGCGCCGGCGGCCAGCCCCACCGCCATCCACACCCCGCCCTGCCGCAGCACCAGCCCGGCGATGGCACCCCGCGTCGAGCCGAGCGCGACCCGGACGCCGAACTCGCGCTCGCGCGCCGCCGCCATGTTGGCGAACATCGCGTAGACGCCGACCGAGGCGAGGAGCAGCGCCAGGGCGCCGAACGCGGTCATGAGCAGCACCGGCAGGCGGCGGCCGGCCAGGCGCTCGTCGACGACGGCCCGCAGCGCCGTCGGCTCGCGGAAGGGGACCCCCGCGTCGAGCGCGGCCAGCTCCCGCTCCACGGGACGCACCAGCGCCAGCGGGTCGCCCCGCGCCGCCCGCACCACGAACGTGCGTCCGTTCCACATGATGTCCTGGCGGTTCGACGCGTACGCCATCGGCGCCGGCGCCGGGAGCGCGGGGTCCATCCGCACGTCCCGCACGACGCCCACCACCACCCCCCACCGCTCGGCGGTGTGCGGGCTGATCCGGATGCGCGCGCCCACGGCGCCACCGTTAGGCCAGTAGCGCCGCGCCATCGCCTCGCCGATCACGACCGCCGGCGTGGCGTCGAAGGCGTCCTGCGGCCCGAACGCGCGCCCCTGGAGCAGCGCGATGCCCACGGCGCGGAAGTAGTCGTCCGAGACCGCCATGTACGGGATGAACGTCGGGCCGTCCCCCTCGAGCGTGACGCCCTCGATGGTGAGGTTGTTTCTGCTCATCGTCGGCGACGGGATCTGGCTGATGGTCGCCACCTCGCGGACGCCGGGCAGGCCGGCGATGCGCTCCCGGAGCTGGTCGTAGAAGCGCACGCGCGCCTCCGGCGTCGGGTAGCCCGCCGAGGGGAGCTGCACGCGCCCCACCAGCACCCCGTCCGGCTCGAAGCCGAGCGGCGCCGACGTCATCGCCCACAGGCTCCGGACCAGCAGCCCGGCGCCGGCCAGCAGGCTGAGGGAGAGCGCGATCTGCGCCGCCACCAGCGCGCCGCGCAGCCGCCGCGAGCGCCGGCTCTCGCTCGAGCCCCGCGACTCCTCGCGCAGCGTGCCCTGCGGGTCCCAGCGGCCGGCGGCCAGCGCGGGCGCGAGGCCGAACGCGACGCCGGTGAAGAGGGCGGCGGCCAGCGTGACCAGCACGGCGCCCGCGTCGAGCGAGAGGCCGGCGTACGGCGGCAGCACCCGGAGCGCCAGGCCGCGCAGCGCCCCCAGCCCGAGCACGGCGAGCAGCAGGCCGACCGCGGCGCCGGCGAGGGCGAGCAGCGTGCTCTCGGTGAGGAGCTGCCTCACGAGGCGGCCGCGGCTCGCGCCCAGGGCGACGCGCACCGCGAGCTCCTTCCGCCGCGAGATCGTCCGCGACAGCAGCGCGCCGGCGAGGTTGGCGCAGGTGATCAGCAGCACCAGCCCCGCGCTCGCCATCAGCACCAGCAGCGGCGTGCGGGTCTCGCCGACCATGGCGTCGCGCAGCGGGACCGTCACGAACGTCCGGCCCTCGTCGGTCTTCGGGTACTCGCGCGTCAGGTCGGCGGCCACCCGGTCGAGCTCGCGCTGCGCCGCCTCCTGGCCCACGCCCGGCGCTAGCCGCCCGACGACGCCGAGCCAGTGCTGCTCCCGCGCCGCGGCGGGGTCGCGCAAGATCCGCGTCAGGTTCAGCACGAAGAAGACGTCGGCGTCGCCCATCGGCCCCACGAAGCCGCGCGGCAGGACGCCCACGACCTCCATCGGCGTGCGCTCGACGCGGAGCGTGCGGCCGATGATGCGCGGGTCGCCCCCGAACTCGCGCCGCCAGGCGGCGTCGCTCAGCATCAGGACGGGCTGGCTCGCATCGGCGTCGCCGAGCGTCCGCCCGAGCGCGGGGCGCACGCCGAGCGTGGAGAAGAACCCGCCCGCGACCGCCGCCCCCGAGAGCACCCGCGGCCCCGCCTCGCCGAGGTAGGTGAGGTCGAAGGCGCTGAAGTTGAACGCCGTCACGCTGGTGAAGGACTTGAGCCGCTGGGCGAGGTCCACCGCCGCGCCCGGGCTCACCGACGACCGCTCGGCCGGCGACTTGGCGAAGCGCGAGTAGATCCGCACCAGGCGCCCCGCGTCCGCGTACGGCAGCGCGTCGAGCAGCACCGACTTCACGACGCCGAACACCGCGGCGTTGGCGCCGATGCCGAGCGCGAGGGTGACGACGGCGAGCAGCGAGAAGAGCGGGGCGCGGAGCGCCGAGCGCACGCCGAAGCGCAGGTCCTGCCGCAGGTCCCCGAGCCAGTCGCGCCGGCCCGCGGCGCGGCGGTCCTCCGCCAGGAGCTGCGCGCACTCGCGCCGCACGCCGCGCAGGTCCCCCAGCCGCTCGAGCGCCGCCGCGCGCGCCGCCTCGGGGTCCATGCCGCGCGCCACGTAGTCGCGGACGCGCTGCTCGATGTGGAACGCGAGCTCGTCGTCCACCTCGGCCTGCGGCCTCGCGTCGAGCAGGCGGCCGGGGCGGCGGCCGGACTTCCTGTCGCGTCGCATGGTCACCTCGCCCAGCTCGGCGCCCGCGTCGTCCCGACGGCCTGGGAGACGGCCGCCGCGAAGCGCTGCCACCCTGAGGTCTGCTCGCGGAACTGCCGCCGCCCCTCGCTCGTCAGGTGGTAGTACTTGGCGCGGCGGTTGTTCTCGCTGATCCCCCACTCCCCGCCGATCCACCCCTTCCGCGTCATGCGGTAGAGCGCGGGGTACAGCGACCCCTCCTCGACGCGCAGCACGTCGTCGGTCGCGCTCTCGATCCAGCTGGCGATGCCGTAGCCGTGCATCGGCCCCCACGAGAGCGTCTTCAGCACGAGCAGCTCGAGCGTGCCCTGGAGCAGCCCGGAATCCTTGGCGAACACGACGCGCACCCTCCGCTCACGGTGATACCGACTCCCTATGCCGATCTAAGGGAGAGGATGAAGCTGTTCCCTTAGACGCGCAAGGGGAGAGGAGGGTTGCCTGGCGGATCCCCGGACCGCAAAGACAACGGCACCTGCAGTTCGACAGGATGCACAGGATGCACAGGATGGTGAACAGGATGACTGCCTCGGGAGGCTTCGAATCCCGAGGCCGTCATCCTGTTCACCATCCTGTGCATCCTGTGCATCCAGTCAAACTGCAGGTGCCGTTGTCTTTGCGGTCCGGGG
>DATFPD010000426.1:0-1857 GCA_035265005.1 Gemmatimonadaceae bacterium | reverse complement strand
CTTCAAGTTGCTCGACACGGAGGGCGACAGTGCGGACGAGCGACGCCGAAGGGCTGACCAGGGGAGCGCGGTGCGGCGGCCGGCGTGGGGGGCCCCCCCCGGAATTCACGGTGCGAACGCGACGGATGGGGAGCACCCCCGTAATGTTGCACCTGGCATCGATCTCTCGCGGGCACAGCCGTCGCCCCTCGCCCCTCGCCCCTCGCCCCTCGGCTCTGGGCGGGGCGTGACGGTCGAGTTCGAGGACGTGTGGTTCACCTACGGTGCCGTGCCGGTCGCCTACGGCGCCGCGCCCACTGGCCGCGGGTCGACGCCGGCAGGAGGTGACGGCGCGTCGCTCCCCGCCGGCAACGGTGCGGCTGGCGCGGATGACAATGGAGACACTGGCGCCGCCGGCGGCGAGCCGCAGTGGGTGCTGAAGGGGGTGAGCCTCCGCGCTCGGCCCGGGCAGACGGTGGCGCTCGTCGGGCACACTGGGGCGGGGAAGACGACCGTCATCACCCTGCTCCTCCGCTTCTACGACCCGCAGCGTGGGCGCATCTTGCTCGACGGCGTCGACATCCGGGAGCTGCCGCTGGCCGAGCTGCGCTCGCGCATCGGCTACGTCCAGCAGGACATCTTCCTCTTCGCCGGCGACGTGGCCTCGAACATCCGCCTCTCGGCGCCCCTCGACGACGGGGCGGTCGCGGCGGCGGCGGCGCGTGTGGGCGCGGACCGTGTCATCCGGCGCCTACCGCGAGGCTACGCCCACGAGCTGGGGGAGCGAGGCGCGTCGATCAGCGTCGGCGAGCGGCAGCTCCTGTCGTTCGCGCGGGCAATCGCCGCCGATCCGGACCTGCTGCTCCTCGACGAGGCCACCAGTGCGGTGGACAGCGAGATCGAGGCGGAGATCCAGGCGGCCCTCGCGGTGCTGATGCAGGGTCGCACGACGATCGCCGTCGCGCACCGGCTCAGCACGATCATGGGGGCCGACGAGATCCTCGTGATGCACCACGGGGAGATCGTCGAGCGCGGGACGCACCGCGACCTGCTCGCGAGCGGAGCCCTGTACGAACGGCTATACCGGCTCCAGACCGGCGATTACACCCTGGCGGGGCACCGTGGCGTCCCGCTTGCCAGCCCCGGAGGCGGGGCATAGTTTCGTGGGCACGACGCCTCCCGCGGCGAGCGTGGCCGGGAGCGGGGCGCGGCGTCGCCGCTCCGCGGGGCGGCGGCCCTTCCAATCCTCCAGGTCCTCCAGGCGCTAGTGCAGCTCGTCCACGCCGCGAACACCCACGTCGGAATGATCCGCGCGGGCAACGAAGACAGCTTCCACGCTGACGCCACGCCACACCGCGGCCTGTTCATCGTGGCCGACGGCATGGGCGGGCATGCGGCCGGCGAAGTGGCGAGCGAGATGGCGGTCCAGATCGTGTCCCGCGAGCTGACGGCGGTTCGCGACCTCGGCGATCCCGGCGTGATCCCGCGCGTGGCCAGCGCGCTCAAGAACGCGAACCAGGCGATCTTCCGGCGCACCCTCTCCGAGGTGGACAAACAGGGGATGGGCACCACGGCCTCGGTACTTCTCCTGTCCGGCACCCGCTACCTGATCGGCCAGGTCGGCGACTCGCGCGTTTACCTGCTGCGCGACGGCACGCTCCGCCAGCTCACGAAGGACCACTCGTACGTTCAAGAGCAGGTAGACGCCGGCTACCTGACGCCCGAGCAGGCGCGCTATCACCCCTACAGCAACGTCATCACGCGCTGCGTCGGCGCAAGCGACAGCGTGGAGCCGGACGTTTACGTGGGCGAGGTGAAGATGGGCGACGTGTTCCTGGTCGCGAGCGACGGTCTCACCGGGATGGTCGACGACCGCCG
>DATFPD010000425.1:0-5809 GCA_035265005.1 Gemmatimonadaceae bacterium | reverse complement strand
GTCCGAAACGGGAACGGGAACGGCAAGGGCAACTGCATTTTGACAGGATAGACAGGATGGTGCACAGGATAGGTGCGCCGGGAGGCCTCCCGAGCGGTCCTCATCCTGTTCACCATCCTGTCCATCCTGTCAAAATGCAGTTGCCCTTGCCGTTCCCGTTCCCGTTTCGGACTCGTCACTCTGGATGCCTCTCCGGCGCGTACTTCTCGATCCGCGAGCGGAGCTCGGCGACGCGGGCGAGTGAGGCCAGAATCGGGACATGGGGCTAGAATAAGGGCACTGCTGCGCGCGCGTCACCTCGACTCCGCTTCCACGCCATGCCATCCTCCCGCCATCGCTGGGTCGTCGACGGCATCGAAGAGCACACCGCGCGCGTCGAGGTCGACGGCGATCAGGTGGTGACCGTTCCGCGCTGGATGCTGCCGGAGGGGGCGAAGGGCGGCGACGTCCTCACGGTCGAGCACGAGCGCAAGCGCGGCGGCTCGCGCCTGACGATCGTCGCCGACCGCGCCGGGACGCGCGAAGCCACGCGGAAGTCCGCGGAGCAGGTGCGGCGCACCGAGGGAAAGTCGAACGACCCGGGCGGGGACATCACGTTGTAACCGGGATGCCCGGTCGTCGCGGATGCGGGCGGGGCGACGCACGCGTCGCCCCGCCCGCATCACGCGCGCCGTTGCCCTTGCCGTTGTCCGCCATTTCCCGCCCGCCGCGCCAGGAACGACAGCGCCAGCAGCGCCGCGCTCGCGATGGCGAGCCGGACCAGCGCGTCGCGCCGCGCGTCCCCGAAGCCGGAGAGGAGCGAGTCGGCGAAGTAGCTGTAGACCGCCATCGACGGGAGGATGCCGATCGCGGTAGCGGCGAGGTAGCGGGTGTGGCTGGTGCGGCTCAGCCCCGCGGCGAAGCTCAGCACGGCCAGCGGGATCACCGGGACGATCCGGAGGCGCAGCATCGTCCAGAACCCCTGCTCGTTGGCCATCCGATCGAGGGCGCGGTGGCGGCAGAAGAAGGAGCGCAGGCTGTCGCGCCCGATGAGACGCGCCAGCCAGTAGCCCGCGACCGCGCCGAGCATGGCGCCGGCCCAGCTCAGCACGGTGCCGAGTACCGCGCCGAAGAGCGCGCCGCCGACGATGATGCCGATCGCCGCCGGGAGCCCGAGGGTGAGCGCCGTCGCGAACGCCGCGACGTAGATCATCGCTGCCGTCCCGCGTCCGTGGCCGGCGCGCAGCTCGTGGATGAGCTTCGCCGCGTTCTGGTAATCGAGCCAGCCCTTCGCCCATGCGAGGGCGAGCGCGAGCACGAGGACGGTCAGCGGTACGGCGAGTCGGAGGGCGTCGGCTTTCTTCACGGGGGGACGGCGGGCGACAGGGCGAATCGTGGGTCGGGGGTCGCAATGCAAACACATGGCCACCGCCGCCATCCCCTCGCGACCCCGTTGTGACCCACCCGCCCGAGCCGGGGTCTTCATGACCGACGGACCGATGCTGCCCCTCGAACGACAACAAAGTCGGAGTGCACGTATATGCGACGTACGATGATCTGGGCGATGCTCGCGATCGGCGGGGCGCTGGCGGGCTGCTCGAACGGCTCGCCGACGGAGGCCGCCGCCGCCGGGACCGATGACTCACGGCTCGCGATTTTCGCCGCCTCCTGCCCGAGCCCCGCGCCGCTCTACCTCGCCCCGGCCGAGAGCCGGGTGCCGGATGCGTTCATCGTGGTCTACGACGACGCGCTGGCGGGGGTGGACGCCCGCACGAGCCGGCTCGCCGCCAGGTACGGCTTCACCACGACCTTCCGCTGGGAGCACGCCCTGAAGGGCTTCGCCGCCACCCTCCCCCCTTCGACCGTCCGCGCCCTCCGCTGCGAGGCCGGCGTGCGGTACATCGAGGAGGACGCGGTGGTGACGATCGAAGGCTAAGGGCTGCGAGTTGCGAATTGCGAGGTGCGAGAGGGGCCCCGGGATCCTTCGCTGCGCTCAGGACAGGCTAGCAGGAAGATCCCGGGGCCCTCCGCGAATCGCGAATCGCGAATCGTGTCTCTACTTCGCCAGCCTCTCGATGACGTCCCACGTCGTGATCGGTAGGTGCTGCGCCGCCACGCGCTCCGGGGCGATGCCGGCGCGGCGGGCGGCGCGCCAGACTTCGGTGGTGTAGAGGGCGGGGCGCTGGGCGGACTGGACGTAGTCGCTCGCCCAGAGGAAGCGCTCCGCCGGGAAGTAGGCCATGAGCGCGCCCTCGCTGCCGATGCCGTCGATCGCGTAGAGGCGCAGTGCGCCCCCGGCGAGGGAGAGCGAGTCCTCCACCGCGCGGAAGCGGAGGCGGGCCGCCTGCGGCGATTTCCGGCGGAGCCGCTCCAGCGCGTCGGGCTCGCGCGTCCAGCGGTGGTCCACCACGCGCTGGAGAAAGTCGCGCGAGGCGCGGTGCGACACGACCGTGGCGCCGTTCGCCACCCAGAAGCGCACACCCGCCAGGTGCGGCCACGCCAGGTCGGTGACGACGACCGCCACCGGGCGGCGCCCCGGAAAGAGCCGCGCGATCCACGCCGAGTCGTGCCGGGCGCGCGCCTCGGCCTGCGTCGCGTCGAGCACCCACACCGTGTCGCGCGCCAGCGCCACCGCCTGGGTGTAGCCGCGGTTGACCAGCAGGAAGATGCCCGGCGCCACGCGCACCGTGTCCGGGTCGTCGGGGCGCAGGAAGGTCGGCAGCTCCTCGGCCATCGCCGGCGCGCCCGCGGGCAGCGTTAGGCCGGGTGCGCTGTCGCGCGGGACCAGCCGCGCCGCGCCGACCGTGCGCGTGCGCTCGGTGGCGCCGTCCGCCAGCTCGAAGCTCGCCCCCGGGAAGTACGCGCCGCCGGCCTCGAACCAGGTGGAGTACAGCGTCTCGACGCGGCGCTGCCCCCAGAGCCAGTGCGCCTCGTCGCGCTCCGCCTTCACCGGGAACCAGCTCTTGGGGTCGAGGTACAGCCGCTCCTCGCCGGCGCCGCTCCCCCGCGCCAGCACCACGCGCCAGTAGTCGCGGTAGAAGCACTCGCCCGCCACCCGCGCCGCGGCCGCATCCGCGGCCCAGTCCCCCACCACCGCCCACGGGTTCAGCCGCCGCACCCCCAGCGCCTGCGCGTACTGCGCCTGCAGCGGCGCCACGCTCGTGTCGCGCACGAGGTAGGTGGCGCGCGCGTCGGTGAGCAGGCTCGGTGGCGCCGGCCGCCCGGGGACGGCCGGGGCCACCCCGCCGCTCCCCGGAAAGACCCCGCCGCTCGACGTCGTCCGCTCCACGCGGCTCCGCGGGTCGAACCACGTCTCGCCGGCCGAGAGGCTGGAGAAGTAGGGCGGGTACCAGCGGTCGGACTGGATGTTCTGCTCGTTCCCGACCATCGAGCGGAACTGGAGCACCGAGTCGCGCGGCACCCGCATCGCGCGCAGCGACCGCTCGAGCAGCGCCGGCGCGCCGTCGAGCACCTTCGTCGGCCGGCACTGCTCGGCGCGCGGGGGCTGCGGCAGCACCTGCGCGCTGGCGAAGGAGGCGGCGAGTGGGAGGAACGTCAGCAGGTAGCGAATGGCTGCCTCTGTGGTTGGTTTCCTTTCAGCGGCACCCCGGCTGGGTGGACGCCCGATCGGACGCGCCGTCCATGTCGCGCGTGCCGCGCTGCGGGGTGATGGTGTAGCCGCCGCGCGGGGTGCCGGGGGAGCGGATGGTGATGGTGCCGTTCTGGTCGGTGCGGTACCACGGGCGGCCGGCGGCGCGGTAGACGGCCTTCGCCTGCTCGTGCATGTGGCCGTAGTCGTTAGGGCTGGCGACCGACACCACCACCCACTCCGGGCGCACCAGCGCCAGGTAGCGCGCGTCGACGCCGTTGCAGCTCCCGTGGTGGTCGGCCTTGAGCACGGTCGCGCGCATCCCGGGGCGCGCGTCGTAGTCGGCGCCGGTGTCGAACCACGCCAGCGCCTCGTGCTCGGCGTCGCCGGCGAGCCACATCGTGAACGACGCCGAGTCCGGCCCGACGAGCTTGACCGGCGCCGAGCGGTTGTTGGGGTCGGAGCTGCGTGGCATCGGGCGCATCACGTGCAGCTTCGCGCCGCCGCGCAGGGTGATCGTGCAGACGGGGGCGCCGTTGGCGCACGGGTCGTCGGTGTCGCGGTAGACGAGCGCCCCGCGCAGCACGCGAGCGTTGATCGAGTCGCGGAGGCGCGCCAGCGCGGCGTTCGCGTACGCGTCCTTGTTCTCGAAGAAGTAGCGGACCGCGATCCGGCGCCGCGCCGCGAACAGCTCGCGCAGCCCGGCGTGGTGGTCGTAGTGCTCGTGCGACAGGATGACGACGTCGATCGTCGTCCCGTTGAGCCCGAGCGAGTCGAGCAGCCGGCCGAAGCGCGCCGGGTCGGGCCCGCCGTCGATCAGCACCGTGCTGCCGCCGTTCGTGATCAGCGTCGCGTCGCCCTGCCCCACGTCGAGCACCCGCACTACCAGCTCGGCGGCGCGCCCGGGGGGCGTGGTGTCGGCGGCAGGCGCCGGCAGGACGGGCGAGGGCGCCGGGGCTGGCGCGACCGCTGCCGCTGCTGCTTCGACCGTCGCGCCGTCGTTGGCGGCGCCGGGAGTGCCGCGGTCGCCCGCGCCGTAGGTCGACGTCTGCGCCGCCCAGTCGGCGCCATCCACGTCCGCGTGCCGCCGGGCCCCGCTGTCGCGCAGACCGCGCGCCGCGCCGCCCGGCATCGACGTCCACGACACCGAGTCGGCCGCGCGCCCGTCGGGGCTCCGGAGCGCCACCCAGTCGGCCCCGTTCCCGAGCGCGATCCCGGAGCCGTAGGCGTACGCCGCCGCCACGCCGCCGTTGCGCGACCGCGCGCCGTCGCGCGCGAGCACCACGTAGCCGCGCGCGGCGATCGTGACATTCTGCGCGATCGCGTGCGGCGAGTCGTTCCCCGAGGCGAGCGTCCAGCCGCGCAGGTTCACCGCGGCGTCGCCGGCGTTGTAGAGCTCGACCCACTCCCCGCGCTCGTCCGGGACCGCCCGCGGGTCGGCCATGACCTCGGTGATGACGACGCGCGGCGGCCGGGGCTGCGATGGCTGGCTCGGCTGCCGGGTCGCCGCTGCGCTGTCGGCGTCGCGCGCGACGCAGGCGACGCAGGCGACGCAGGCGGCGAGGGCCGCGAGTGGCAGAGCGAGCAGGGCGTGGCGCATGGCGAAGGATGCGGTCCCGGGCGCGGCGGGGGCCAGGGCGGGGGCGGAGAATTAGTTTGACAGGGCAAAATAATTTCATACATTGTGCAGCCGCGCCCCCACCCGCCACTCACGCCCCGTGCCCGACCCCGCCGCCGACCCGGACGTCGCCGCCGTGCTGCGGCACTACCCGACGATCTACTTCGCGTGCCACCGCCGGCACGTGCGCGACCCGGCCACGCGGGTCGTGCTCAGCGCGCACCAGGCGGGCATCCTCGACCACCTGGACGCCGTGTCGCCGACGACGCTCACGACGCTGGCCGAGCACCTGGGGGTGACCGCCGGGACAATGTCGGTGGCCGTGGACCGCCTCGTCAGGCAGGGCTACGTGCGCCGCAGCCGCGACCCGCGCGACCGGCGCCGCCTCACCCTGCGCGTCACCGAGGCGGGGGTGCGGATCAAGAGCCTGCAGTCGGTGCTCGACCCCGCCCTCGTCCGCGCGGTGCTCGCGCGCCTCGCCCCGTCCGAGCGCGCCGAGGGGCTGCGCGGGCTCGCCATTCTCGCCGCCGCCGCCGCCGAGGAGATCCGGAGCGGCGCGGTGCGCCGCCTTCCCACCCCGCCGTCGCCGCCGGACGGCGAGCCTAACGGCGACGCCCCGGCCC
>DATFPD010000424.1:0-20345 GCA_035265005.1 Gemmatimonadaceae bacterium | reverse complement strand
CCCCGACCTGCCGATCTACTTCGTGCAGACGCTGCGCGAGGCGATCGCCCAGCGCACCTGGTTCTACCGCGTCTTCGGCACGCTCTTCATGGTGTTCGGCTTCGCCGCGCTGCTGCTGGCGGCGATCGGCCTCTACGCGGTGATGGCCTTCTCGGTGAGCCGCCGCGTGCGCGAGGTCGGCGTCCGCATGGCGCTCGGCGCGCAGAGCGGCGACGTCGTCCGGCTCGTCTTCGGCCAGGGCTTCTTCCAGATCGGCGTCGGAATGTCGGTCGGCCTGGTGCTCGCCTTCCTCGTCTCCCGACTCCTGAAGATCCTCCTGTTCGACGTGCAGCCCAACGACCCGATCGTCTTCGGCGGCGTGGTGATCGTCCTCGCCCTCTCCGGATTCATCGCCTGCCTCGTCCCTGCCCGGCGCGCGAGCCGCGTCGACCCGATGGTGGCGCTGAGAAGCGAGTAGAGACGCGAGTAGAGACGCGATTCGTGATTCGCGATTCGCGACGGGCCCCGGGATGCCTCTACTGGCATCCCGGGGCCCGTCGCGAATCGCGTCTCCCGTCTCGGCTTTATCTCAGAAACGTCCCCCGACCGCGAGTGCCTTCGGGATACTGCGTCGGGATGCGCGGGACGGTCGCGACCCGGCCGCGGTTCCGGCGCGGATGCGGATCACAGTGGTCGTCGCCCACGGCGCCGCCGCGAATCACCACGCCGATCAGCACGCCCCCGATCCCGCCGCCCATGCCGCCTCGACCCATCCCGCCGTAGCCGCCGCCGCCGTTCCCGTCGCGGCCAGGATAGCCGACCGGGATCGGCACGGGCCGCTGGGTGATTACCGGCGCCGGCTCCTCGGTCGGCTCGGGCTCCGGCTCCGCGGTGCCGTTCGCGACCGGGACGTCCTGCGTCTCCTCCGGGTCCGGCGCCACCGCGACACCGGTCTCATCGCCCACTTCCACCTTCCTGGGCGCCGGGTCGGCCTTGGGCTTCGGGCGGCGCGGGGCCGCGGTCGCCGTCGACTTGCCGCTCGGCGAGCGCTCCACCGCGGAGACAGTCTGGAGCGCGGGCGCGTACTCGACGCCGGCCGCCGACGCGAGGTCGAGGTCCTTCGACAGCTCGGGCGTCAGCGTGGCGGCGGGGCGGGCGCTGGCCGTGCGCGCGGACACGTGATAGATGCCCAGCGTGGTCGCGAGGACAGCGACTGCGACGGCGGCGGTGATTGCGGACTTGCGCACGGTAATTCCTCCAGGGCAGTACGAAGGCGCACTGGGACGCACCGGTCATCCCGATGGTCCACCCGCTGCAATTGCAGCGCATGCGCCAGTCGTTGTGCCGCGATTGCAAGGCACAACTGCCCCGAACATCCCATCGCGTCCCGAGCGGAGGACGCCCTCTGTCACTCCACGGGGACGCTCCGCACCTTGCTCGCCCCCGGGCGGCGCCGTAGCGTAGGCCTACTTCCGACTCGAGCCGAATGCGCATCCGCCGTCCCGACGTCCTGCTCCTGCTGGTCATCTCCGTCTCGTCCGGTCTGGTGGCCGCGTGTCGAACCGGGGAGGCCGGCGAGCCGGGCCGGCCGTCGGCGGTCGAGCAGCTCGCGATCGAGGACACCATCAAGCGCACGATCGAGCGGGCGTACGACTTCGGCGGGGGGGACAACGTCGCCCGCCTGATGAGCCTGTACCCGGACAGCGGCCGCATCCTGTCGGCCGTCAACGGCCGAGTGACGACCAACCGCGACTCGCTGCGGGCCGACATCGTGAGCTTCTGGGATCGCGTCGGGCAGAACATGCGCGAGCCGCGCTGGGTGTGGGGGAAGACGTACGTGGACGCGATCACGCGCGACGCGGCGGTCTTCACGGGCACCTACACCATCCCGCACCGCACGCCGGCGGGGGCGGCCCACGTCGTCGGCGGCGCGTGGACGGCGCTGTTCGTGAAGCGCGGCGGGCGGTGGGTGATCATGCAGGAGCATCTCTCCGACCTGCCGGTCGCGGTCACGGACAGCGCCGCCGCGGCGCAGCCCGTCGAGCATCAGAATCACTAACCGCGGGATGTCGTGGATGCCGGCCGGGCGGATGTGCGCGTGGATCGCCCGCTACGGACCGGCCGAAGTCCTCGGGACCGCGGGCGCCGTCGGCTCGGCGCTGGGCGCACACGCGCTGGGGGCGAATCAGGTGGCCATCGCCTACGCCGGCGCGGCGGTCGGGAAGCTGATCGCGGACCTGGCGTTCTACGCGCCGGTGGTCCTCAGCCACGAGATCAGGACGCGATTCCGCCGGTGACCGCGACGGGAGGCGGGGAGCCGGAGGAGCGGATGTCGGGGCCGCTGAGCGAGCGCCGCTACTCGCGCGGACGGCTCTCGCGAGCGCTGCCGCGCGTCTCGCCCGACTACCAGCGCGTGATCGTAGTTGGTGCGGGGCTCGCCGGCCTCGCCGCCGCCCGCGCGCTCGCGGACCGCGGGCGCGACGTGGTCGTGCTCGAGGCGCGCGACCGCGTCGGCGGGCGGTGCCACACCGTGGATGCGGTGGACCTCGGGGCGCACTGGATCCACGGCACCGAGGGGAACCCGCTCACCGTGCTGGCGCGGCGGCTCGGCGTGTCGACGCTGTTCGTGGGCGGCGACAGCACGTACTCCGGCGGTTGGGAGCAGATCGCGCTCCACGGGCCCGGCGGGCGCCGCTTCACCGAGGCGGAAAAGGCGCACTCCATTCTCGCCGCGGACCACGTGCGCGACGAGCTCGACGCGCTTCGACGCCGGCTCGCCGCCGAGGGCGCGTCCGACGTCTCGCTCCTCGACGGCGTGGCCAGTGTGATGCGGGCCGTCGTGCTGACCCCGTTCGAGCGGCAGGCGATCGACTGGCACCTGGCGCTGCTGGCGCGCGACGACTGCGCCGCCGACGAGGGCGCGCTCTCGCTCCTGGGATGGGACGACGGCTACGAGGTGTACGGCTACGGCGACAGCGTGCTGCTCGACGGCTTCGACACCCTGGCCCGGCGGCTCGCGGTGGGGCTCGACGTGCGGCTGCGCCACGTCGTGCGCGCGATCGAGTACGACGCAGCCGGCGCGCGCGCCCGCAGCGCGGCGCCCGTGCGCGTGCACACCGCGGACGGGGGCGTCTTCGAGGCGGACGCCGCGATCGTCACACTCCCGCTCGGCGTGCTGCGCGGCGGCGCGGTGCGCTTCGACCCGCCGCTCCCGGAGCGCAAGGCGGCGGCGGCCGGGCGGCTGGGGATAGGCACGCTGGCGAAGGTCGTCGTCCGCTACGACGCGCCGTTCTGGCCGCGCGACCAGTACGTCTTCGGCTACTGCTGCCGGCCGACGGTGCGTGGCACGCCGACGTGCGTGATCAACCTGTGGAAGTCGCACGGCGTGCCGGCGCTGGCGCTGATCGCCGGCGGGAGTGACGGCCGAGAGCTGGAGTCCCGGCCGGAAGGGCGCGTGCGCCAGTGGGTCGCGGACGTGCTGCGCGACCTGTTCGGCCCCGCGGCGGCGTCGCGCGCGCCGGCAGCCGTGTTGCGCACGGGATGGAGCACCGACCCCTTCGCGCTCGGCGCCTACCCGTTCATGGCGCACGGCGCCACTCCGGCCGACGTCGAGACGCTGGGGGAGCCGGTCGGGGAGCGGCTGTTCTTCGCCGGTGACGCGACCAGCCGGCAGCACTGGGGGTGCGCGCACGGCGCGTACACGTCCGGGCTGCGCGAGGCCGCGCGCCTCGCCGACGACCCCACCGTCCTGCCGCCGCGGCACTTCGCCGAGAACCGGCGGTGGCGGGACATGCTCATTCGCGCGGCGCGCTTCTTCAACGCGCGCGCCACGTCGATGGACCGCCCGGAGCTAGACGCGCGGCTGGCGGTGCTGCGCGCGAGCGAGCTGTTCGCCTCGGTGCCGCCGTCGGAGCTCGGCGTGCTCGCGACGATGTTCGAGGTCGAGGAGTTCGCCGTGGGGGACGTGCTGATGCGCGCCGGCGAGCGCGCCTCGCGCGTGTACACGATTGCGTCCGGCGAGGTGGAGGTGCGCTCGCCTGACGACGGTCACCCGGTCGCGCGGCTCGGGCGCGGCGGCGTCGTCGGCGAGTACGGGCTGTTCCACGACGGCGTGCGCACCGCGACCGTGGTGGCGCTCGCGCCGACCCGGGCGCTGTCGCTCGACTACCAGCGCTTCCACCGCTTCCTGCTCGCCTTCCCGGAAGCGATGCTCACGCTCATGCGGACGACGGTGGAGCGACTCGTGGGGTGAGCGCCCTGCGCCATCGCCACCACGCCACGAGCATCACGACCATCGACGGAGCCCAGATCCACACCAGCTCGCTTGCAATCACGCGTGCGCCGCGGCGGGTGAAGAAGGCGCCGACGCCGATCGGCGAGACCTGGATGGGGCGGAAGGGGAAGAAGTAGCGTCGGCCGTCGAACGGCGCCCAGAACGCGACGCCCAGACCGCCGTTCGTGAAGCCGTCGAGCACGCCGTGCGACGCCGTGGCGAGAAAGAAGTAGGCGAGGAGCCAGCGGCGCGAACCTCGCGGATGGTCGGCGCCGCGAACCAGTGCGGTGGCGACGAGCGCGGCGGCCGCGGCGAAGGCCAGCGAGTGCGAGAGCCCACGGTGCCCGAGCATGTCCTGATAGCGCACGCCGAGCGCAAAGCCGGCGACGTCGGCGTCCGGGAGTGCCGCCAGCAGGGCGCCTCCGACCAGGCAGCGCGCCGGAACGCGAGCCGGCCCCAGCGCGGCCCCGATGGCGGCCGCCGCGACGGCGTGAGAGAAGATGGACGGCATGCGCTCTACCTTGACACCCCCCGTGACCGGGGTACATTTTGCGCGCTTCGACTAGCGCATACGCAGACAACGATTTACGAGCATCTAAACCCGCCCCCTTTTCAGGAGACTTGAATGAAGCGCCTGGCCCTCGTAGCTGCAGTGCTTGCCACCGTCGCGTGCACCACGAAGAAGGATGAGCCCGCCGCCGATACCGCCGCCGCCGGGCTGGCGCCGGCTCCGGCCGGGACCAGCACCGCCACCGACACCGGCGCCATGGCGGGGATGAAGCACGACAGCGCCGGCATGGCGTCCGACTCGGCGAGGAAGGCCGACAGCGCCAAGATGGCGGCGCCGAAGAAGACCCCGTAATCCGGGGCCTGGTCTTCCGAGCGACTGAAGGGCGCGGCTGCCTCACGGCAGCCGCGCCCTCTTGTCGTTTCGACCCGTTCGCCTCAGGTGCGCGGCGACGGATCGCCCAGCGCCGCCGCCAGCGCCGCCAGCCGGCGCTCGAGCGCGTCGGGCGCGAGCACCGGCGCCGCATCGCCGACGTCGACGTCCGCGTCGAGCTCCACCCAGGACACGCAGCCCGCGTAGCGCCGCGCCTCCGGGACCTCGGCGGGACTCGTCAGGCGGGATGCGCGCACGGCCACGACCTGCACCCCCGGCCGGTCGCGGTAGCGGAACCGACTCTCGACCGCGCCCCACGCCAGGCCGTGCTCCCTCTCGATGGCGCGCAGCGCGTCGAGCTCGCGCACCTCCCACACCGCCTCGACGTCGCACAGCAGCGACAGCCGAACCACACCCTCGGGCGGCCGCGCGGCGCCGGCGTCTCCCAGCCGCTCGACGAAGCGCGGCGCGAGCTCGGTGGCCTTCTCGTGAAAGTAGGTGGGGTAGAGCAGGAAGCGGTCGTGTCGGACGCTGAACCCGGCCCGCTGCTCGCGGATGCCGCCCTTCCGCACCATCGCGATGATGTCGCCGCGCCCCATCGCCTTGGCGAGCACCGCCCACTCCTTGAGCGCGGTGCGCTCGAGCGTCGAGATCATCGGGCCTACCCCTCGAACGGCAGCCCCCGCACCGTCGCCGGCACTTCGCCGCCCTCCCAGCGCGCGGTCAGGACGTCGTCCGGCCGCGACTCGCGGCGCACCATGGCGATGCCGATCGCGCCGAGCCGCGGCGAGCGGACGGTGCTTCGCACGTCGCCGACCGCCTTACCCGCCGCGTCGAAGAGCGGCGCGCGCCCCGGTGGGAGCGTGTCGCCGGGCCCGGCCGCGTGGAAGTGCAGCCCGCGCAGGTGCCGGTTGACGTGCCCGCGGAAGTGCACCCGCGCCACGACCTCCTGCCCGGTGTAGCAGCCCTTGGTGTAGGAGATGGCGTGCAGCTCGTCCAGGTTGGCTTCCTGCGGGATCGTGCCGTCGTCGACGTCGAGCCCCCACTCGGGGCGCCCCGCCTCGATGCGCGCGACCTCCCAGGCAGCCAGTCCGGCCGGCGTCGCGCCCGCGGCGCGGAGTCCGTCCCAGAGAGTGCTGGCCGATTCGGCCGGCGCGTACATCTCGTAGCCTTCGACGCCCAGGTCCGGCACGCGCGCGACGATGACCGCCGCGCCGCCCACGTGTGCGGTCGCCAGCACGTACGGCGGGGACACGCCGAGGGCGGTGGCGTTGAGCCCCGTCAGCTCGGCGACGATGCGCCGGGCCTGCGTGCCGAAGACGCCGACCGCGCGCATCGCCGCCGACTCGTCGCGACAGGTCGCGAGGCGCGGGTTCACGTACTTTCGCACCAGCTCCGCCCACCCGGCCGAGGCGCGCGGCGGCACGTCCAGCAGCAGCCCGCCGGGCAGCATGTCTTCGGGGAGTGCGTAGATCCGCATGTCGGCGACGATGCGCCCCTTCGCCGTGAGCGCCGCCGCGTAGAGGCCGTGTCCCGGGGCGAGCCCGAGCACGTCGTTGGTGACAAGGCCGGTGATGGTCTCGGCGGCCTTGGGCCCGGTGACGCGGTAGCGAGCGCGGTAGCTCCGGTCCACGAGCATCGCGCCCGACCGAAGGGCGGCGTACTCGGCGGCCGGGTCGCCGTAGTCGAGGACGACGGGCCGGCCGGCCGTCTCTCCCATCCGCAAGTCCCCGCGGTCGCCCCCGAGGGGGCGGGGCTCGCCCTGCGTCGGCGCGAGCGGTGCGCTCACTGGTGCCTCATGCGTCTCTCAGGGCTCTCTATCGCGTGCGGGCCTCGCCGAGCCGCACCAGCTCGGACAGCGAGTCGAGCGTCTGTCGCTCCAGCGACGGGACGTAGGCGTCGGCGTTCACGGCGTGGTAGACCGGCATCTGCCCGACGGCCACGCAGCGCACCTTCATGCTCTTCGCGGCGAGTATCCCGGTCGGCGCGTCCTCGAGGGCGAGGGTGGCGCCGGGGCGCGAGATGCGCCGCCGGGACAGGCGCTCCATCGCCTTCTCGTATGGCTCCGGCGACGGCTTGGGGGAGAGCACCTCGTCCGCGGTGACGATGCACTCGAACGCCGAGTCGAGGCCGGAGAGCTCGAGGATGTACTCCACCTCGCGCCGGCGCGCCCGGGTGACGATGCCGAGGCGGGCCCGGCCACCCAGGCCGGCGATGAACTCGCGCGCGCCCGGGCAGAGCGAGATCCCTCGGCCGAGCTGCTCGTAGAAGAAGCGCTCGGTGCGGAGCGTGATGAGGTCGACGTCGGTCTCATCGCGCTTGGCGCGGCGCATGGCGAGCGCCGCGATCACGCAGTCGCGCACCGGAAAGCCGGTGCACGACTCGCTGAACTCCTCGTCGGTCAGCCCGAGGCCCTCCTCGGCAAGGCTCTGCTGGAGCGACCCGCAGCGGGCGTTACGAGTGTCAGCGATGACCCCTTCGAACTCGAAGAGCACCGTGTCGAACATGGCTGTAAAGTAAGTGTGACGCGGGGGAAAGACAGGGAGCGGCACGGGGAACCGGGAGCCGGAAGCGGGAAACGGCCCCGGCCATCGATGTTACGAAGTCGGCCTCTCATCGTAAACAATCGTTTCCAACCCGCCTCAGCGGCGTGCGCTGCATCACACTCCCGGCAGGGCGAACGTTCAGCCCGGCGTCTTGTTCCCGGCCTGCTGCTCCCTGCCGTACGCCGCGTCCAGCAGCTCCACCGGGTGCACCACCCGCGCGCGCGAGCCGGCACGCCGCAGCCCCGCGCCGATCTGCATCAGGCAGCCCGGGTTTCCGGTGGCGACGAGTAGTGCGCCGGTGGCTTCGATGTGGGCGAGCTTCGGCGCCAGCACCGCGCTCGAGACCTGCGGCTCGACGAGGTTGTAGATCCCGGCGCTCCCGCAGCAGACGTCGGAGTCGGTGAGCGGCACCAGCTCCACGCCGGCGGCGCCGAGGACCTTGAGCGGGGGCGCGACCACGCGCTGCGCGTGCAGCAGGTGGCACGGCGCGTCGTACGTTACACGCGTCCCGAGCGGCGCCGACGCCGGCCGCGGACCGGCCGCGGCGAGCAGCTCGCTCACGTCGCGCACCCGCTCGGCGACCGCGGCGGCCCGCGTGTGCCACTCCGGCTCGCCGGCCAGCAGGTGCGCGTACTCCTTCATCATCGCCCCGCACCCCGCCGCATTGACGGCGATCAGGTCGGCGCCGGACCGCTCGAACGCGGCGATGTTGACCTTGGCCAGGCGGCGCGCCGCGTCGGCGTCGCCCGCGTGCGCGTGCAGCGCGCCGCAGCAGCGCTGCCCGGGCGCGTCCGCCATCGCGTAGCCGTTCGCGCGGAGCGTGCGCTCGGTGGCGCGGTTCGTCTCGGCGAACAGCCCCTCCATCACGCACCCCAGGAGCAGCGCCGCGCGCCCGCGGGCCCCCGGCGCGCCTGACGAGAGCGCGTCCGGGTCGTACGGGGCGCCTCGCTCGACCGCCGGCTCCGTCGCCGCCAGCATCGCCATCGAGAACCCGAGCCGGCCGCCGAGCAGGCGGCCGAGGAGGCGAGGCAGCCGCGTCGCGCGCGCCAGGCGCCCGAGCCCGAGCGCGATCGAGAGCAGCCGCGGGCGCGCGAAGACGGCGAGCACCGTCCGCGCGACCGGCGGGATGGGGCGCACGCGCGTGAGCGTGGCGCGCGTGGCCTCGAGCAGCTGCCCGTACGGCACCCCGGACGGACACGCGGTCTCGCACGCCCGGCACCCGAGGCAGCGGTCGATGTGCGAGTGCGCGGTGGGGTCGTCCACGCTCAGCGTCCCCTCCACCAGCGACCGCATGAGGAAGATGCGCCCCCGCGGGCTGTCGTTCTCGTCCTGGAGGGTGATGTAGGTTGGGCACGCCTGGAGGCAGAAGCCGCAATGCACGCAGGTGTTGATCCCGGGCACGGCGTCGGCGAGCGGCGTGTTCGGCAGCGCGCAGGGGAGGGGGACGGACTTGCTGGCCATGGCGAAGAATAGCCGGCTGCGCCCCCCGATTCACTCTCCGAGTATCCCGGGATTGAGCACTCCCGCCGGATCGAACTTCGCCTTGATCCCGCGCGACAGCCGATCGCCGGCGGCCGGCGGGATGCCGAGCTCCGTCCAGAGCGGGCCGGGCAGACGCTCGAAGATGCGCGTGCCGCTCGCGTCGGGGATGAGACGCGGCAGCAGGAGACGCCGACGCGCGTCGGCGGGGCTGTCGGGCAGGGGGACGATGCAGCGCAGCACGCCGCGGCCGAGCGAGGCGTGCATGAGCGGCGCGGGCGGCGCGTCGCTCGCCTCGCGCGGCCGGTGCGCGAACAGGCGCGCGCAGTTCTCGGCCAGCTGCGCCGGCGGCCACGAGTAGCGCAGCACGATCGCGCGCTCGGGCTCGCACGCGCGGAGCCGCGCCCACACCGACGAGTCCACCTCGCGCACGTCGCCGCCGATCGCGCGCAGCGCGTCGTGCTGCGCGCGCACCAGCTCCTCGTTGCCGCCGACCCGCGCCAGCGCGACCGGCGCGTCGCCGAGGCCGAGCGACGCCGCCAGCTCGGGGTTCACCGCCTCGAGCGCCCACGCGGCGAGCGGCGCCGCGCGGAGCGCGGCCAGCGTATCACGCAGCGGGGCGCCGCCGCGCTCCGACGGGTCCGGCAGCGCGAGGGCGAGCGTCAGCTCGCGCGCGGGGAGCGCGCGGAGGCGCACGGTGACCTCGGTGATCGCCCCCAGCGTCCCCCACGATCCCACGAGGAGTCTCGTCAGGTCGAAGCCGGCGACGTTCTTCACCACACGGCCGCCTCCGCGCACCACGGCGCCCGTGCCGTCCACGAACTCGAGCCCGAGCACGTTGTCGCGCGGCAGCCCGAAGCCGTGGGCGAGCGGGCCCGCCGACGCGGTCGCCGCCGTGGCGCCGATCGTCCCGTCGTCGCGGCCCGGCGGGTCCAGCGCCAGCCACTGCCCTTCGGCGCCGGCCGCCGCCGCGATCTCGCCGAGCGTCGTCCCGGCGCGCACCGTCATCGTGAGGTCGCCGGGCACGTAGTCCACGATCCCCGCCGTTTCGGCGAGCGAGAGTCGCTCGGCGGCGCGCACGGGGCGTCCGGCGTCGAGCCAGGCGCCGCGGCCGGCGAGGCGGAGCGGGGTCCGCGAGGCGGCGGCGGAGCGGACGCGGTCCTGCACCGCCGCCGCCTCGGCGGAGAGCGGCGCGGCGGTCACGCCCCGCCCGTCCCGCGCCTAACGCTGGCGGCGCCCGCCCACTCGCGGCACGACCGCATCGGCACCACCTTCCCCGGGTTCGCGCGGCGGTCGGGGTCGAAGACGTCGCGCAGGCGGCACATGGCGTCCAGGGAGGCGTCGGAGAAGATCAGCCCCATGTAGTCCAGCTTGTCGAGCCCCACGCCGTGCTCGCCGGTGATGGTGCCGCCCGCGTCGACGCACGCCTGCATGATCTCGCGCATCGCGTGGTGCACGCGCTCGGTCTCGTCGGCGTCGTTGGCGTCGTACGGGATGTTGGGGTGCAGGTTGCCGTCGCCGGCGTGGAAGACGTTGCACACGCGCACGCCGTGGCGCTCGCCGATCTCGCCGATCCGCTCCAGGATCTCCGGGAGCCGCGTGCGCGGGACCACGGCGTCCTGCACCACCAGGTGCGGCGAGATCCGCCCCATCGCGCCGAACGCCTTCTTGCGACCCTGCCACAGCCGCGCGCGCTCGGCGTCGTCGCGCGCCACGCGCACCGAGCGGGCGCCGGCCTCCTCGCAGCGCCGCACGACCGTGGCGACGTCGGCGTCGAGCCCGGCCGCCGGGCCGTCCACCTCGCAGAGCAGCACCGCGGCCGCGTCCACCGGGTAGCCCGCGGCGTAGATCGACGCCTCCACCGCGCGGATCGTCGGGCCGTCCATCATCTCGAGCGCCGCCGGCACGATCCCGGCCGCGATGATCGCGCTCGTCGCCCGCGCCGCGGCCTCGATGGACGTGAAGTCCGCGAGCAGCGTGCGCACCGCCGGCGGGTTCCGCGACAGGCGCACCGTGACCTCGAGCGCGATCCCGAAGCACCCCTCGCTCCCCACGAAGGCGCCGAGCAGGTCGTAGCCCTCCGGCTCGCCGCGCGCGCTGCCGAGGGTGACGACCTCGCCGTCGGGGAGCACCACCGTCGCCGCGATCACGTGGTTCAGCGTGACGCCGTACTTCAGGCAGTGCGGCCCGCCGGCGTTCTCGGCGACGTTGCCGCCGATCGTGCACGCCGCCTGGCTCGACGGGTCGGGCGCGTAGTGCAGGCCGTGCCGGCTCGCCTCGCGCGTCAGCGTCACGTTCACGACGCCGGGCTCCACGCGCGCGAGCTGGTTCTCCGGGTCCATCTCCAGAATGCGGTTGAGCCGGTTGAGCCCCACGAGCACGGCACCGTCGGCGAGCGCACCGCCCGAGAGCCCGGTGCCGGCGCCGCGCGGCACGAACGGCGTGCCCGACTCGGCGAGCGCGCGCACCACCGCCACCAGCTCGTCGCGCGTGCGCGGGAAGACGGCCAGCGCGGGCTGCTTGCGGTAGCCCGGCAGCCCGTCCGACGTGTAGACCAGCAGCTCGCTCGGCCGCTGGAGTACGGCGCGGTCGCCGAGGATGGCGGAGAGGCGCCGGATCAGCGCGTCGCGCCGCTTGGCGTCCTGCGCGACCGGGAGCCCCTGGCCGCCGGAGCGCCGCGGCTCGACGCCGTGGTCGGTGCCGCCCCCGCCCCGCGGGACGGTGACGTCGGTCGCGCCGCCGGCGCGGCTCGGTGCGTCGCTCATGGGGTGCTCACGCGGGGCTCACGTCGCGCTCATGCCACGTGCGGCCCGCGCCCGTTGGACTTCGCGCGCGAGTGCACCGTCGCGCGCTGCTCGATCGGCTCCACCGCGCGCGCGAGCAGCTCGTCGATCCGCCGCAGCCGGTCGAGCGGGGAGCGGGACTCCAGCAGCTCCTGCCGCTTGGGCGCGTCCAGGTCGATCAGCGACGCGATGGCGAACGAGAGCATGGCGTCGTCGTCAGGCAGTGTGGGGAGCGGGTCGAAGTCGTCGGAGAGCGAGCGCGCCGCCCTGCCGACGCGCGCGAAGAGCGAGCGGACGCGCGCCCCCACGTCCGCGAGCGTGCCACCGGGCTCCGGCAGGTCCTCGTACGGCTCGACGTCGCCCAGGTGGTAGGGCGCCGGCGCGCTGACGAACTGGCGCAGCGCGAACCGCTCCACCCCGTAGACGACGATGTTCGAGCGCCCGTCCGGCAGCTCCTCGGCGGTGTGCACGCGCGCCACGCAGCCGACGTGCCCGGACGGGATCTCCAGCTCGGCCACGCCGTCCGGCCGGTACAGGATGCCGAAGCGCCGGTCCCCGACAAGGCTGTCAGACAGCATCTGCCGATAGCGCGGCTCGAAGATGTGCAGCGGCAGCGGCGCGCCGGGAAAGAGCACCAGCGGGAGCGGGAACAGGGGCAGGCGTGCGCTCACGCGTGGAACTTAAGCCCGGGCGCCGCGAACGGCCATCGGGGCTCGGGTCTCGGGACTCGGCCGGGTACCCGTCGAAGACGGGTGGGTGGACTCGGCGCTCGGCGCCCGGCCCAGGGCATGCTGGGCTTCGGTGGGCCCCTGATTCATCAAGCCCTTGATGAATCAGGGGCCTGGGCTGTCCCCGCTCGCGATCCGCTGCACCGTCTCGCGCAGCGCGGAGAGCTCGAAGGGCTTCTGGAGCACCAGGCAGTTCGTGCGCTGGACGAAGTCGGCGACGTCGGACGATGAGAGGTCGCCGGTGGAGAAGACGACGTGCGGCAGGAGCTCCGGACGCGCCGACGCGAGCTGGTCGTGGAAGTCCACGCCGGAGAGGCCCGGCATGCGCAGGTCCGAGATGATGAGGTCGTAGTACGCCCGGGGCGCGTCGAGAATCTTGCGGAGGGCCGCGCCGCCGTCGGTCGCGTCGTCGACCTCCCACCCCAGCTTCGAGAAGAACCGCCGCAGCGCGAAGCGGATCGTGTCCTCGTCGTCGATCAACAGCACGCGCGGCACCGCGCCACCCGCTCCCGACTGGTCCCGGGTCATCGTCAGCCTCGCAGCGGATCGTCACGCCCGAACCGCGGTGTCCGCCGGCCGCCGACGTCGGCGTCGCCCGTGGCCTGCACCGCGTGTGTCGTCGTCGCATTTCACAGGCCGCCGGGGCGCCCCTATCGCGTGGGTAGTGGGTCACTTTGAAGTGGCGGCAACGGCGACGGCCTTGTGACAGGATGAACGGCGACAGGATAAGCAGGAGGGTGAACAGGATGACGGCCGCTCGGGACCCTCTGGCCACCCGGGGCCCGCATCCTGTTCACCCTCCTGTTCACCCTCCTGTGCATCCTGTCAAAGCTGTTGCCGTTGCCGTCGCCGTCGCCTCAAACTGACCCACTACCATCGCGTGCGCTACGCCGGCGGCGTGTCTCCGCTCGGCGCGGCCTCGTGCGCGAAGCCCTGCGTGTACGTCGTGCCGCCGCCGGCGCGAACCGTCGTCTCGACGATCTCCACGGGCAGCAGCCGGCCGTCGCGCCGGCGGACCACCGCGCGCCGGGACTCGTCCGCCGCGCCGCCGGCGCCCGCGTCGGTGAGGAGCTCGTCGAGCGACCGTCCGACCAGCTCGTCGGATGAGTACCCGGTCAGCGCCTGTGCCGACGGCGAGAGGTGCAGCAGCCGGCGGTTGCGGTCGTAGCTGTAGAAGAACGCGCCGCGGCTCGCCTCCACCAGTCGCAGCCGCCCCTCGGACTCGGCGCTCTGCCGCGCGCCGATGTCCTCGATCTGCGAGACGAAGTAGCGCGGCTGGCGCTGCGCCCCGCGCACGAGCGAGACGCTGAGCCGGGCCCGCACCGGGTAGCCGCGCTTGTGCAGGTAGCGCTTCTCCATCTGGTACGACCGGATCTCCCCCGCGAGCATCCGGCGCAGCTCGGCGAGGTCGGCGTTGAGGTCGTCCGGGTGCGTGATCGCCTGAAAGGTCGTAGCCAGCAGCTCGTCCTCGCCGTAGCCGAGCATCTCGCACAGCGACTGGTTCACCTGGAGCCACCGGCCGTCGAGCGCGACCAGCGCCATCCCGATCGGGGCGCCGCCGAATGCCGCGCGGAAGCGCTCCTCGCTCTCGCGCAGTGTCTCCTCGGCGCGGCGGCGCTCGGTGAGGTCGCGCGCCGTGACCGCCGCGCCGTCGGCGAGCGGCACCACGCGGTGATGGATCCACGACGGCCCGCCGCGCCCGCGCAGCTGGGTGGAAAACTCCTCCTCCAGCGCCTGCCCCGTCTCGACCGCGCGCACGTACTTCTCGAACAGCCCGTCGGTGTGGCTGGAGGGAAGGATGTCCCCCAGGCGCTGGCCCATCACCCACGCGCGCGGCATTCCGAGCAGCCACTCGGCGCCGCCGTTGAGATACGCGTAGGAGAAGTCGACGATGCGGCCCTCGGGGTCGCGCACGCTGTCGAGGAGGGCGATGGCGTCGAGGCTTCCCTCGGCGGCGGTGCGGAAGCGCTCCTCACTCGCGCGCAGCGACCGCTCCGACTCGCGGCTGCGCGCCACCATGCACGCGCACTCCGCCGCGGCCGCCACCGCCTCCACGTGGCGTTCGTCGTCCTCGCGCGCGGTGAAGGAGTAGAACGCGAGCACCGCGATGGCGTCCGCGTCGCCAGGCAGCATCACCGGGATCGCGACGGCGCTCTGGAGGCCGGCCTCGTCGGCCATCGAGGCGCGCCGGTCCGGCTCGTGCGGGAGGTCGTGCGTCCACACGGGCCGCCGCGACGCCCACGCGCGCCCCACGAAGCCGTGGCCGTGCGGCATGATCTCGCGCGTCCCCGCCGACCCGAAGCCGGTGAGCCCCGGCACCGTGCCGTGCCAGACCAGCCCCCGCTCCAGCACGCCGGCGTCCGCGTGCGGCATCCACGCCTCGCCGTACACCCAGCCGGTGGCGTAGCACGTCTGCTGGACGATCGCGCGGATCGCCGCCGCCACGTCCCCGACCTCCTCGATCGCCGCGACGACGCCGCGCAGCAGCACGGCCGCCACGTCCCGCTGCGCCTGCTGCGGACTCATGAGCGGCTCCCCGACTGCCAGCAATTCGACGAAGCGGACGCGTCCATGCGGCGTCTATACTGGCGTCGTAGAACGGGAAAGGCAATCGGAAAAGCGATTCGCGATTCGCGATTCGCCGTCAAGCCGCTGCGTCGCGGATGATCGCGTCGAGGGCGACGAAGTCGAAGGGCTTCTCGAGGACGGGGCAGTGGACGCGCGCCACGAAGGCCGCCGCTTCCGGGGACGCGACGTCGCCGGTGGAGACCACGAAGCGGCGCACGAGCTCGGGGCGCGAGGCGGCGATCCAGTCGTGCAGGGCGATGCCGGAGACGCCCGGCATCCGCAGGTCGGAGATGATGAGGGAGAAGTCGCCGGCACCCTTCGGGCTCCGCTCGATGACCGAGAGCGCGGCGGCGCCGTTGGACGCTTCGCTCACCTCCCAGCCGGCGCGCACGAAGAAGCGCTTGAGCGCCTCCCGGATCGGCGCCTCGTCGTCGACGATCAACACCCGGCGGGCGCCCCCGCGGCGCGCGGCCGGAGGTGGAGGCGTCGCGGCGTCGCGCACGAGCGTTGGCGAGCCCGCGCTCGCCGAATCGCCGGTGGTCGGGAGCATCAGCGTGAAGCGAGCGCCGCGCTCCGGGGCGCGTCGATTCTCCGCGGTCAGCGTCCCGTGGTGCTGCTCCACGATGCCGAGCGACACCGAGAGGCCGAGCCCCGTGCCGACGCCGGCCGGCTTCGTGGTGAAGAACGGCTCGAAGATGCGCGGCAGGATCGCGTCGGGGATGCCCGGGCCGTCGTCCTCGATCACGACGCGGCAGCAGGCGGTCGCCTCGCGCGAGGCGGCGAGGCGCACGCTGCCGCCCGCGCCGGCGGCTTGCGCCGCGTTGACGATCAGGTTGGCGATCACCTGCTCGATGCCGGCGGCGTCCACCTCGCCGGCCCCGAGCTCCGCGTCCAGCTCCAGCGTGAGCGTCGCGCCGAGCTCGCGCACCTGCGGCTCGAGCGCTCGCGCCGCGCCGGCGATGACGTCGCGCAGCGACGCGACGGCGAGCGGCGCCCGGCGGCTCCGCGCGAAGCTCGACAGGTCGCGCACGATCGCGCGCGAGCGCGTCGCCTGCTGGCGAATGATCGTCAGCGCGTCCAGGTCGCGCGGCGGGCGCGGGTCGGTGAGCATGTCGTCGGCGAAGTGCAGGATCGCCGTGAGCGGGTTGTTCAGCTCGTGCGCCACGCCGCTCACGAGCTGGCCGAGCGCGGCCAGCTTCTCCGCCTGGCGAAGCGCCTGCTCCGCGGCGCGCAGCGGCGTCACGTCGGCGACGAAGCCCTCGTAATGCTGGACGGCGCCGGCGGCGTCGCGCACCGACTTCGCCCACAGGCGCACCGTCAGCGGCGTCCCGTCCTTGCGCCGCCACTCCACCTCGATGGGGTCGGTGGACGGACGGCCCGCGAACCGGCGTACGACCCGCTCGCGCTCCGCCGAGTCGCGGTAGACGTGGCGCTGGATGTTCAGGCCCTTCAGCTCGGCCTCGGAGTCGTAGCCGAGCATGGCGACCAGGGCGGGGTTCACCGCCAGGAAGTCGCCGTCCATCGTCGATCGGAAGATGCCGTACGGCGAGTTCTCGACGAACGAGCGGAAGCTGGCCTCGGAGCGGCGGATCATTCGCTCGGCGCCGGCGCGCTCGGTCACGTCGCGAAAGCTCCAGACGCGCCCGATGACCTCGCCGCCGTCGAGCCGCTGCGGCCGCGACAGGCGCTCGAAGACGCGGCCGTCGCGGAGCTGAATCACGTCGAGGCTCTCCGCCTCCCAGTCCGCGTACAGCTCGGCGACGCGGCGGCTGAAGCCCTCGGGGTCGGCGACCTGCTGGACGGCGAGGGGCAGCACCTGGTTGTCGTCGCCGCTCTGCACGAGCTCGGCCGGGATGCGCCACATCTCCAGGAAGGTCCCGTTGTAGCTCGCCACGCGGCCCTGGCGGTCGACCACCAGGATGCCGTCGGCGGTGGACTCCAGCGTGGAGCGGAGGAGGGAGACCGAGCGCTCCAGCGCGGCCGCCGCCCGTACGCTCTCGCTGGTGTCCCGGATGATCAGCGTGTAGAAGGTCTGGCCGCGTATGCGCGTGCGCGACATCGACCCGTCGAACGGAAACTCCTCCCCGTTGCCGCGGAGCCCGAATCGGGCGCGATGCCCGCCGAACCGAGCCGACGGCGCGTCCGAGGCGGCGAACGTCTGGTACTCACGCTCCTGCTTCTCGCGGAAGCGCTCGGGCACGAAGTCGGCGAGGGGGCGCCCCATCGCGTCGGCGGCGCGGCAGGCGAAGATCTGCTCGGCGGCGGCGTTCACGAAGGTGATGCGGAACCGCTCGTCGACCACGACGATCGCGTCGAGCGCCGACTCGATGACGGCGGTGAGCCGGGCCTCGGACTCGGCGACCTCGCGCAACTGGGCGGCGCGGGTCCGCCGGCCCTGGAGCGACCACGTGAGCAGAATCGCCAGCACCAGCAGACCGATCGCGGGGACGGGGTCGTGCCACTGGACGACGCCGCCGCTTGCGGCGGCAGACTCCTGGGCGCCGAGCAGCCGGCCAGGCACGAGCCCGGGCGCGGCGAGCATTACCCAATGGATGAGGCCGCCAGCCGCGCGAGCACGCGTTGCGTTCGGAAACGAGCGAGTCGAATCGCGCACGTAGGAGGACGAGTTTCCGACGATCACGTTACGAAAGCTAACGAGGGGGCGCAGACCGTAAGTCCGCGCCCCCTCGCTGCTTCCGTCTTGCCGTTCAGTCCGTTACGCCGTGGTCCAGAACCCCGCGAGCGCGGCGCCATCAGGCGACTCGCGCAGCTTCTCGAAGGCGCGCTCGCGGATCTGCCGGATCCGCTCGCGGGTGACGCCCATCAGCGCGCCGATCTTCTCGAGGGTCATCGCCTCGGAGCCTTCCTCCAGCCCGTAGTAGAGGTAGAGGATCTTTCGCTCGCGCGGCGTCAGGTACCGCGTGAAGACGCGGTCGATGAACTCGCGCATCAGCTTGAAGTCGGTTACGTCTTCGATCTCCGTGCTGTCGACGCCGGCGAAGCGCTCGCCGAGGGTGGACGCCTCGCGGTCGGAGCGGTCGATCGGGGCGTCGAGCGAGACTTCGGTGGCCGACATCTGCCGGGCGGCGCGGACCGCCTCGGGTGTCTCTTCCAGGAGTCGGCCGATCTCCTGATCGGTGGGGTCGCGCTTGAGGACCTGCCCGAGAATCGTCTCGGCGCGCGAGAGCCGAATGAGCTGCGAGTTCTGATTGAGCGGGATGCGGACCGAGCGCGTCTGCTCGGCGAGCGCCTTGAGCACGGCCTGCCGAACCCACCAGACGGCGTACGAAATAAATTTGACCCCCTGGTCCGGGTCGAACTTCCGGACAGCTTTCAGGAGGCCTTCGTTGCCGATCGCCACGAGCTCGCTCAGGTCGAGTCCATGGCCCTGGTACTTCTTCACGTACGAGATGACGAAGCGGAGGTTGGCCGTCACGAGCCGCTCGGCGGCCTTCTCGTCACCCTTCTGCGCGCGGCGGGCGAGCCGCCGCTCTTCGGCGGGGTCGTCGATCAGGGGAAGCTTTTGAATGTCCTGCAGGTACTGATCGAAAGCAGTGGAGGGGGAGGAGCGAATGAACCCTTTGGACCTGCTCTCGGTCGCATGCTGCATACACGCCCCTTACCTGAAGAAGTAGGTTAGGCGAGACCCCGGCGAAACCAGGCGGGCGCCTCGCATGGCGGAGCCCTGCAGGAGGCGGGGCAGGATAACAGCGCAGTGCGGCCGGGTCAACAGCCACTTTCTGTGCCGTCTTGGTGAGCTGGCGCACATTTCTGCACCCCACCGCCGGATGAGTCGGTTGTCCACACCATGAGGACAACCGTCGCATGTGGCGAATAAAGGTTAGGCGAAGGGCAAGTGTAAAGTACGAAATGCGAAACGGGCCCCGGGGCCCGTTTCGCATTTCGTATTTCCTACTTCCAGTATGGTTCAGCTCGCCTCACATCCTCGGCCCACCCGGCGGGTCTCTCGGCTTCGTGCGCGTCGTGGCCGTCAGGATGCCAAGACCGATCAGGATCAGGACGCCAACGACGATCCACGTGGTCGGTACGTTGAGCAGGTGCGCGCCGAACGCGAGCCCGATGATCACGATCGCGAAGCCGATCAGGTAGGTGCCGAACGCGGACATGGGCGCAGGTTCCGAAAGGTGGCAGGTGAGCCGACGATCGAACTCTGCTGCCGCAAGAGCAGGGCCGAGCGTGGAGTCCCGACTCACCGGCTAGCGCAGCACCACCGACCCGCGGCGGCGGCCGAAGCGGATCGCGGCGGCGCAGTCGGGCACCCAGACGTCGACGGTCGCGCCCTTCACCGCGCCGCCGGTGTCGTCCACCAGGAAGCGGCCGGCCGAGCGGCGGCCGACGTAGAGCTCGACCGTGCTGCCGAGCGGGAAGATGCGCGGGTCGGCGGCCAGGATGCCGTCGCGCACCGGGCGGCCGGTGCGCGTGGTGCCCTGGAGGCAGTACTGGGTGACGGACACGCGGACGCGCTTCCCGCCCCGCGCCTCGTCGGCCAGCTTCCGGATGCGGCGCGCGGCAGACTCTGCCTTCGTTAGGCCTGCCGGGGCCGCGACGACGACCGTCGGAGGGAGCGTGGGCTCGGCGTAGACCACCAGGGCGGGGAGCCGCAGCGGGGCGTGGTGCGTCGCCCGCGCGCCGGTCGTGGCGAGCCCCGCCACGAAGGCGAGCCCGGACGCGATGGCGACGACCAGCAGGCGCGCGAAGCCGCGGCGCGCGCGACCGGGCCCGTGCCCCGACGCGCGCCTCACGACAGTACGTCCCTCACGCTCGCGTCCTCGACGCGGACGCTCCATCCCGAGCTCTCACCGGCCATCGCCCCGATCCTCCTCGGCAGGCTGTACTCAGTGACGCCCCGGCGGGCCTTCTTGTCACTTTTTGTCGCCTCGACGATCCGCTCGGCCGGCATCTCGGGGGGGCGGGCGACGGGAAGTCCGGCCGCGCGCAGCGCCTGACGAACCCGCGCCGCGGTGCCGGACTCGGCCACGCCTAACCGCTCGGCCAGGTCGGCCTCCAGCGCCATGCCGATCGAGATTGCCTCGCCGTGCAGCAGCGCGTAGCCGCTCAGCGCCTCGACCGCGTGGCCGATCGTGTGGC
>DATFPD010000423.1:0-26828 GCA_035265005.1 Gemmatimonadaceae bacterium | reverse complement strand
GCGCCTCACCTGCTTCAACGGCGACCTGCCGTCCAGGCTCTCGTTCGGCGAGGAGTCGGGCGACTTCGAGCTGGAGGGCGGCGGTCCGGTGCGGCGCATCGTCGCCCTGGTCAAGCCGACGGCCGTGGTCCAGCCGCCGCTCGGCCAGCCGCTGCTCTGGCGGCTGGTCGCGCAGCTCACGCTGAACTTCATGTCGCTGGTGGACGGCGGGCCGGAGGCGCTCCAGGAGGTGCTGCGGCTGCACAACGCCGCCGGCTCGCCGGCCGGGGAGCTCCAGATCCGCGGCATCCGCGCCGTGCGCAGCGCGCCGGCCTTCGCCCGCGTGGCGTCGGAGAACGGACTCGCCTTCGCGCGCGGCCGCCGGGTCGAGATCGACTTCGACGAGGAGGATTTCGCCGGGGGCGGCGTCTTCCTTTTCGGCAGCGTGCTCGACCACTTCCTGGCGATGAACGTGTCGCTGAACAGCTTCAGCGCGCTCACCGCGCGGACGCGCCAGCGCAAGCAGCCGCTCCGCCACTGGGCGCCGAGGTCCGGGTGGAAGACGCTCCTCTGAGGCCCCCGGGCGCGGGGCTGCCCCCCACGCGCACCTCCGACG
Source organism: Gemmatimonadaceae bacterium (assembly GCA_035265005.1). Taxonomy (GTDB): domain Bacteria; phylum Gemmatimonadota; class Gemmatimonadetes; order Gemmatimonadales; family Gemmatimonadaceae; genus DATFPD01. The sequence continues at coordinate 26,233 of DATFPD010000423.1, read as the reverse complement.
CCGCGGTCGCCGCGGCCGCGGCGCAGCGCCGCACCACGCGCGCGGCGCGGCCGGCGGAGCTGCCGGCGAGCCCGGAGCTGGAGGAGGTCGCCCGCCGGCTCCGCGCCGACCCGACGCCGTTCGAGTTCTTCCAGCTCGTGCGGCTGCTCGAGCGGCTGATGCCGGACCGCCGTCCGGTCGGCGGCTTCGGCACGCCGCGCGACGAGGTGGTGCGCTTCGCCGCCAACCCGAGCCCCGCCTTCCCGGCCAGCGAGGTGCAGTCGCTCACGGCGGCGCCTGACGAGGGCGCCCCGCCGCGGCTGACGGTCAACTTCCTCGGCCTCAACGGCCCGTCGGGGGTGCTCCCGGCGGAGATGACGGCCTTCGTCGTCGAACGCTCGCGCGCGCGCGACGACGCGATGCGCGACTTCCTCGACATCTTCAACCACCGCTTCGTCTCGCTCTTCTACCGCGCCTGGGAGAAGTACCAGTTCACGGTCGAGTACGAGCGCGGCGGCGACGACGCGCTGGCGCGCCGCGTCGCCGACCTGATCGGGCTCGACGCCCGCGCGCTCGGCGAGCGGCTGGGCGCCGACGAGCGCGCGCTGCTCGCCTACGCCGGCCTGCTCGCGCCCCACCGGCGGTCGGCGGTCGCGCTCCAGCAGATGCTCTCCGACTTCTTCGGCGTCCCGGTCGAGGTCGAGCAGTTCGTCGGCGGGTGGTTCGCCCTCGACCGCGACTCGCAGTGCGAGCTCACCGACGACGAGTCCGGCCCCGAGGCGCAGCTGGGGCTCGGCGCCGTGGTGGGCGACGAGGTCTGGGACCAGCAGTCGCGGGTGCGGCTGCGCCTGGGCCCGCTCACCCGCGAGCAGTACGACGCGTTCCTGCCGAGCGGCCGCGAGCACGGGCGGCTGCGCGCGCTGGCGCACCACTTCGCCGGCGGCGAGGTGGACTTCGAGCTCCAGCTCGTGATGGCGCGCGACGACGTCTCCGGCTGCGTCCTCGGCGCCGACGGCCCGGGCGACGCGGCCCCGCTGGGGTGGGGGAGCTGGCTGCGGACGCGGCCGATGGAGCGCGACCCAGACGAGACGATCCTGGCCCTGTGACCCGACGACTTGATTCCCCGGCGCCGCGGGTGGATTGTCAACCGGCCCCGCCGGGCACGACCGACTCACTCTTCATCGAAGGCTGCTCATGACTGTCAACCTCAGGGCCCTGATCGGGAAGCTGAACCCGTCGACGCGCGGCGCGCTCGAGGGCGCCGCCGGCCTCTGCCTGACGCGGACGCACTACGACGTCGAGATCGAGCACTTCCTGATGAAGCTGCTCGACTCGAGCGACGGCGACACGGCGCTCGTCCTCCGCCACTTCGGCATCGACCGCTCGCGCTTCGCGGGCGAGGTCACGCGCAGCCTCGACCGGCTCAAGACCGGGAACGCCCGCACGCCGGCGCTCAGTCCCACGCTCGTGAAGACCTTCACCGAGGCGTGGACCATCGGCTCGATCGAGTACGGCGCCGCGCGCGTGCGCACCGGGCACACGCTGGTCGCGCTGGCGTCGGTCGAGGAGCTGCGCCGCGTCGTCGGCGACGTGAGCAAGGAGTTCCAGAAGATCTCCGCCGAGGCGCTGCGCAAGGACTTCGCGTCCATCGTCGCCCAGTCGTCCGAGGAGGAGGCGCCGGCGGCCGCGGGCGGCGGCGACGGCTCGGCGGCGAGCGAGGGCGGCGTGCCGCGCGGCGCCGGGGGGAAGACGCCGAACCTCGACCAGTTCACGGTGGACCTCACCGAGCGCGCGCGCTCCGGGAAGATCGACCCGGTGCTCGGCCGCGACGCCGAGATCCGCGAGATGGTGAAGTCGCTCATGCGGCGGCGGCAGAACAACCCCATCCTCGTCGGCGAGGCCGGCGTCGGGAAGACGGCGGTCGTCGAGGGCTTCGCGCTGCGGATCGCCCAGGGCGACGTGCCCGACGCGCTCAAGAACGTCACCGTCCGGACGCTCGACATGGCGCTGCTCCAGGCCGGCGCGGGGGTGAAGGGCGAGTTCGAGAACCGGCTCAAGGGGCTGATCGAGGAGGTGAAGTCGTCGGTGACGCCGATCATCGTCTTCATCGACGAGGCGCACACGATGATCGGGGCCGGCGGGCAGGCGGGGCAGAACGACGCCGCCAACCTCCTCAAGCCAGCGCTCGCCCGCGGCGAGATGCGCACCATCGCCGCCACCACCTGGGCCGAGTACAAGCAGTACTTCGAGAAGGACGACGCCCTCAAGCGCCGCTTCCAGCCGGTGAAGGTCGACGAGCCGAGCGAGGAGCAGTGCCTGACGATGCTGCGCGGCATCGTCCCGTCGCTGGAGAAGCACCACAAGGTGCGGATCATGAACAGCGCGCTCGACGCCGCCGTGCGCCTGTCGCACCGCTACGTCCCGGACCGCCAGCTCCCGGACAAGGCGGTCAGCGTGCTCGACACCGCGTGCGCGCGGCTCGCGCTCGGCCAGAACGCCACGCCGCCGGCGGTCGAGGACGCCCGCCGCACGCTCGAGGACCTGACGGTGCAGACGCGCGTCCTGGAGCGCGAGGCCGCGCTCGGCGCCGACCACGCCGAGCGGCTGGGCGAGATCGCCGCGCGGCGCGACGAGACCCAGCGCCGGCTCGACGAGATGGCGAAGCGGTGGAACGACGAGAAGGAGCTCGTCGGGCGCATCCGGGCGACGCGCGAGCGCATCGAGGCCTCGGTCGCGGGCGGGAAGGGCGGGGCCGACGTCGAGGCGGGACGGCAGGAGCTGGCCGACCTCACCGCGCAGCTCGAGGCGATGCAGGGCGACTCGCCGCTCGTCCACGTCTCCGTCGACGCCAGCACCGTCGGCGAGGTCATCTCCGGGTGGACCGGCATTCCGGTCGGGCGGATGCTCAAGGACGAGATGACCGCCGTGCTGGAGCTGGAGCAGCAGCTGGGGCGCCGAATCATCGGCCAGGCGCACGCGCTGGAGGCGATCAGCCGCCGCGTCCGCACCTCGCGCGCCGGGATCGAGGACCCCAACAAGCCGAAGGGCGTGTTCATGCTCGTCGGGCCGAGCGGCGTCGGCAAGACCGAGACCGCGCTCACCATCGCCGACCTGCTCTACGGCGGCGAGCAGAACATGATCACGCTGAACATGTCCGAGTACAAGAGCCCCGAGATGGCGATGACCGCCATCCGCGGCGCGTCGGCGGGCTTCGTGGGCTACGGCAAGGGCGGGCTGCTCACCGAGGCGGTGCGCCGCCGGCCGTACACCATCGTCCTGCTCGACGAGGTGGAGAAGGCGCCGACCGAGGTGCTGGAGCTGTTCTACCAGATCTTCGACAAGGGCGTGATGGACGACGCGGAAGGGCGCACGATCGACTTCAAGAACACCGTCATCTTCCTCACGACCAACGCCGGCACCGACACGATCGCCAAGCTGACCGCCGACCCGGAGACGATGCCGAGCGCCGAGGGGCTGCTGCGCGCGCTCAAGCCCGAGCTCGACAAGGTCTTCAAGCCGGCCTTCCTGGGCCGCATGGTCATCATCCCCTACTTCCCGATCCGCGACGAGGCGATGAAGAACATCATCCGCCTCAAGCTGGGGAAGATCCAGCGGCGGCTGCGCGAGGCGCACAAGATCGAGCTCGTGTACGACGACGGCGTCGTGCAGCAGGTGGCCGAGCGCTGCACCGAGGTGGAGAGCGGCGCGCGCAACGTGGACAACATCCTCACGAACACGGTGCTCCCCGAGCTCTCGCAGATGCTCCTGAGCCGGATGGCGGAGGGGCAGCAGCTGGCCGAGATCCGCGTCGGCGTGGGCCCCGGCGGCGCGTTCACGTACGACGCCACGGAGCGCTCGGGCGACGGGGTGGCGGCGCCGCGCGGGCGCGCGCCGGCGGCGGGCGAGCCGGCGGTGGCGGGGCGTTAGGGCCGGATCCCGTAAGCCACAACGCCCCGCGGTTGCGAGCGCCGTCACAGCGCTCGCCCGCGTCGGGCGGTATACTGGGCGGCAGACGAGTCGCGCCGCAGCCCGCGCGCGCGCCGGCAGGGCACGACGACCGCTGCCACGGACCGACGCACGGAGACGCCGAGCATGGGCACCACTCAGTACACCCAGATAGGCCAGGTCTTCAGCCTGCACACGCCCCTCGGGAAGGACGTGCTGCTGCTGCAGGGGATGACCGGCGAGGAGAGCGTCTCCCAGCTCTTCCGGTACGAGCTGGACGTCCTCTCGGAAAAGACCGACGTCAAGGCGGCCGACCTGCTCGGCAAGTCGGTCACGGTGGACGTCATGCTCCCGCTGACGGAGGGGATGCGCCACATCAACGGCGTCGTCAGCCGGTTCACCCGCCTCGGCGTGCGGTCGGACAAGCTCGTGGGCTACCGGATCGAGGTCGTGCCCTGGCTCTGGTTCATGACGCTGTCGCGCAACTCCCGCGTCTTCCAGGAGATGTCCGTGCAGCAGATCGTCTCGCAACTGCTGGACGGGCTGCAGGGGCACGGCGAGTACAAGTTCACGATCACCGGGGGCAGCACCCGGCGGAAGTACTGCGTGCAGCTCGGCGAGTCCGACTTCGACTTCGTGTCGCGGCTGCTGGAGGAGGAGGGGATCTTCTACTTCTTCCAGCACGAGCAGGGCTCGCACCGGCTGGTGCTGATCGACGACCCGAACATGCTGGAGGAGTGCCCGGGGCAGTCGGCGGCGACGCTCGACGCGCCCTCGGGAGGCTTCGACGACGAGGATGTGGTGATCGGTGTCGAGAGCGAGTACGCGGTGCACACCGGCAAGGCCACCGTCACCGACTACAACTTCGAGACGCCGACGCTGAGCCTCTTCGAGAGCGTCGACGCGACGGACAAGGGGCGCGGCGAGCTGTACGCGCACCCCACCAGCGAGACCACGGAGCCGACGAAGGACGTCAGCGCGCGTCAGGCCAAGCTCCTGATGGACGGCGCCGAGGCGTCGCGGCACGTGCTGCGCGGGGAGAGCAACGTGCGCTCCTTCCAGTGCGGCCACACCTTCAAGCTGTCCGGGCACCAGGACGGGAGCCTCAACCGCGCCTATCACCTGCTCAGCGTCAGGCACTTCGCCCGCGTCGGCGGCTTCCACCAGGGCGACGGCGCGCCGGAAGAGTACCGCAACGAGTTCGTCGCGATCCCGAGCGACGTCCGGTACAGGCCCCCGCGCGCCACACCCCGCCCGCGCGTGCACGGGGTGCAGACGGCGGTCGTCGTCGGCCCGTCCGGCGAGAAGGTGTACGTCGACAGGTACGGGCGCATCAAGGTCCAGTTCTACTGGGACCGCGAGGGGAAGAAGAACGACCAGAGCTCCTGCTGGGTGCGCGTGGCCACCGCCACGGCGGGGCCGCAGTGGGGCGCGATCAGCGTGCCGCGCATCGGCACCGAGGTGCTGGTCTCCTTCGTCGAGGGCGACCCCGACCGGCCGCTGGTGACCGGGAGCGTCTACAACGCGGACGCGATGCCGCCGTACGTGCTCCCCGACTTCAAGCTCCGGAGCGGCGTCCGCACCCTCTCCGAGAACGCCGGCGCCGGGTCCTCCGACGACACCGACGTCGGGCACGACGGCAACGCCCTCCGCTTCGACGACGACGACGGCAAGGAGCTGGTCCACGTCCAGGCGCAGAAGGACCTCACCGGGCACGTGAAGAACGACTACACCATGCTGGTCAAGCACGACTACAAGCTGGACGTCGAGAACGACCGCACGACCACCATCACCAAGAACGACACGCGCACGGTGAATGGCGATCTGGACAAGACCACGATCGCGAAGGACCAGACGCTCGAGGTGCAGGGGAAGCAGGACGTCACCGTCACCGGCGACCAGACGACGACGGTCAAGTCGGGGAAGATCGCCACGACCGCGGACGGCGGCACGATCACGATCAAGGCCAGCGCCGACAAGATCACCCTCGAGTCGCCGAAGGAGATCGAACTCAAGGTCGCCGGCAGCAGCATCGTCATCAAGCCGACCGAGATCAAGCTGACCGTCGGCCCGAACACCATCGCGATGAGCACCACCGAGCTGAAGATCACGGTCGGCATGAACAGCGCGAAGCTCGACCCGGCCGGCGTGGAGCTGAAGGGGCTGACGCTCAACCTCGAGGGCACGACGAAGACGGACCTGAAGGGGCTCATGACGACCGTGAACGCGACCGGGATCCTCTCGCTAGGCGGCCCCCTGACCAAGATCGGGTGACCGTGACCACGCCGACGTACGCCGCCAGCCCGCCGCACGCGCGGCCGCTGGCCGAGCTGGCCGAAGCGGCCGAGGTCGAGGAGGAGGGGCGCGCCCTCCTCCAGCCGCGACAGCATCCGCTCGAGTTCGTGCGGGCGCTGACGGGCGCGGGCCGCCACGCGGACGCCATCCGCTTCCTCGCCCACGCCATCCCGAAGCGCGAGGCGGTGTGGTGGGCGTGGATGGCGGCTCGTCGCGCCCTGCCGCCGGGCGACCCGCCCCCCAAGCTGCGCGGGGCGCTCGACGCCACCGAGCGGTGGCTCACGCAGCCGAGCGAGGAGCATCGCCGCGCCGCGATGGCGGCCGCCGAGGTGGCGGGGCTGGGGACCGCCGCGGGCTGCGCGGCGCTGGCGGCGTTCCTGAGCGGCGGCAGCATCGCCCCACCCGACGCGCCCGCGGTCCCGCCCGGCGAGTTCCTGACCGCGAAGGCGGTCACCGGCGCCGTGCTCAGCGCCGCCGCCGCGGGCGACCCGGAGAAGCTGCCGGAGACGCTCCGCGCGTCGGCCGAGCAGGGGGTCGAGCTCGCCCAACGCATCCAGCTCTGGCCGCCGCCCGCGACGGCGCCCGCCGCGCCCGCCGCGGCCGCCGGGCGCTGACGCCTAACGATATCGGAGACGAGCCGCCATGCCGCAGCCAGCCGCCCGCGTCGGGGACATGCACGTCTGCCCGATGGTCACGCCCGGCGTCCCGCCGATCCCGCACGTCGGCGGGCCGATCACCATGCCGGCCAGCCCCACGGTGCTGATCGGAGGCATGCCGGCGGCCGGGCTGGGGAGCATGTGCGTCTGCGTCGGCCCCCCCTCCAGCGTCATCATGGGCGCGCCGACGGTGCTGATCGGCGGCAAGCCCGCCGCGCGCATGGGCGACCCCACGGCGCACGGCGGGACCATCGTGGTCGGGTGCCCGACGGTGCTGATCGGGTAAGGCAGGGACTCAGTCCCTCGGTCCCTGCCTCACCGCCTCACCGCCTCACCGCCCGTCACCTCGTCCATCCTCGCCGTCAGCGCCTCCTGCAGACGCCGCACGCGCTCGGGCGGCAGGCCGTAGGTCGAGAGCCAGAGGCCGCAGTGCCAGCTCTCCTCGGCGCCGCCCTCGAGCTCCACGAACAGCAGCGCGTCGTCGAGGCCTTCCACCACGCCCGCGAAGTGGCCCGACGACGGCCTGACGATGGCCGCGGTGCCTTCGAGCGGCGGCTCTCCGGCGCCGAGGCGGAACGCGAAACGCTCGCCGACACTTGGGGCGCCGTCGCCGGGCGAGTACGCGCCGCCGGCACCGAGCAGCGTCCGCCACACCTCGGCCCGCGGGCGGCGCGGCTGGCGACGGTCCCGCACCATGTCGCGCGGCGTACCGGGATGCCGGGTGAGGTAGTGACGCAGATTGAACAGGAAATACGTCCAGCCGCCCTCGGTCGCCTGGTACTGGTCGTCCCACTTGCTGTCCGCGCCGAACCCGGAGTGCACGAGGCGCAGGACCGTCGCCCCCGCGCGCCCCTCCAGGTAGTAGTCGACGACCATGGGGAGTCCGGCCGCGCCCTGGCCCTCCGAGACCTGCAGGTGCCGCCCGGGCTCCCAGGCCGTGATCGGCGCCTCGCCCTCGCAGCCGGGGCCCCACGAGAGGAAGACCGAGCCGCCCGCGCCCGGCGCGACGCGCGCCCGCAGCGGGAACCAGCGCGAGAGCAGCTCGGCGTCGGTGAGCGCGCGCCACACGACGTCGGGCGCAACCGGTAGGTCGATCGAGAGGTCGATCGTGCGGCCGCCCGCGGGGGCGTCAGGCTGGGCAGGTTGCGGCGTGTCGATGCTCATCGTCGAAGGCTCCCGAGGTTGTCGTCAGGTGCGCGGGGCCGGCGGTGCGGCCGGATGCCCGAGCACGGTGAAGTGGAAGGTCCGGCCGGCGCCGCCGGCGCGGCCGTCGTGGTACTTCGCGGCGAGCCGCGCCACGCTGTCGGCCAGCTCTTGGGCGAACGCGCTCTGGTCGGCGGCCGAGGCGAAGCGCACGTCCGCCTGCATCGTGATCGTGGGGAGCTGCTTGCCGGCGTCCCGCGCGCCGGCCTGGAGCGTCGCGACGTCCCGAATGGCCTGCGCGGCGACCGCCACGAGGTAGCTGCTCGAGAAGCGGTCGGCGATCTCGTCGGGCGATGCGGCGCCGAGCGCGCCCAGCGCCTGCGGCGCGATCACGTAGCGCCGCGCCGTGGCCTGCACCACCCGCTCGACGCAGTTCCGCTTGCGCCGGTCGGCGACGTGCCGCACGAGCCCGGCCTTCTCCAGCTCCTTCACGTGATACGCGACCCGCTGCCGCGGCAGCTCGAGCACCCGCGCGACCCCGGCCGCCGACTCCGGCTCCCGCAGCTGCTCGAGGATGCGCATCCGCGTCGCGTCGAGCAGCACGGCCGCGGACTCGGTGGCATCAATGACGGCGAGGGCAGCACCCATGAGGCGAAGCTGTCACCGCTCAATAGATATGTCAAGACAAATATTTTTGTCCAAAGCGGGATGGACGGGATGGCAGCGCCATCCCGTCCATCCCGTCCACGCAGTTCGATCTCCTACTTGAACCGCATCCCATTGGGCGCGTACTCGCCGGGCTTCGGCGCGCGGAGCGGCTCGCTCTTCGCCGGCCGCTTCGGCTCGCCGCCGCGCGGGGCGTCCTTTCGCGGAGAGCCTGACGAGCCGCGCCCGGCGGACGACGAGCCGGACGGGCCGCCGAGCTCCGGCTTCGACTTCATCGACAGCGCGATCCGGTTGCGCGCGAGGTCCACCGATAGCACCGTCACCCGCACCCGCTGGCCGACCTTCACGGCGGTGTTCGGGTCGCTCACGTACTTGTCGGCGAGCTGGGACACGTGCACCAGACCGTCCTGGTGGACGCCGACGTCCACGAATGCGCCGAAGGCCACCACGTTGGTCACCACCCCCTCCAGCACCATCCCCGGCGTGAGGTCCTTCGGCTCGGTGATGTCGTCGCGGAAGGCCGGCGCGGCGAAGCTCTCGCGCGGGTCGCGGCCCGGCTTCCGCAGCTCGGCGACGATGTCCTTCAGCGTCGGCAGGCCCGCATCGCCGGACGCATAACGCGGCAGCTCGATCCGGTCGATCAGCGCCGAGTTGTCCAGCAGCTCCCGCACCCCGACGCCCAGGTCGGCCGCCATGCGCTCGACCAGTGCGTAGCGCTCCGGGTGGACCGCCGTCGCGTCGAGCGGGTGCGAGCCGCCGCGCACGCGGAGGAAGCCCGCCGCCTGCTCGAACGCCTTGGCCCCCAGCCGCGGCACGTCGGCCAGCTCCCGCCGCGCCCGGAAGCCGCCGCGCTCGTCGCGCAGCCGCACGATGTTCTGCGCCAGCGACGGCCCCACGCCGGCCACGTACGAGAGCAGCGACGGCGACGCCGTGTTGACCTCGACGCCGACGCGGTTCACGCAGCTCTCCACCACCTCGTCGAGCCGCGACTTGAGCTTGGGCTGGTTGACGTCGTGCTGGTACTGGCCGACGCCGATCGACTTGGGCTCGATCTTCACCAGCTCGGCCAGCGGGTCCTGGAGCCGCCGCGCGATCAACACCGCGCCGCGCAGCGACACGTCCAGCTCCGGCAGCTCCCCGCGCGCGACGTCGGACGCCGAGTAGACCGAGGCGCCCGCCTCGCTCACCACCACGACCTGGGCGCGCGGCGACGCGAGGTCGCGCAGCGCGGCGCGCGTCAGCGCCTCGGTCTCGCGCGACGCCGTGCCGTTGCCGATCGCCACCAGCTCCGCCCCGTGCGACGACACGAGCTGGCGCAGCCGATCGGCGAAGCGGTCGGGCTGGTGCAGGTAGAGCGTGTCCGTCGCGAGCACGGCGCCGGTGCGGGAGACCGCCGCGACCTTCACGCCGGTCCGGAAGCCGGGGTCCAGGCCGATGACCGTGCGCTCCCCGGCCGGCGCCGCCAGCAGCAGCTGCTCCAGGTTCTGCCCGAAGATCCGGATCGCCTCCTCGTCCGCGCGCGTCTTGAGCTCCAGCCGCAGCTCGATCTCGATCGACGGCGCGAGGAGCCGCTTGTACGCGTCCTGCACCGCCAGCGCGAGCTGCCCGCGCGCCGAGCGGCCCGCCGTCACCGCGCTCGTCAGGCGCGCGACGATCTCCTCCGCCGGCGCGTCGATCGTCCAGGCGAGGAACTCCTCGGCCTCGCCGCGCCGGATGGCGAGCGCGCGGTGCGACGGGAGCGCGGTGAAGGTCTCGGAGAAGTCGTAGTAGTCCTGGAACTTCGAGACCTCGTTCTCCTTCCCGGCGGCGACGCGCGAGCGCACCACGCCGGCCGCGCGCGTGCGGTCGCGCACCGTCGCGCGCAGCGTGGCGTCCTCGGCCACGCGCTCGGCGATGATGTCGCGCGCGCCCTGGAGCGCGTGCTCGGCGTCGGGCACCTCCTTCGCCGGGTCGACGAAGTGCTCCGCCTCGCGGCCGACCGCGGCGTCGCCGAGCTGACCCGCCCACAGCAGCTCGGCCAGCGGCTCGAGCCCGCGCTCGCGCGCGATCGCGGCCCGCGTGCGGCGCTTCGGCTTGAAGGGCAGGTAGAGGTCCTCCAGCGCCTGCTTGGTGACCGCGCCCGCGATCCGGGCGCGCAGCGCGTCGTCCAGCTTGCCCTGCTCGTCGACCGATTTGAGGATGGCCGCGCGGCGCTCCTCCAGCTCCTTCAGGTACTCGCCGCGGTCGCGGACGTCGCGGAGCTGGACCTCGTCCAGCCCTCCGGTGGCCTCTTTCCGGTAGCGGGCGATGAAGGGAAGGGTGTTGCCCTCGGCGAAGAGCGAGAGCGCACCCGCGACCTGGCGCGGCGCGAGCGCCAGCTCGCCGGCAATCAGGCCGATCAGCTTCTCTGGCAGCATTCGGGAGTCGTAGACCGTCTGTCGATACGGTGGGTACTATCGTGCGGGACGCGAAAGGTAGTGACGCTACGCTCCGACACAACCGCTGCTACGTCGCTCGACGTACGCGCCCGCCGACGCCGATGGCGATCATTCCGCGGAGCTTCGGCCACCGTCGGCCGATGCGTCCGTACCCACGAATCGAGAAGAACGTACCATGCGCGCATATCTACTGTTGACCACCCTGCTGCTGGCGCTTCCCGCGGGGGCGCAGCAGACGGAACAGACGCCGACCGCCGCCGTTCCACGTGCCGCGAACGCTTCCCGGTGCTCGGTCGTTCGCTACGGCGTCGGCGGCGCGGGCTCGCGCTGCGTGGTCGGCATCCGCGCCAGCCTGCGCGACCGCGGCCACCGGCGCGTGACCGGCGTCGACCTGTCGGTGCTCGGCGAGAATCCCCTCGATGGCGCCGACGACTCGTCGTCGGTCGTGACGGGGGTAACGTTGGGGCTCGTGGGTGCGGACGCCGCTGAGCTGAACGGCCTGAATGCGGGGCTGCTCTACGTGGTGGGCACGCACGCTCTGCGCGGCGTCAGCTTCGGTGGCGTGGCGGTAGGCTCCGACGGGGTCGTGCAGGGCGTGACGGTCGGGGGGATCTTCGTCGCGGGGAAGGAGATGACCGGAATCAACGTCGGGGGCATCGCCGTGGTCGGGGACCGCGTGCGCGGGCTCAACGTCGCCGGCTTCGGCACCTTCGCGAAGGAGATCTCCGGTGTGAGCCTCGGCTTCGGCGTCGCGGGCGGGCGAGTCAGGGGTCTGAGCGCCGCCGGCTGGCTGGTGCACGGCGGGCCCGGCGGGCTGGCCGGCGTCAGCGCCAGCTTCGTCGGCGTTGGCGCGGAGGGCCCGGTCCGCGGAATCAGCGCAGCGGGCCTCGGCGTCTTCGGCAAGCGCGACGTCACCGGCATCGCCGCCGCGCTCGGGATGGTCGATGCCCGGGAGCTGAACGGCGTCGCCGCCAGCGCGCACAACCGCGTCCGCGGCACACAGCGAGGACTCACGCTGGGTCTCGTGAACCGCGCGCAGCGCCTCCGCGGCGTGCAGATCGGTCTCCTCAACGAGGCGCGCAACAACCCCAGGCTGCTGCGGTGGCTGCCAGGGGTGAATGTGCATCTGTAGACGCAGGGACTCAGGGACTGAGGGACTGAGTAGTTCCCTCAGTCCCTCAGTCCATGCAGCGTCTCATCGAGCCGCATCTGCCGCTCCAGCGCCCGCTCGTACCGCTCGTGCCTCGCCGCGTCGGGTTCCAGCGTCTCGCCCCAGGGCGGCGGCGCGTCGGCGGCGTCCGGGAGCACGCCCGCGGTCTCCAGCGCGACCAGCGCCGCGCCGCGGCTCGACGCCTCCTCCTCGGTCGCCAGCACCAGGGGCGCGCCTAACGCGTCGGCGATGATTCGCGCCCAGGCGGGCGAGGCCTGAAGCGCGCCGCCGCTCGCCACCAGCCGCCGCGCGCTGGACGCGTGCGCGCCGAGCGTGCGGAGGATGAGCGCCAGGCGCAGCGCCACCGCCTCGAGCGAAGCGTGCACGATCTCCACCGGCCCCGTACCCGTGACCAGTCCCGCCAGAACGGCCGTGGCGTCGAGCCGCCAGTCGGGGCTCCGGGAGCCGGCGAAGTAGGGAAGCACCGTGAGCCCGTGCCCGTCGGGCGCGAGCGCGGCGAGCAGCCCCTCCAGCTCCTCCGCCGGCGGCAGCCGCAGCGTGCGCTGCATCCAGGCGTAGACGCTCCCACCGTTCGAGATGGCACCGCCCACCAGCACGCGCCGCCGGTCCAGGCGGTAGCTCCAGAGCCCCGGCGGCGGGGGCGGCACGGCGCCTTCGCCGCGGCGCAGCACCCGCAGCGCGCCCGAGGTGCCTAGCGAGAGGGCGATGCTCTCCGGGCCCGCGCAGCCGCTGCCGACGTTCGCGCAGGCGCCGTCGCCGAGCGCGGCCAGCCAGGGCACCCCCGCCAGCTCCGGCCAGCGCCCGGCCATCTCGGGGCGGAGCCCCACGAACGGCGCGTCGACGTCGACGAGCGTCGACAGCTGCGCGGCGTCCACCCCGGCGGCGTCGAGCATCTCGCCGTCCCAGGCGCACGCCGATTGGTCGAACAGCCCGGTGGCGGAGGCCATCGACAGGCTGACGCGGCGCTCGCCGAACAGCCGCAGCGCGAAGTACTCGCCGGGCGACATCCAGTAGCGCGCGCGGCGGAAGCGCTCCGGGTCCGCGTCGCGCAGCCAGCGCAGGCGCGCGGGGAGGTAGCTCGAGTGCACGAGCGCGCCAGTGCGACCGTGCACCGCCCGCATGTCGAGCCGAGCGCGCAGCCACGCCGCCGCGCCCGCCGCCCGAATGTCGTTCCACGCGTACGCGGGCGTTACCGCGCGCCCGGCGGCGTCCACGCCGAGCACGCCGTGCCAGAAGCTGGAGACGCCGACGGCGACGATGCGTCCCGGACGCACACCCGCCGCCGAACGCGCCGCGAGCGCGCCGTCCACCGCCGCGATCGCCAGCTCCACGAGCGCGTCCGCGTCCGCCTCCAGTCCGCCGCCCGGCGTCGCGCGCCAGCCGTACGGCAGCCGGAATCCGGCGAGACGTCCGCCGGCCGCGTCGAACAGGAAGGCCCGCACGGAGGAGCTTCCGATGTCCAGCGCGAGCGCGGTCGGCCCGGCGTCGCCCGCGCTCAACCCGCGCTCCCCAGGGCGGCCCCGACCAGGGCGACGAACAGCGGGTGCGGCGCGCCTGGCGCCGAGCGCCACTGCGGCAGGAACGCGACGCCCACGTAGAAAGGATGCTCGTCGAGCTCGATAGCGGCCGCGTCCCCAGCCTCGCCTTCCGCCGTCGTACGGAGTCCCCCGCGCGTGAGCTCGGTGCGCGCGCGATCGCCGAGCACGTAGCTGCAGGCGAATTCCTCCGCCGTGTCGGCGCGGCCGTAGGCCGTGGCGAGCCGCGAATGCCCGATGAGTCGAACGCCACGCGAGCCGGAGAGCCGGAACGGCCGAGCGCCCGCCTCGTCTCGCCCCGCCGGAAGATCGCACGGCGCCGGCCGGAGCAGCGCGTCCGGTCCGGGATGCGCCGCGCCGCCGAACGCCGGGTGCTCGGCGTCAGTCAGCCCCAGGGCGTTGCGGGCGAACTCCAGCGCCATGAGCTGGAAGCCGCCGCAGGTGCCAAGGAGCGGGCGCCCACGCTCGCGCGCATAGCGGAGGCCTCGCAGCACGCCGTCGAGGCTGCGGCAGTACTCGGCGCTCTGGGGCGCGGCGACGAAGGCGTCGTAGTCGCCGAGGGTCCGGGTCAGCTCCGCGGCGTTGCCGAGCCGTTCCGAGCCCAGCCAGTCGACCGTCAGCCGGGTACCCCGGGCCTGGGCCGCGAGCTCGAGCGCGGGTCGGATCGTCGAATGCTTGCGATAGCCTGGCACCTCGTCGCCAAGGATCGCGACCCTCGGCGGGCGCGCCGGCCCGGCTGGCTGCTCGGTCACGGGGCTTTCATTGGAAAGAAGCGGCAAGGTTGCACCGGCGCCGGCCGCTGTCCAGTCCGGTCAGAGTGGCCGAGCCTGCCGGACAATTCGGGACCAAACCAGACAGGATGCCCGAGGTGAGATGATTCTAAGTCGTGTATTAGTAACGTCTTAGCTGTGGTACATCTGTTGCTTTAACCGAGGTCGGCAACACAGCTCCTGTGGGTATCAGTCACTGCGCTAACGAACGAGGATTAGAGATGAGAACCATTGGCCGCATCACGAGCACGATCGCTCTGCTGGGGATTGGATCCCTGGCGGCGGCGTGCAGTGACCGGGTGGTCGAGCCCACGTCGAAGGCCGCGGCGCGCACGCCGCTGCTGTCGATGGCGGCCACTCCGCTCACCGTTCAGACCATTGTCGTGAACCCGTGGCAGTCGCAGTCGTACGCGCTGAACGGGACGAACGTGTACTTCCAGGCCGGGTCGGTCTGCGATCCCGAGCTTTCGAGCTACGGCCCCGGCACCTGGGACGAGCAGTGCACCCCGATCGCGGCGCCGCTGACGCTGACGGCGACGACGTTCATGGACGCCGACGGGAACCCGTACGTCGACTTCCAGCCGGCGCTCCGCTTCGTCCCCGGCAAGAACGTCGTGCTCTACATGCGCGACAGCGATCTGCCGACGGAGTTCGATCCGCAGGCGATCTACTACTGCTCCGACAGCGCGGTCTGCATCGACGAGACGGTCACGGACCCGTCGCTGGTCACCTACTACGACCGCGACCGCGGCCTGTACTTCCGCCGCGTCAAGCACTTCTCGGGTTACGTGATCGGGCCGAGCCGTCTGGCGGTCGACGCCGAGCTCGAGATCGATCTCGGCACCTCTCTCGAGTTCTGAGCACCGGTCGGTTCGTTCACCGGCCGTCCCGTCGATTGACCTGACTCTACAGACAAGGATCGCAGCACCGTGCTTCGGAACACACTTACTCGCCTGGGCGTCCTCGTGACGGCCGCCGGTCTCCTGACCGCCTGTGCCGACCAGAGATCGACGCCTGTTGGACCGGCCGCCGCGCCGACTCGCGCGCTCACGCTGGCCACCACACTGGGTCGCACCGCGCCGCTCGCCCAGAGCGTCACGACCAGCGCCCTGATCGACTCGACCGGCGGCACGATTCGGATCGCCGAGACCGGCCTGACGGTCGAGATCCCTGCGGGTGCGGTTGCCCAGCCAACGCTGATCACCGCCACCGCGATCCCCGGCAGCTCCTTCGCCTACGAGTTCGGCCCGCACGGCACCACGTTCGCGCGCCCGCTCGTCATGCACCAGCAGCTCGAGGGCGGCCGGCTCGGCCTGCTCTCCCGCAGCACCACGCTGGAGATCGGCTACTTCGCCTCGCGCTCGCAGCTGAACGCCGACGGCAGCGAAGTGCTCGTGAACGAGTTCCTCCCGCTCCAGGCGGACGTTCGCGACAACCGTGTCCGCTGGCAGGTGACGCACTTCTCCGGCTACGTAGTCTCGTCGGGTCGCGGTAGTCGCACCAGCTTCAGCAGCCCCGACAGCGACGGTCTGGGCTTGTAACGCCCGATCGCCGGCACGAACATGAAGGGGGCGGCGACCAACTCGGTCGCCGCCCCCTTCGCGTACGGCTCACTGCGAATTGCGCGAGACGACGGCTGGCGGGACGGGAGCGCGACGACCAGCAGCGCTCCCGTCCCCGTCGCGCCCCCAGGCCCGTGAATCGGGCGCTTGGGCCGAAGTTCAACCGCTCTCTGGTGTTACGTTGCCGGCTGCTGGATCGTTAACCCACGGGCCCGCGCCATGCGCTGATGGCGACGAGGCCCGTTCGAGCGCCCCGGTGGCGCGTCCGGCGAGCCTCTCGCCCGACGTGTCGCACGGCTCGTTGGCGCTTCAGGCAGTCTTCGCAGCCGCCATGACCGACCCGCATCCCCAACAACCCCAGGACCGTCAGCCGGGCGCCGTTCCTCCGTATCTCCGGCTGGTGACCGCCGGGGAGGTCGCGGAAGCGCGCTCGATCGACGCGCTGGTGGAGGAGGGGCAGCAGGCGGAGCGGCAGGGGCGGCGCGAGGACGCGCGCAAGCTCTACGAGCGCGCGCTCTACCGGCTGCGGCAGCCGGAGCAGGCCTCGCTCGCCGCGGCGCTGCTGCGCTGGATCGGGCGCACGCACCAGGTGGACGGCAACCTGGAAGCGACGCTCGACTGCTCCGACGCTGCGCTCGCGATCGCCGAGGCGTGCGAGGACGAGGCGGCCATCGGCCACGCGATCAACCTCCAGGCGATCGTGCGCTGGCAGCAGGGCCGCCTGGACGACGCCGAGGCGCTGTACCTGCGCGCGCGCTCCAGCGCGCTGCGCTCCGGCGAGGCGCGCCTGGTCGCGATGACGTCGCAGGGGCTCGGTGTGCTCTCGAACATCCGCGGGGACCTCGAGGGTGCAATGCACCACTACGAGGCGAGCCTCGCGGGCTACCGGTCGCTCGGGCTCGCGCGCGACGTCGCCGGCGCGCTGAACAACCTCGGCATGCTCTACACCGACATGCAGCGGTGGGAGGAGGCCGAGCGCGCGTACGGCGAGGCGGTGCAGATCGCCGACGTGCTGGGCGACCTCACGGCGCTGGTGCTCTACCAGGTGAACCTGGCAGAGATGTGGGTGGCGCGGGGCGAGTTCGACCGCGCGCGGCAGTGCTGCGACCGCGCGATGCAGCTCTCGGCGCAGACCGGCGACACGCACGCGCACGGCGAGGCCTACAAGATCTACGGCATCATCGCCCGCGACACCGGCGACTACGTGCTGGCCGAGCAGCACTTCATCCGCGCCCGCGCGATCGCCGAGGAGCGGCAGGACCTGCTGCTCCAGGCGGAGACGGCGAAGGAGCAGGCGGACCTCTACAGCCGCCAGGGGCGCAACCGCGACACGCTCCAGAACCTGAACCGCGCGCACCGCGCGTTCTCGCAGCTGCGGGCGCGGCGCGACCTGGCCGACGTCGACCGCCGGATGGGGCGGCTGGAGGGGGAGTTCATCGACGTCGTCAGGCGCTGGGGCGAGTCGATCGAGTCGAAGGACCGCTACACGCAGGGCCACTGCGAGCGCGTGGCCGACGTGGCGTGCGCGCTCGCCGCGCGCACCGGGATGGACCCGCAGTCGCTGTTCTGGTTCCGCATCGGCGCGGTGCTGCACGACGTCGGCAAGCTGATCATCCCCCCCGAGGTCCTGAACAAGCCCGGAAAGCTGACCGCCGACGAGTGGGAGCTGATCAAGCGCCACCCGGCCGCCGGCGTGGAGATGCTGGCCGACATCGAGTTCCCGTGGGACGTGCGCCCGATCGTGGAGTCGCACCACGAGCGGTGGGACGGCCGCGGCTACCCGCACGGGCTGGCCGGCGAGGCGATCCCGCTCACCGCGCGCATCCTCTGCGTCGCCGATGTGTACGACGCGCTGACCTCGGTGCGCAGCTACAAGCGCGCGCTGGGCCACGCCGAGGCGATGGAGATCATGCGGGCCGACGTCGGGATGCAGTTCGACCCCGCGCTGTTCGCGCTGTTCGAGGAGATCATGGCCGAGGGGCCGCCGGGGCCCTCGTCGGCGGTGCAGTCCGCCATCCAGCAGCAGCGCGCCGCGGCGGCGCAGGGCGCGGCGGCGCCCGAGGCGTCCGCCGCCCCCCCCGACCTGGCGCCGTTCCCGATCCCGCCTAACGCGCAGGACGAGGCGGCGGCCGTCGGCGCGGCGCTGGACGTGACGATCGAGGCCGCGGCCGGCGCCGGCGCGCCCTCGGCCGGCCTGGTGGGCGTGGCGTCGGAGGTGGCGTGGCGCGCGAAGGCGCTGGAGATCGACGACCTGACGGGCGTGGCGATACGCCGCGCGTTCGTGGACCTCGCCACGCGCACGCTGGCCGACCGCGGCGCCGACGGCCCGCCGGTGTCGCTGCTGGTGATCGACGTCGACCGCTTCAAGCAGGTCAACGACACCTTCGGCCACCTCCAGGGCGACGACGTGCTCCGCCTGGTCGCCCAGGCGCTGCGCGAGGGCGTGGGCGCGGACGGCGTCGTCGGCCGCTACGCCGGCGACGAGTTCGTCGCCCTCCTGCCGGGCGCCGCGCCCGCGCAGGCGAGAGAGGTGGCGGAGCGGCTGCGGCTCGCCGTGGAGGCGTCCTGCTGCCCGGCCCGCGACGGCGGCCCCGACATCCGGGTCTCACTCTCGATCGGCGTCGCCGGCGCCCCCGAGCACTCGAGCGACTTCGACGGCCTCTTCGCCGCCGCCGACCGCGCGCTCTACCAGGCGAAGCGGCGCGGCCGCAACGCGGTGGCGGTGGCCGGCAAGCAGGTCGAGGTCCCGGAGCCGAAGCTGCACCTGGAGCGCTTCGTCGGCCGCATCCCCGAGCTGCGCCGCCTCGTCAAGCTGCTCGACGAGAGCGCCGGCGGCGCGCCGCGCGTGGTGGCCATCTCCGGCGAGGCGGGCGTCGGCAAGTCCACGCTGCTCCGCGAGCTCTGGCCCGAGGCGCGCGCCCGAGGCGCGACGCTGGTGCTGGGGCGCGCGCTGGAGGCGGACGTCAAGCCGCCCTACGGGCCGTGGGCGGACGTCATCGAGGCCATCCGCCGCGCCGGGATCGCGCCCGACCGCCCCTGGCACGAGCTGCCGCGACTGGCGCCCGCGCTCAAGGCCGCCGCGCCGGTCCCGACGCTCGCCGCCGAGGACCGGCCGGCCGGCAGCAAGTACGCGCTGCTCGACGAGATCAGCGAGTACATCCGGCTCGCGGCCGTCGAGCGCCCGCTGATCCTCGTGCTGGACGACATGCAGTGGGGCGACTCGGCGTCGTGGGACACCCTGGAGCACCTGGTGGCGCAGCTCGAGCGCGACCGCGTGCTCGTCTGCCTGACGATTCGCGCCGAGGACGCGCGCGGCGACGTGCAGCAGCGCCGCCAGCGGCTGTCGCGCGACGAGCGATTCCACGAGCTCCAGCTCGCCCGCCTCACCGAGGACGAGCTGTCCCAGTGGGTCGAGGCGACCTTCCAGCACCAGGAGGTCGACGGCGGCTTCCGCAGCTTCCTCTACCGCCACACCGAGGGGAACCCGCTCTTCGCCGCGCAGCTCCTCCGCACGCTGGTGGACGAGGGCGTGGTGTACCACACCGGCGAGCGCTGGGAGTGGAGGCCGGTCCCGGAGCAGCGCCTCCCGGTCGCGGTCAGCGACCTGCTCACCCGTCGCCTGGAGCGCCTGTCCGACGACGCGCGTGGCGTGCTCATGACCGCGGCCGTCATCGGGCGCACCTTCGACATCGACCTCGCGCTCGCCGCCGGCGCGGGGACCGAGGCGGAGCTGCTCGACGCGATCGACGCCGGCGTTTCGGCGGCGGTGCTGGAGCGCACGGGCGACACCGGCGCCGACCAGTACGCGTTCACGCACACGCTGCTCGTCGAGGTGATCCGCCGCTCGGCGAACGCGCGCCGGCTGCGCCGCGCGCACGAGCGCGTCGCGAAGGCGCTCGAGGAGCGGCGCCCGTCGGCGGTCGCGGAGATCGCGGCCCACTACGACGCCGGCGGCAACGCGCCGAAGGCGTACGACTACGCGCTGCGCGCCGGCGCGCAGGCGGCCGCGGTGCACGCGCACGACGAGGCCTCCGCGCTCTACGCGATGGCGCTCGGCCACGCGCCGGGCCCGCGCGAGGCGACCGAGATCCGCCTGCGCATGGCCGACGTGGCGGAGGCCGCCGGCCGCTACGCCGACGCCGAGGCGCTCTGCGGCGAGGTGCTCGACGCCCTCGCGGCCGCGCACGCCCCGGCGGCCGAGGTGCTGCCGGTGCGCCGCATGCGCGCGCGCGTCCGCGGCCTGCTCGGCGCGTCGCCGCGGCAGACGCTCGACGAGTGCATGCCGCTGCTGGCCGAGGCGGAGGCGGCCGGGCTCCAGGGCGAGCGCGTCGCGCTGCTGACGATGATCTCGCGCGCCCACGGGCGCCTCGCCAACCTGACCGCCGCCGAGGCGCTGGCGCGCGAGGGCGTGCGGATGGCGCAGGAGATGGGCGACGAGCATCTCCTCGCCGACGCGCTGGCGCGCCTGGCGAGCGTGCTCTACGAGACGCGGCCGCTCGACGCCGTGGGGCCGGCCCGGGAGGCGCTCGAGATCTGCACGCGGCTCGGCGACAAGGTCGGGCAGGTGCGCTGCCACATCACGCTCGGCGTCGCCTACACCCGCGCCGGCGAGGACGTGCTGGCCGAGGCCGCGTACCAGGTGGCGTACGACCTCGGGCGCAACGCGCACGCGCCCGACCTCGCCGGCCTGGCCTCGGTGAACCTCGGCGTGCGCTACATGCGCGCCGGCCGCTACGAGCAGGCGCGCGAGCGGTTCGAGAGCGCGCTGCGCCTCTTCACGACGGTGCGCAACAACCTGCACCGGCTGGTGGCGATGTACAACACGGCGCACCTGATGCGCGAGCACGGCGAGACCGAGGCCGCGCTCGAGCGCCTGGAGTCGTGCGCCGCGCTCGCCCGCGACGTGGGCCAGATGGACATCGAGATCGGCGCCCGCGCCGGCGCCGGGCTGGCGGCGCTCGCCCTCGGCCGCTGCGACCAGGCGAAGCGCGCCCTCCGCGACGTGAACGCGCTGATCGAGACCCGCGCCGACTGGTGGTTCCAGGGCAAGGAGCAGGTGGGCGCGCTCGGCGTCCTCACCGCCCTGGCGTCGGGCGACGTCGGCGGCGCCGTGCGCCGCTTCACCGACGCGCTGGCCGAGGCCGAGCGCCACGAGCCGTACAGCGCCGCGTGGCTGGTGGCCGAGTGCGCGACGCCGCTCGCCGACGCCGGGTACGCCGGCGTGTGGGAGACGGTGGAGCGGCACTCCCGGCAGGTGGGGGCGCTGGGGTACGCGCTGCTCTCGGCTCGTTATGCGACGCTGGCGGAGCTGTCCGCCAGGTCGCGCTAGCGCGACCTGCGGCGGCGCCAGCCTGAACGGCGACCGCTCACGCCGCCGAGTGGATGCCCCGGTCGACCACCACGCGCCGCAGCTCCCCTCCCAGCCGCAGCCTGACGCGGGTGAGCAGCACGATCGCCACCACGGCCAGCCCCACGACGAGCCCCCACCAGAGCCCCGCCGCGCCGGCGCCGGCGCGGAAGCCCAGGTAGAGGCTCGTCGGCATGCCGAGCAGCCAGTAGCCGAGCATCGCCACCACCATCGGCGTGCGCGTGTCGCCGGCGCCGCGCAGGACGCCGATCGCGACCACCTGCGTGCCGTCGAAGATCTGGAACACCCCGGCCACCGGGATCAGCGCCGCCGCGACCGCCAGCACCTGCGGGTCCGCGCTGTACACCCGCGCCAGCGGCCCGTGCGCCGTGAGGAAGGCGATCGCGGTGAGCGACATGAAGCCGACCCCGCAGGCGAGCGCCGCCGTCGCCAGCCGCCGCGCCGCCGGCGCGTCGCCGCGCCCGACCGCCTGACCCACCAGCACCGCGGCGGCGCTGGAGACGCCGAGCGGCACCATGAAGGTGAGCGAGGCGAGGTTGATCGCGACCTGGTGGCCGCCCATCGCCGCCGTCCCGAGCCAGCCCATCATCAGGCCGATGACGTTGAACGCGCTCGCCTCGAGCACGAACTGCGCGCCGATCGGCAGACCGATCGCCAGCATCCGACCGAGCGGCCCGATCGCGAAGGCGTCGCGCCGCCAGGGACTCAGGACCGGTCGCAGGTCGCGCCACGCGAAGCCGAGCAGGAGGAACGCGAGCAGCCACCGGCTGATGCTCGTCGCCACGCCCGCGCCCACGGCGCCCATCGCCGGGCTGCCGAGATGGCCGTAGATGAACACCCAGTTCAGCGCGCCGTTCGCCAGGTTCGCCGCGATCACCGCGACCACGATCGGGGCCACGCGGCTCATCGCCTGGAGGCTCTGCCGGAGCACGGTGAACGCGAACAGGGGGAACACGCCGGCGATCGTCGCGTCCACGTAGCCGGCCGCGTCCGGGAGCACCTCGGGCGGCTGGCGCAGCATCATCAGGACCGTGCTGGCCGGAAGCAGGAGCAGCACGGACAGGACGGTCAGCAGGAGCGACAGCACGAGCCCACGCTGCACGCCGCGCGAGACGCCCACGCCGTCGCCCGCTCCCACCGCCTGCGCCACGATCGGGTCGAGCGCCATCACCACTCCCATCCCGAAGATCGTGACGCCGAAGTAGTACAGGTTCCCCAGCGCGACCGAGGCGAGCGCGGTGGCGGAGAGGTGGCCGACCATCATCGTGTCGACCACGCCCATCGCCATCCAGCCGACCTGCACCACCACCACGGGCAGCGCGAGGCCGATCATCGCCCGCATGTCGGACAGGGTGGGGCGGGGGAGGGAGCGAGACTGGCTGGACACGGATGGGGGCAGCGGTGTAGAAGCAGATGCACACGGCGACTCGCAACCTGACGCGGCGCGGCGCGTAAGTTTAACGTGGGTGCGCCGCATCCCGTGCCGCCGGCCGCTCCTCCGCCGTGCGACTCGCGAACCACTGGCCGTTCCCGACATGCCCAGCAGCACCGTGCTCTCCCGGATCGCGCCGCAGCCTGCGTCGTACTGGCAGGTAGCCCGCGCGCACCGATACAGCCTGCTCTTCGCCCTGCCGCTGCTCCTGCTCTACGAGGGGCTGGCGGCGCTCCTCTCCGATTCGCACGGCGCCGGGATGCGCAACGGCGCCGACGTCATCATCTCCAGCGCGTTCTACGCGGTCGGCGGACGCTACGGGTCGGCGCTCTTCGGGCTGGTGGTGATCGGCGGCAGCATCTGGCTGATCGGCCGGGACCTGCGGCTCCAGCGAGTCGGCGGGGGCGGCGGGGGCGGCGCGCTGCGCGGGCGGGTCTTCGCCGGGATGTTCGCGGAGTCCCTCGTGCTCGCGCTCGCGTTCGGGACGGTCGTCGGACTGGTGACCGCTCAGCTCCTGGGGCTCGCGCCCTTCGCGGCCGGAGTCCAGGGCATCGCGTCGCAGGGGCCGGTGACGAAGCTCATGCTCTCCCTCGGCGCCGGACTGTACGAGGAGCTGCTGTTCAGAGTCGTCCTCGTTTCGGGGCTGGCCTGGGGCGCCCGGACTCTCCTCGGCTGGCGCCCGGTCGCCGCCGGCGTGGCCGCGACGCTCGTGGCGGCGGTGATCTTCTCGGCGTTCCACTACATCGGCGCCTACGGCGACCCGTTCCGCATCGACTCCTTCGTCTACCGCGCGGTCGGCGGCGTGTTCTTCAGCGCGCTCTATCTCCTGCGCGGCTTCGGGATCACCGCCTGGACGCACGCGCTGTACGACGTGTTCGTCCTGGTGGTGTGAGGGCAGGGACTGCTGGGCGGCACCGCCGCCTCACCCCTGTAGCGTGTCCGCCGCACCATTGCCGCACCCTGTCGTGCGAGCGCATCAGCGCACCGGCGCAAGGGTCGATTTCGGCGGCTGAAGAGTGGGAAAATTCGGGGGTTATGCCCCGATTCGCGGGCTTGAGTGGGGTGATGCGCCGATGACGCACCTGTTGCCTCAGGTGGTCTGTCGATTGCCTCGGGGAGGTCCGTCTCCACCCGTGAGCTTATGTCGGCATCTCTACAGCAGTCCCCCTCCTTCGGCTCGTACGCGCCGCCGAAGGTGGCCGCTCCCGCCAAGCCTCGCTACATCCTCGGCATCTCGGCGTTCTTCCACGATAGCGCCGCGACCCTCCTCCGCGATGGCGTGATCGTCGCCGCCGCCTCCGAGGAGCGCTTCACGCGCAAGAAGGCGGACGAAGGCTTCCCCGCCCGCGCCGTCGAGTTCTGCCTCAAGCAGGCTGGCATCACGGCGGACGACCTCGAGTTCGTCGTCTTCTACGACAAGCCGCTCCTCAAGTTCGAGCGCATCCTCGAGACCTACCTGGGCGTCGCGCCGAAGGGCTTCGGCTCCTTCCTGAAGGCCGCGCCGGCCTGGCTGAAGGAAAAGCTCTACATGGAGGACCAGCTCCGCGCGCCGCTCGACTATTCGGGCGAGATGCTGTACGCCGAGCACCACGAGTCGCACGCGGCGAGCGCGTTCTTCCCGTCGCCGTTCGAAGAGGCGGCGATCCTGACCATGGACGGCGTCGGCGAGTGGGCCACGGCGTCGATCGGCCACGGGAAGGGGAACGACCTCGAGATCCTGAGCGAGCTGCACTGGCCGGACTCCCTCGGCCTGCTCTACTCCGCGTTCACCTACTACACCGGCTTCAAGGTCAACTCCGGCGAGTACAAGGTGATGGGGCTCGCCCCGTACGGCGAGCCGAAGTACGTGGACCGGATCTACAAGCACCTGATGGACCTGCGCGAGGACGGCTCGTTCACGCTGAACCAGAAGTACTTCGGCTACCTCAGCGGTCTCAGAATGACCAACGAGGCATTCAACGAGCTGTTCGACGGCCCGCCCCGCGAGCCCGAGTCGAAGCTGACGCAGCGCGAGATGGACCTCGCGCGCTCGATCCAGGTCGTCTGCGAGGAGATCATGCTTCGCATGGCGCGGACGGCGCACCGGATGACGGGGTCGGAGAACCTCTGCCTCGCCGGCGGCGTCGCGCTCAACTGCGTCGGCAACGGGCGCCTGCTCCGCGAGGGCCCGTTCAAGAACATCTGGATCCAGCCCGCGTCGGGCGACGCCGGCGGCTCGCTCGGCTGCGCCCAGCTCGCCTGGTACCGCCACTGCGAGCAGCCGCGCAAGGTCACGCCCGGCAAGGACATGATGCAGGGCGCCTACCTCGGCCCCGAGTACTCGCCCGAGGAGATCGAGGCGTACCTGAAGAGTGTCGGCGCCGTCTACCAGCGCATGGACCGCGACGCGCTGCTCGACCGCGTGGCGATGGACATGGCGTCCGAGAAGGTCATCGGCTGGATGCAGGGGCGCATGGAGTTCGGCCCCCGCTCCCTCGGCTGCCGCAGCATCCTGGGCGACGCGCGCAGCCCGAAGATGCAGGCGCAGATGAACCTGAAGATCAAGTTTCGCGAGAGCTTCCGGCCGTTCGCGCCGAGCGTGCTGCGCGAGCGCGTCGCGGACTACTTCGAGCTCGACGGCGACTCGCCGTACATGCTGCTCGTGGCGCCGGTGAAGAAGGAGCGCCAGATCGCGATGACGAGCGACCAGCAGAAGCTGTGGGGGATCGACCAGCTCAACGTCGTGCGCTCAGACATTCCGGCGATCACGCACATCGACTACTCGGCGCGCGTCCAGACGGTGAGCAAGGAGACGAACCCGAACTACCACGAGCTGATCCGGCGGTTCGAGGGGCTCACGGGCTGCGGCGTGATCGTGAACACGTCGTTCAACGTCCGCGGCGAGCCGATCGTCTGCACCCCGGCGGACGCGTACCAGTGCTTCATGCGCACCCACATCGACACTCTCGTCATCTGGCCGTTCGTCATGGACAAGACGGCTCAACCCGAGTGGAAGGAGACCAAGAATTGGAAGCAGGAATTCCAGCTCGACTGAGCACAGACGCGCGCGCCGAAGGACGTAAGTTCGGACTCCAGGTCGGCGCGGCCTTCCTCGTCCTGGCGGGGATCGCCTACTGGCGCAACAAGCACACGGTCTCGACCATCCTCGCCTCGCTCGGCGCGGTGCTGATCCTCGGCGGGCTCGTCGCCCCCGCGGCGATGGCGCCGGTCAACCGCGCGTGGATGAAGATGGCCGCGGCGATCGCCAAGGTGACGCAGCCGATCTTCCTCGGGCTCGTGTACTTCCTGGCCTTC
>DATFPD010000422.1:0-2469 GCA_035265005.1 Gemmatimonadaceae bacterium | reverse complement strand
CTGTGAAGACACGAAACGGATTCAGTAAATCATGCTCCCGCGGCCGCTTGGACTCGCCGCGACGCGGGAATACGGGGGGCGTGACGTGGAAGACGCTGACCTACTGGCTCGTCGTGGGCGCCGCAGCGCTCGTCGCAGCTCCCGCCGCCGTGCCGGCGACCGCCGTCACGACGCGCACGGTGGAGATCCGCTCCGCCGGGTTCACGCCCAGCTCGCTCACCATCACCGAGGGCGACACCGTCGTGTGGGTCAACCGCGACACCAAGAACCACCAGGTGCTCGAGAACGGCGGCCGGTTCGTGTCCGCCATCCTCCGGCCGGGACAGCGTTACTCGTTCACGTTCGCGGCGGCCGCGACGTACCGCTACAAGGACGAGCTGTACCCGACGCACCGCGCGACGATCGTCGTCAAGGGCGCGCCGCCGTCGCTCGCGCTCGCCGCCGCGACCCCGATCTCGACGTTCGGCGATCCCGTGACGCTCTCGGGGTGGGTCTCGAACAAGAAGGCAGGCGAGGCGGTCACGATCTGGTACCGCGCATACCCGCAGCCGAACTTCATCCAGCGCACGACGATCCTCACAGGCGAGGGCGGCACCTACAGCTTTATCGCCTCGCCGCAGATCCTCACCACCTACACGGCCTCGTGGAAGGGTGCCTTCTCGCCGCCCGCCTCGGTCGAAGTGCACCCGAAGATCACGCTGGGCGTGAACAACGGCTGGCGGGTCAAGGTGTGGGGCGGGCGCTCGTTTGCGGGCCGCGCGGTGCAGTTCCAGCGGCTGAACCCGCTCTCGGGCCAGTGGGTGACGCTGCGAAAGCCGCTGCTCGACCGCACCTCGAGCGCGCAGATCCACTACCAGCTGCCGAAGGGGATCAACCGCGTGCGCGCCGCGATGTCCGTGAACCAGGCCGGCGCCGGCTATCTCGGCTCGTTCTCGCGCGTGGTCACGTGGCGCGTTCGGTAAGCCTTTCGTAAGGCAGGGCGTGAAACGGTTGCGTTCGGGGGATCACCCTTGCGCCGCGTACATCGCTCACGCAACTTGATCAGGGGGTCCCTGTCGGATGAAGAAGATCATGTTCTGGATGGTGGCGCTGACGGCGCTCGTGGCGGCTTCTCCGGTCGCCGCCGCGACGGTCAACGTCTCGATCACGCGTGCGGGGTTCGTCCCGAACAACGTGACGGTCAAGCAGGGCGACACCGTCACGTGGACGAACAGCGACACCCAGCAGCACCAGGTCACGTCGCAGAACGCGCCCTTCGCTTCGCCTGTCCTGGCGCAGAACCAGACGTTCTCGTTCGCGTTCAGCAAGGCCGGGAGGTTCGCGGTCACCGACCCGCTGAACAAGAACCGGAAGATGAACGTCACGGTCGAGGCCGCGCCAGCAACGCTCTCGCTGACCGCCAACAAGCGCCTCGTCGGCTACGGCGGCGCGGTCACGCTCTCGGGCGTCCTGTCGACGCAGGAGGCGAACCAGCAGGTGATGATCGAGGCGCAGCAGTGCGGCGCCGCGGGGTTCACGAAGGTCGGTACGGCGGTCACGGGCACCGGCGGCGCGTGGAACTTCGCCGTGAAGCCGCTCAAGAACACCGCCTATCAGGTCAAGGTCAAGAACGTGACGAGCCCGCAGCTGACCGTGCGGGTCCGCTCCGCGATGTCGCTCGGCAAGGTAGGGCTGCGGCGGTTCACGATCCGCGTTCGTGCCGCAGACAGCTTCGCCGGCAAGGCCGTCGCGGTGCAGCGCTACAACAGCGTGACGCGGCGCTGGGTCGTCCTACGGTCCGCGACGTTGCGCGCCGACACGACCGGTGTCGCTCCGACCGTGGTCTCGTCGGTCACGTTCAGCCGGACGATCGGACGCGGCACGCGGCTGCGCGTCGTCATGGGCCAGGCGACGGCCGGCTCCTGTTACGCCGCCGGCACCTCGAACGCGATCCGAATCTAGCTCGTCCTGCGACGGCGTCTGGGGGAACCTCCCGGTCCCCCCAGACGCGCGCACGAGCTATGCGCGCGCCC
The DNA here is from genome assembly GCA_035265005.1 of Gemmatimonadaceae bacterium. GTDB lineage: Bacteria > Gemmatimonadota > Gemmatimonadetes > Gemmatimonadales > Gemmatimonadaceae > DATFPD01. The sequence goes on along the minus strand of DATFPD010000422.1, from coordinate 457 downwards.
CGTCGTAGCGCCGCGCGACGTCGTCCCAGTTGACGACGTCCCACCACGCGGCGAGGTAGTCCGGGCGCCGGTTCTGGTACTTGAGGTAGTAGGCGTGCTCCCAGACGTCGATCCCGAGGAGCGGCGTCTTGCCCTCCATCACGGGACTGTCCTGGTTCGGCGTCGAGACCACGCTCAGGCTTCCGCCGTCAGAGACGAGCCACGTCCAGCCCGACCCGAACCGCTTCACGCCGGCGTCGTTGATCTGCGCCTTGAGCTGGTCGACGTCGCCGAACGCGTCGCGGATCGCCGACTCGAGCGCGCCGGAAGGATCGCCGCCGCCCTTCGGCTTCATGATCTGCCAGAAGAGGGTGTGGTTCGCGTGACCGCCGCCGTTGTTGCGGACGGCGGCGCGCTTGTCCTCGGGAATCGCGTCGAGGCTCGAGATCGCCTCCTCGACCGGGCGCTCCGCCCACTC
>DATFPD010000421.1:0-5969 GCA_035265005.1 Gemmatimonadaceae bacterium | reverse complement strand
GTGGGCCGTAGAAGAGGTTGAACCAGAGCCGCGGGCCGGAGTGCGCCGTGCGGTGGAAGCCCGCCTCGCGGCCGTCCGCGGCGTCGGCCCCCAGCGCGGCGGCCGCCTCGTTGGCGCCCGGCAGCAGGCGCGCGAAGTCGTGGCCGCCGAACTGGTACGACACGCCCTGCCCCTCGCTCGTTATGCGCAGCGGCAGCGGCCCGCGGGTGAACGTCCGCAGCGGCGGCGCGCCGACCAGGTTGAGCGCGCCGGTCGCCCACGGGATGAGCTGCGTCAGGGCGACGTTCGCGCCGGGCAGGAGCCCGACCGCCGCCACGGGATAATTGAGCGCCCCCCAGCCGTTCTGGAGCATCGCCCAGGGGGTGACCGGCGCCCCGGACGCGCGGAGCACCAGCGGGTCCAGCGCCTCGTACTTCCAGGACGGGCCGAGCCGGTTCCACGCGGGGTTGAACGACGGCGCGAGCGGCGAGATGTTGCCGCCGTCGGCCCGCTTCACGATCCCCGCGCCCGGCGAGCGCGTGGCCGGGTAGCCGAGCCGCACGGGCAGCACCAGCCAGACCCACCGCCGCCGCGCGGCGGGGTCGGCGGCCACCAGCGGGGACAGGCGCTCCCAGTCCGGCAGGAGCGTGATGTCGCCGCGCCGGAAGGTCTCCATGCGGTCGTCGTCGATCAGCGCGTACCACGGGAGGGAGTCCGCCCGGCGCCGCACGCGCGGCACCGCCGAGCCGTACACCTTCTCGGTCGCCTGCGCGGGGCCGACCTTCGCCCACACGCCCGGGAACGGGTAGGTGGCGTCGGAGTTCCGGTTGTACGACAGGCGGAAGCGCGGCAACGGATGCAGCAGCTCATCCGGCCCCTTGCTGTCGCCGCCCGCGTACGCGACCGGGTGCGTGGCCAGGCGCCCGCCGGCGATCGCCAGCCGCTCCCGCACCACCTCCTGCTCGAAGTCGGCGTCCTCCCAGATGTGCGTCGTGGCGTGCTGCGCGTGCGGGGTGTGCCGGGCCCCGGGGTGCGACTGGAGCGCCAGGTAGTCGAGCGTCACGATGTACTCGTGCACGTAGTACTCGACGAGGTGGATGACGAGCGACTCCACGTCCTCGGGCGCGCCGCCGAGCATCCCCGCGATGTCCTCCTCCGACAGGAGCCCGCCCGACGCCGCGCGCTCGCGCGTGGTGATCGAGACGTTCAGGTGCTCCCAGTCCCCCTCGTGGTTGTTCGGCCCGTCGTTGAACGGGTAGTAGAACCAGTACTGCACGACGAGGTGGAAGCGCCGCGCCGCGTCCTCGGGCGTCTCGGCGAATGGCTCCGCCGGCAGCGCCTCGTGGACGAAGAAGTGGGCGTAGACGTGCGCGCCGCGCGGACGCCCCTTGTCGAGCGTCGCCCGCCAGCTCGGCTCGTCGCTCCCCGGGACGTCGAAGAACAGCACACGCTCGGTCTCCCCGCCGGGCGCCGCGAAGCGCGGCGCGGGGTGCAGCGGCTGGAGCTCGTCGACCAGGGCGCGCAGCATCGCGTCGGCGGCCAGGGCCCGCTCGCCGTCACCCCCCGCCCCCGGCGCCGGTCCCCGTCCGTCGGCGGCGTAAAAGGCGTCCGGGCCGATCGCGTCGAGGTCCACCGAGTCCGAGCGGGCGAGTCGGCCGTCGACCCACGTGTCCGCGGCGAGGACGAACCGACCGCCGAACGCGCGATCGAGGTCGCGCGGCACGCTGGTGTTGTTGCGCCGGAGCAGTGGCGAGAACCGCTCGGCGAGGAGCAGCAGCCGCTCGCCCCGCGCGTCGTCGATGCCGTCCACGGGGTCGGCGTCGCGGTACGCCGAGTCGCCGGCGTCCCCGTACAGGCGGAGCCGCGCGCTCGCGCCGGTCTGCGTCACGATGCGCGGCGTGGTCGGGAGGTACCGGAGGTAGTCGTCGCGCGGCACCCCCTGGGCGGACGCGTCCCGCCCTGCGCCGGGCGCGACCGCCCCCAGCAGCCCGACCAGCAGCAGCAGCAGCAGTAGCCGACGACGACGCGTCCGCATGGGACCTCCCGGGGTACGGCGCGCATTTCGCCCTTCGCATTTCGTACGCGCCCTTCAGTCTCCCGCCGCCTCCGCCATCTCCCGGAGCCCCTCGTCGATGCTGCGCGAGTGGTGCATCGAGCAGAACTTGGGGCCGCACATCGCGCAGAACTCGGCGCTCTTGAAGTACTCGGCCGGCAGCGCCTCGTCGTGGTACTCGCGGGCGCGGTCCGGGTCGAGCGAGAGGCGGAACTGCTCGTTCCAGTCGAACTTGTAGCGGGCGCGGCTCAGGGCGTCGTCGCGGTCGCGGGCGCCGGCCCGGCCGCGGGCCACGTCGGCGGCGTGGGCGGCGATCTTGTACGCGATCACGCCGTTGCGCACGTCCTCTGCGTTAGGCAGTCCCAGGTGCTCCTTCGGGGTCACGTAGCAGAGCATGTCGGCGCCGTACCAGCCGATCATCGCCGCGCCGATCGCGCTCGTGATGTGGTCGTAGCCCGGCGCGATGTCGGTGACCAGCGGCCCGAGCGTGTAGAACGGCGCCTCCTGGCAGACCTCCTTCTGGCGGCGGACGTTCATCTCGATCTGGTCCATCGGGATGTGCCCCGGGCCCTCGACCATCACCTGGACGTCGTGCCCCCAGGCGCGCTTCGTCAGCTCCCCCAGCGTGTCCAATTCGGCGAACTGCGCGCGGTCGCTCGCGTCGTGGATCGACCCGGGGCGCAGCGAGTCGCCGAGCGAGACGGTGACGTCGTACGCCCGCAGGATCTCGCACACCTCGTCGAAGTGCGTGTAGAGCGGGTTCTGCTTCCGATGCGCCATCATCCACACCGCGTGCAGCGACCCGCCGCGGCTCACGATCCCGGTCACGCGCCCGTAGACCAGCGGCAGGTGCTCGAGCAGGATGCCGGCGTGGAGCGTCATGTAGTCCACGCCCTGCCGCGCCTGGTGCTCGATCATGTCCAGGAAGTGCTGCGGCGTGAGGTCCGCCACGTCCTGCACGCGGTCGGTGACGATCTGGTAGATCGGCACGGTGCCGATCGGCACGGTGGACTCGGCGATGATCGCCTGGCGCACGAGGTCGATGTCGCGCCCGGTCGAGAGGTCCATCACCGTGTCGGCGCCGTACTTCACCGCGAAGCGCAGCTTCTCCAGCTCGGCGTCGATCGACGACGACACGGCGGAGTTGCCGATGTTCGCGTTGATCTTGACCTTCGCCACCTTGCCGATCGCCATCGGCTCCAGCGTGCCGGCCAGGTGGTGCACGTTGGCGGGGATCACGAGGCGCCCGCGCGCCACCTCGGCGCGCACGACCTCCGGCTCCAGTCCCTCGCGGCGGGCGACGAGCTCCATGGCGGGCGTGACCTCGCCCGCGCGCGCGCGGCGCATCTGCGTGACGGCTTCTCTCATTTGTCTGACTCCCTACGCCGGTGCGAACCGGATCAGGTTCAACGGGACTCTCTCAGCCCACTCAACGATGTATGCGCGGGCACCCCGGTCATCGGTGGAAGCTATAGGGCGAGATCGAGCGCGGGAAGCACGGCTGCCTGACGGCCCCAACTCCTCGCGGCCCCGTGTGACCCACGCCCTCGCGCCGAAGGCCGGCGCGGCGCAAGGTTGTCACACCTCCACCGGGCGTGCCGGCTGGGGGGAGGAGGCGCCGGGGCACCGCGCCGCCTCGCCGCACGGGCCACGGTGCCCACGCCTATCGAGGATGACATCATGCCGAGCGACGAGCGCAAGACCGGAATGCCGGCCGACCAGAGCAGCGCGCCCAAATCGGGCAAGCCGGATCGTTCGAGCGAGCAGCAGGTCGACGAGCTCTCGCGGAAGTCGGTCGACCCGGAGCAGGCCGACGCGGTGAAGGGCGGCCTGATGCCGATCCGCCGCGAGCCCTGAGCGAATAGCCCGCGACGCGGCACCCGCGCCCCCCGCGCGCCATCACTGGCGCGCGGGGGGCCGCTTTTTCCCGACGGCGCCCGCCGAGTAGACTCCGAGGCGCCGAGGGTGCGTCGAGGGCGCGCCGAGCTTCCACCGTCTCTCCCGTCGTGATGCACCTGAACCCGGTCGCCGCCGCCGCACTCGTCTTCGCGCTGCTCACGGTCGTCACCTCGCTGGCCGACCGCGGGCGGCGGCGGAAGCGGCTCGAGCGGTTGCGCGCCCTCTGGGGCGCGCCCAAGGAGGAGCCGCGCGACATGGCGACGATCGCGCGCTATCACCAGGCGCTTGACGCGCTCGACCCGGCCGACGCAGCGATCGGCGGCGTCGACGACCGAACCTGGTCCGACCTCGACCTCGACAACGTCTTCGCGGCGGTCGACCGCGCGGCGAGCGGCGTCGGCCAGCAGGTGCTCTACCGGCGTCTGCGAACGCCGCGGGCCGATGCGCCCGAGCTGGAGCGCTTCGACCGGTTGACGACGGCACTCGGGGAGCGGGCCGAGCTGCGCGACGAGGTGCTGACCGCGCTGGCCCCGCTCGACGTCCGCGGCGCGTATGCGCTTCCCGACCTCTTCCTGCGCCCCACACCGCCGCGCCCTGCGGCCGCGCCGCTCTTCCCGGTGCTCCTGCTCCTCTCGGTCGGGAGCCTGCTTCTCATCTTCGTGTGGCCGCGTGCGCTGCTCGTGTTCATCGGCACCAGTCTCGTGAACATCGTGGTCCGCAGCACCATCGGCGGCACGGTGAGCTCGATCGCGCAGCCATTCCGCCTGCTCAACCGGCTCATCGGCATCGCGCGCCAGCTCGCCCAGTCGCGGGCCCCGGAGATCGCTGGGCACGCGGCGCTGCTGCGGGAGAGCGCCAGCCGCCTGGCGAACCTCGGCCGCGCCGCCGGGTGGCTCTCCTGGGAGAGCCCCGACACCGAGGATCTGCGCGGCCTGCTCTACTCCTACGTCAACAACGCGTTCCTGCTCGACCTGAACCTGCTCACCTTCAGCCTCCGCGAGATCGGCCGGCGGCGCGGCGACATCCGCCAGCTCTTCGAGTCGGTGGGGGACGTGGACGCGGCGCTCTCGGTTGCCTCGTTTCGCGCGGGGCGTCCGAGCCGCTGGACGAGACCATGCTTCGCCCCGCCCGGCACCCGCCCGGTCATGCGCGGGCTCGTGCATCCGCTCGTCGAAGAGCCCGTCGCGAACGACCTGGTCGTGGCCGACGAACCGGGCGTGCTCATCACCGGCTCGAACATGTCGGGGAAGACGACCTTCCTGCGGGCCGCGGGGCTCAACGCGGTGCTGGCGCAGACGATCCACACCTGCCTGGCGCGGGAGTACCGCGCGCCGTTCCTCGTCGTGCGCTCGTCGATCGCGCACCTGGACAGCGTGCTGGAGGGGAAGAGCTACTACATGGCCGAGGTCGACTCGGTGCTGCGGCTGGTGCACGCCGCGTCGGACGACGACCGGCGGCCGCATCTCTTCCTGCTCGATGAGCTCTTCCGCGGCACGAACGCCGTCGAGCGGATCGCCGGCGCCAAGGCCGTGCTCGACTACCTGGCGGCCGGCGGCTCCCACACGGCGGTCGCGGCGACGCACGACTTCGAGCTGATCGAGCTGCTCGCCACGCGCTACGCGCCCTTCCACTTCCGCGAGACGGTGGGCGCCGGGGGGCTGAGCTTCGACTACGTGCTGCGCCCCGGCCCCGCGACGACGCGCAACGCCATCAAGCTGCTGGAGGTGATGGGAGCGCCTGACGCGGTGGTGGCCGACGCGCTGCGGACGGCGGAGGCGCTGGACACGCAGCGGGGGAACGCGCCGCGGGGGAACGCGCCGCTGGGAATCGAGCCGCCGCGCGCTTGACGGCCGTCACGGCGTGACGCGCACCGTCACCGCCGCGAACGACCGCGCGCGCGCGCCGGCGGCGTAGCGCGCGTCGTCGATGCGCACGAGCGCGCTGCCGTCCCCCTGCGGCTCGACGACGAAGTAGGGCATCCGCGCCCAGCTCAGCATCCGCCGCGCCGGGGCCGCGCGCGCCGCGGCGGCGGCCGGCG
>DATFPD010000420.1:0-9980 GCA_035265005.1 Gemmatimonadaceae bacterium | reverse complement strand
AGCCAGACGTCCCGCGTCAGCCCGCCGTAGATGGTGAAGTCGGACCGGTGCGACGGGATCAGCTCCGGGTCGTCGGTGTTGTCGACCCGCACCAGGACGTCGTTAGGTCCGTCCCGCCGCACCAGCGGCGTCACGTCGAGCTCGAAGCCCACGTAGCCGCCCACGTGCCCGCCGGCCCGCCGGCCGTTCACCCACACCTCGGCGACCGTGTTCGCCCCCTCGAACGCCAGCACGAACCGCATCCCCGCGGGGAACGCGCTCACGTCCAGCGTCCGCCGGTACCACGACGCGCCCCGCCGGTACCCCGGCGTCGCGTCGGTCGCGTCGTAGCGGTTCCACGTGTGCGGCAGCGTCACGCGCTCCCACGCCGCCGCCGGCACGCTGTCCACCCCCGCCGGCTCGCGCGCGTCACGCTCCAGGTACATCCACCCGCTGTCCAGCGAGATGGGAATCAGCCCGTGCGTCCCCGCGATCGGCGTGTACGTGTACTCCTGCGCCGTCGCCGGCATCGCGACCAGGGCGATGAACAGCAGAATCGACCACAGAGACACAGAGGACACAGAGGAAGGGCGCACGGGAGAAGGTCCCTCGATCCCGAGGCGGCATCTCTTCCCGAGCGAGGGACACTCTCTTATGTGCACGTCCTCTGTGTCCTCTGTGTCTCTGTGGTCGAACGTCTCAGCCCGTGACCGCCGGCACGCGCTCGATTCGGCGCATGATCGTCAGGAAGAGTACCGCCGCCAGAGGGGCCATGAGCCCGACCATCACGTAGACCGGCGTGTACGAGAACCGGTCGACCACGTAGCCCACGAGCAGCGTGAACAGCATGCTGGCGATCCCCGCCGCCGTGCCGCCGATCCCGAACACCGAGCCCACGTCCTGCTTCGGGAAGGTGTCCGAGGGGATCGTGTGGATGTTCACGATCCAGCTCTGGAACGCGAACGCGATCAGGCTGATCGCGGCGATGATCACCACGTTGCTCGACGAGGTGACGATCGCCAGCACGCCGAGCGGGATCAGCAGCGCGCTCGGGATGAGCACCGCCTTGCGGGCGGCGTCCACGCTCCAGCCGCGGCGGATGAGCAGGCTGGACGCCGCGCCCCCGCTCAGGTTGCCGACGTCCGCGAACAGGAAGGGAATCCAGGCCAGGAGCCCGATCATCGCCAGGCTGAAGCCGCGCTCCGACTTGAGGTAGTTCGGGAGCCACGAGATCAGGAACCACCAGATCGGGTCCGTGAAGAAGCGCGCGGCGATCAGCGCCCACACCTGCCGGTGCCGGAAGAGCGACAGCCACGCGCGCCGCGACGCCGTGGGGTCGGTGCCCGCCTCCACCTGCCCCGACTCGATGTGCTCCCGCTCGCGCGCCGACAGACGCGGGTGCTCGGCCGGCGACCGGTAGTAGAGGAACCAGAGCGTCATCAGCACGGCCGAGAGCGCGGCGCCGATGAAGAACGCCTTCCGCCACCCATAATTGAGCGCGACGTAGGCGATGACCGGCGGCGCCACCACCGCGCCGATCGTCGACCCGCCGTTGAAGATCGACATCGCGAACGCGCGCTCGCGGATCGGGAACCACTCCGCCACCGCCTTCGCCGCGCCCGGCCAGTTGCCCGCCTCGCCGATCCCCAGGATGAACCGGAACGCCGACAATTGCACCACGCTCCGCGCCGTCGCGTGCAGCATCGACGCCACGGTCCAGATCGACACGAACAGCATGAAGCCGGCGCGCGTGCCGATCCGGTCGAGCACCTTGCCCGAGAGTGCCTGCGAGATAGTGTAGCCGAGCAGGAACGTCGTGACCACGCGCGAGTACGACGCGTTCGACATCCCGAACTCTTCGCGGATCGTCGGCGCGAGGACCGAGAGCGTCTGCCGGTCGATGTAGTTGATGATCGTCACCAGACAGATCATCGCGATGATCCACCAGCGCAGCCCGCGGATCGGCGTCATGTCAGCGCAGGAAGTCCGCGCGCGCTGGCGTGAAGACGTCGATCAGCGTCCCGTCGTCCAGCGCCACGACGCCGTGCGGCCGGTCGGCGGCGACGTAGAAGCAGTCGCCCGCCTCCAGCAGCCGCGTCGCGCCGTCCACCGAGGCCTCGAAGCGCCCCGCCGCGACGTAGGTGACCTGCCGGTGCGGGTGATGGTGCACCGCGCCCACCGCGCCGCGCCGGAACTCGACCCGGACCATCATGAGGTCGGGACCGTGCCCCAGAATCTGCCGGCGCACGCCCTCGCCCACGCTCTCCCACGGCACCTCGGCCGTGCGCACGAACGTCTGCTCGCGCTCGGCCTGCACGATCTGCTGCTGCGTCATACGAAGTACAGCCCCCCGTTGATCTCGATCGACTCGCCGGTGATGTACGAGGAGGCGTCCGACGCCAGGAACGCTACCGCGTTCGCGACGTCCTCCGCGCGCCCCTCGCGACCGGCCGCGGTGCGGGCGACGGTCGCCGCGCGCCCCTCGGGCTTGCTGAACGTGTCGTGGAACGAGGTCCCGATCAGCCCGGGCGACACGCAGTTCACCCGGATCTTCCGCGGGGCGAGCTCCTTGGCGAGGCCGCGGCTGAACGTGAGCACGCCGCCCTTCGCGCTCGCGTACGCGGTCGCGCCGGGGCCGCCGCCGTCGTGCGCGGCCAGCGACGAGAGATTCACGATCGCGCCGCCGTCGGGCATCAGCGGGAGCACGGCCTTCGTCACGCGGAAGACGCTCCCGAGATTGAGGTCGAGCACGTGCGCGAAGAACGCGTCGTCCATCTCCTCGACCTTCTTCCGCGCCACCAGGCCGCCGGCGTTGTTCACCAGCACGTCGACCCGCCCGCCCAGCGCCGCGCGCGTCTCCTCGGCCAGCCGCGCGACGTCGTCGGCCTTCGTGACGTCGGCACGCACCGCCACCGCCCGCCCGCCCAGCCGCTCCAGCTCGGTCACCAGCGTCTTCGCGTGCTCCCCGCTGCTGCCGTAGTTCACCGCGACCGACGCGCCACACTCCGCGAGCTTGATCGCGATCGCGCGGCCGATGTCCCGCGCCCCGCCCGTGACCAGCGCCACCTTCCCCTTCAAATCGGCGTACATGTTGTTCCGTGTCTGAGATTGCGCGCGCGGCGGGCGGCCCTAACGCGGGGCCTGGACGCCCCGCACCGCGAAGTTGCCGGTCCACTCGTAGCTCTGCCCGCCGGCGCTCATGCGGTGCGTCGCCGTGGCCGAGGCCGGCCCGTTGTTCACCATGATCACCCAGCGCACCCCGCCGTCGGCGGTCACCTCGGCGACGGTGCCGTCGGCGTTCGACGTCAACACGCGCACGTCCTGCACCCGCGGCCGCGCCTGCTCGGAGCGCTCCTGCGGCTCGCTCCAGTAGCCGTGCGGCTCGATCACCGACGCGAAGACGTGCTCGGCCGCCCGCCGCCGGATCAGCACCACCGGCTCCGAGATCAGGTTGAAGTTCGGGTCGTTCGCGCCGGTTCGGCCGAACAGCACCTCGGTGCCGGGCGCGCCGGCCGTCGTCACCGAGTAGTAGCGGTTCCCGTCCACCCACGTCAGTCTGACGAGCGAGTCGGTCGTCCCCGACGCCTCGCGCCAGATGTGCTGGTAGCCGAAGTCGGCTCCCAGCGGCTCCTGCCGCGTGGTGTTCGCCTGGTACTTGACGCCGGTGGCCACCAGCTGGCCGCGGAAGTGGATCGGGTAGTCGTACCCGTGCTCCTCGGCGCTCGACAGGCGGAAGAGGTCCACCACCACCGGGTACGGCAGCCGCGCGTCGCGGATCAGGAGCATCGTCCGCTGCATCCCGACGCCGGGGAAGTGGCGGTCGGCGGTCGCGCTCATCGCCTGCACGGCCGGGTCGCGCCGGCTGAAGAAGTGGCGCTCCGCCCAGACCGCCTCGTCGGCCTTCTCGTTGCCGCGGTTCTGCGTCGTCTGGTCCACCACCACCGTGTTGTGCGCGACGGTCTGCATCGCGTACGAGTCGTTCTCCGGCAGGTAGCGGCCGCCGAACTTGGGCTCGATGTTGATCCACCGGCTGAAGCCGTAGTCCGGGATCACCTCGCGCCCGCCGTCGAACAGCGTGAAGTGCAGCTTGTCGAAGTGGCCGTGCCCCTGACCGTGCACGCCGTACTTCATCAGCAGCATCGTCGCGTCGCGCCCCTCGCCCGAGCGCAGGATGCCGAGCCCGCCGCGCCGGCCGTCGAAGCCGTCGGTGAACTCGACGCTGCCGAAGCTCATCCTGGGCGCCACCGGGCGCGCCGCCAAGTCGCGCGCGACGGCGAGTCCGGCGCCGTTCAGCACCACCCCGTTCTGGATCGCCGCCGCCCCGAGCAGGTTCTCGTTCGCCCCGTAGCGCTGGTACGCCAGGTCCACCGCCAGCGTCACCTCGGGCGCGTCGATCGCCATGGTGCGCGAGGCGTCGTTGATCGGCGCGAAGACGCCGTTCGGATACGCCGTCTGCACCGCCGAGTAGAGCCCCTTCTTCAGGATGCTGTCTCGATAGGCGTAGACCCCCACCTGCGGCTGCCGGCGCTGCACGGCCTCCGCGAAGTAGTAGAACGGCATCAGGGCGTACCGGATGTAATACGGCCCCTCCATGTAGTAGCCGTCGGGCGAGAACAGGAGATCGAGCTGCCGCAGGAACCCGCCCGTCCGGTCGCGCTTCGTGCCGAGCAGCGCACGGTTCACGTACGACGTGTCGCCGATCACGTAGCCCAGCATCCCGACCGACGCGGTCGCCCAGGTGCCGTGGTTGTGGATGCGGTCGAACTCCTCGGCGTGCTCGGTCGACAGCCACTCGGCCATCGGGCGGAAGACGTTCGCCTCGAAGCGCGCGCGCTCGGCCGGCTTCAGCCAGTCGTACACGCAGTCGTAGGCGATCGTCGTCGCGACGAGCCAGTTCGCCTCGTTGAGCGCCTGGTGGAAGAGCTTCCCCGCCGACTGATTCTTGTTGAGCGGGTGGGCGCCGAGCGTCGGGTAGAGCACCGCGTACTTCTCGAGCACGTCGCGGACGAAGCGCGCGTACCGCTCGTCGCCGGTGATCGCGAACAGCAGTCCGGCCGCCTGCATCTCGCGGTAGTTCTGCTTGTGCCGCTCGTGCGCGTAGCCGCCAGCTTCACCAGGGGGCGGCACGTCGGTCGGCCGCGCGATCGCCGAGTCGACCACGCGCCTCGCGTCGGCGAGCGACCGGTCGAGCAGCGGGTACTTCCCCTCCGCCGCCTTGATCGCGGCGGCCTCCTGCTTCGTGATGAAGATGCTCGGGTGCTGCGCCCCGACCGTCGGCGCCGCAGTCACCAACAGCGCCAGAACGACCGCGAACCGGTTCAGCAGATTCTGCATTTACGTTCTGTAGAGTGTCTCGATTGAACCGCGGCGGGCGCGGAGGGAGTAGGCCTCCGCGCCCGCCGCGGTTCAATTGCCGTTCACCGACTCGGGGTAGAGCAGTGCGCTGCGGTCCGCGCGCACCGCCTGCTGCGGCAGCCGCGCGAACGCCGCCGCGTAAGGCGCCGGGCCGTAGACCGTGGCCGCGCGCCGGAGCGGGAGCAGCAGCAGCTCCGTCTCGACCTCGTCGATCTGCTGACCCTGCCACTGCTCCTGCCGGCCGACATATTCCGCCAGATGGTCGATCGCGCGCCGCAGGCTGCCGCCCTCGGGCGCCTGGTAGTGCCAGAGGTCCACGCCGACGAGTCGCCCCATCTCGGCCAGCCGCGACAGCGCCTCGACGTTGAAGCCGCTGTAGTGCATGGATCGCGTGCGCTCCAGCTCGATCGGCTGGCTCCCGTCGGGCGTTATCTGCCACCCGATGCGCTTCGGCACCTCGGCGATGATCTCGCGCGCCGCGCCCGTGTCGCCAACGAACAGCGCGTACGCCGCGATCTGCGCCGCGTACCACGAGCCGTGGTTGTTCCGCGCCTCATGCTCCGAGCGGCCGTTCGGGCTCGTCCGCAGCCAGCGCAGGTACTCGGCGAACCACTGCTCGGCCGCGCGCTGGTCGGCCGCGGTCCAGTCGCGCGAGCCGGCGAGGAGGCCGATCGCGTCCACCGTCTCGATGAACCAGCGCGTGTCGATGATCCCGCTGCCGCGCTCCTTGTCGATCCCGCGGACGAGCTGCGCGTAGCGGAGGTGCGGGTTCATCCGCGTCGCCGGGTCGATGAACCACGCGCGCACCTGCTCGGCCGCGCGCGCGGCGTACTTCTCGTCGCCCGTGAAGTAGTAGGCGAGCGCCAGCGTCTGCACGCCGGCGCCGAGCCGCGCCACGCGAGGCTGGTCGAGGTCGCGCTTGCTCTCGGGGTTCGTCTCGCCGTCGCGGCGGACGTACGGCAGCCCGTCAGGCTTGCTCGGGTCGGGCCACCAGTACGGGCTCAGGCTGAAGTAGTCGTGCGGGTCGTTGCTCGGCGCGAGCAGCGTCTTCTTGTCGGTCACCGCGACCAGCGGCGCCCGCAACGCCTTGCCGGCGTCGTCCACCAGCTTGTCGAGCGCCGGCTTCAACTGCGCGTCGCCGGCGCGGACGCGTGAGCGCGCGCGCTCCAGCGCCTCCCCACGCAGCGTGAAGACGCGCGGGCCGGGCGCCGCCGCGGCGGGGGCGACACTCCCCGCCGCGGCGCTCACCGTGGTGGCCGGACGCCCGCGCGCGCACCCGGCGGCGGCAAGCGCCGCCCCGAGTGCGAGCACAGCTTGCCGTGCAATCACGGCGTGGCCGGCGCCGGCGTCTTGCAGATTCCGTCCACCCACCCCGGGTTCTGCGTCAGCAGCGGGTTCAGCTCGCAGGCGCGCACCGGAATCGGGTACAGCTTCCACTTCTCGTTGAGCGGAGCCGCGTTGAACTTGGTGGTCGAGCTCGTGTTCGGGGTGCGGTTCTTCGTCGAGATGCTGGTCATCGTCTCCTCGAGGCGCTTCTTCGACCACGTCCAGTTCCGGCGGTTGTCGAAGATCCCGTGCATTTCGAGAGCGAGCTCGTAGCGGCGCTCCAGGAAGAGACTGTCGCGGAACGCGTCCTTGCTGAGCCCCGGGGTGAGGTTCGGCAACCCGGCGCGCGCGCGCACCTCGTTCACCAGCGTGTAGGCCGCGCTGGGCCCGGAGAGCTCGTTGATCGCCTCGGCGCTCGAGAGCAGCACGTCCGCGTAGCGGAACAGTACGACGTCGGGGGCCTCGGCGCCGCCGTCCGGGGCGGCGAGGTCCAGATACTTGCGCGGCACCGGGCCGGTCGAGCCGTACACGGTGTCCTTGACCATGAAGGAGTCAGCCCACGCCCACGTGATCGTCTTGCCGCGGTTCTGGAACGTCGTCAGCCACGTCGCCGCCTTACGCACGTCCTTCGTGTTGTACGAGTCGTAGAATACGCGCTCGGCCTGGAACTGGTTCTGCGCCCCGGCCTGGAAGATCTGCGGGCTGGTCACCGGCGAGAACCACTCCGTGATCCGGCCGCCGTAGCCGTCGACGCGCACGTTCTGGAGCGAGAAGATGATCTCGGGGCTCTGCTCGTTGCTGCCGTCGAAGAGGCTGCCGTACTTGGTCCCGGGCTCCAGCGTGTAGCCGAGGCCGCGGACAGTAGCGAAGGCCTCGGACGCCGCCTGAATGTCGGGGGTGCTGGCGAGCGTCTGTCCGGCCTGGAGGCGCGCCTTGCCGAGCAGCGTGAGCGCGGCGCCCTTCGTCGCGCGGCCGAAGTCGCCGGCCGGCCAGCTCGTCGGCAGCACGGCGGCCGCCTCCGTCAGGTCCTTGATGATCTGGTCCCACGTCTCGCGCGCCGTCGCCCGCGGGAGGTCGCCCCCGTCGAGCACCAGCGTCTCCTCCAGCCTGAGCGGCACCCCGCCGAAGAGCCCGGCGAGCCAGTAGTAGTGCAGCGCGCGCAGGAACTTCGCCTCGGCCAGGATCTGGTCGCGGCGTGTGGCGTCCATTGGCACGGTCGGTACGCGGGCGAGCACGGTGTTGGCGCGGTTGATCCCCGCGTACGCCGACTGCCAGATGCCGAGCAGGTACGGGTGCGACGAGCTGAACTGCGAGTGGTAGTTGTCCACCTGGCTGCGCTCGTTGGCGGCGCTCAAGCGGCTCGTCACCACCTCGGTCGGGTACTCGGCCACCATCCAGAAATTGCGGCCGACGTAATCGCTGCTGCTGTACGGCGACGGAAGGTTGATGAAGGACGCGTACGCGGCGTTCACCGCCGCGAGCGCGTCGCCCTGGTTCCGGTAGAAATTCTGCGGCGCGACAAAGTCGCTCGGGACTTCCGTCAGGAAGTCGTCGTTGCACGCCGGCAGCGCCGCGAGGGCGCCGAGCAGCGAGAGGGCCGCGAGTAGTCGAAAACGATTCTGCATACGAATCCCGTGGCGAGGTATCAATAGTTGAAATTCAGACCGAACGTCACGCCGCGGGCGGTCGGGTACACGCCGATGTCGATGCCGCGGTTGGTGTTCCCGACCGACTGCCCGCTCACGTCGGGGTCGTAGCCGGTGTAATCGGTGACCGTGAAGATGTTGTTGCCCGTCACGTAGAGCCGAGCGCCCGTGGCGCGCGACCGGCTGATCAGCTGCTGCGGCACGTTCCACGACAGCGTCAGCGTGCGCAGGCGCAGGTACGAGCCGTCCTCGAGCAGGTTGGTCGTGAAGTTGTTCGTGCCCACCTGGTTCGGGTTCTCACCCACCCGCGGGTACTTGCCGTCCAGGTTGTCGGGCCGCCACGCGTCGAGCCACCGCTCGCGCGACACGTTCACGCGCGGCGAGCTCTCGGTGCGGATGCGGTTCACGTTCAGGATCTTGCCGCCGTACGAGCCCTGGAGCAGGCCGGTCAGCTCCACGCCCTTCCAGCCGAAGGTGTTCGTCAGGCCCGCCGTGAACTTGGGCGTCGGGTCGCCGATGTCGGTGCGGTCGGCGAGCGTGATCAGCCCGTCCGGCCCGCCGTCCACCGCGCCCGCGATGTCCAGGATCTTCATGTCGCCGGCCTGGAAGGCGCGGCCGTTGAAGTTCTTGACGAAGCGCGAGTACTCTGCGGCCTCCTCGGGCGTGCGGATGATTCCGGCGCTCTTGAACCCGTAGAACACGCCCACCGGCTTCCCGACCTGGATCAGCGAGCCGGGCAGGTTGTAGTCGGTCGTGATCAGCTCGGCGAAGATCTGCTGCTGGCCGCCCAGGTCGGTGACGCGGTTGCGGTTCGTGGCGTAGTTCGCGTTCGCGCGCCACGCGAAGCCGCCCTTGCTCCCCGGCTTGATGATGTTGGCGTCGAGGCCGAGCTCGAAGCCCTGGTTATCCACCTCGCCCTGGTTGGCGAGCGCGTTCAGGAACCCCTTCTCCGGCGACACACTGATCTGCAGGAGCAGGTCGGAGGTGCGCTTGTGGTAGTAGTCGGCCGTCAGGTTGAAGCGGTTCAGGAAGGCGACGTCCACGCCGTAGTCGAGCTGCGCCGTGGACTCCCACGTCAGGTTGGGGTTCGCCACCGCGGCCGTGTAGTAGCCGCCGAAGGGGCTGCCGCCGAAGCTGTACCCCTGGTCGTTCAGGCGGGCGAGCGACTGGTACGGGCGCACCGACGGGTTGCCGACGATGCCGTACGAGACGCGGAACTTCAGCTCGTCGAGCTTTGCGATGTTGCGCAGGAACGGCTCCGACGAGGCGCGCCAGGCGAACGCGGCCGACGGGAACGAGCCCCACTGATGCCCCGCCGCGAAGCGCGACGACCCGTCGGTGCGGTACGTGACCGTGAACAGGTAGCGGTCCAGGAGCGAGTAGTTCGCGCGGCCGAGCCACGACTCGAGCGCCTGGTGCGTGTGCCCGGACGAGACGCCGGGGCCGCCCTCCTGCGTGCCGGCGCCGATGTCGAAGTAGGCGGTGGCGTCGGTGACGAACGAGGCGTTGTTCAGCGCCTCGCGGTCCACGTCCGTCGCCTGACGCGTGTAGCCGCCGAGCAGGTCGAGGCGCTGATTCGCGCCGAACTCGCGGCGGTACGTCAGCGTGTTCTCGTTCAGCCACGAGCTCGTGGCGCCGCCGGAGCGGAGCGCCTCGCCCCCCGACTGCTCGCCG
>DATFPD010000419.1:0-4808 GCA_035265005.1 Gemmatimonadaceae bacterium | reverse complement strand
GGCGTTCACGCGTCTGTTCGAGACCTTCCGCGAGCTGCGCGGCTACAAGCAGGCGTTCCTGATGCTCGTCGCGTTCCTGATCTACAACGACGGCATCTCGACGATCCAGAAGATGGCGACGGCGTACGGCACCGAGCTGGGCATCGCGCGCGGCTCGCTGATCGCCGCGATCCTGATCGTGCAGTTCGTCGGCATCCCGTTCACCTTCCTGTTCGGGGCGCTGGCGGGGAAGATCGGCGCCAAGCGCTCCATCTTCCTCGGGCTGCTCGTCTACGCCGGGATCAGCATCCTCGGCTACTACATGAAGACGGCGACGCACTTCTACATCCTGGCCGGCCTCGTCGGCATGGTGCAGGGGGGCACGCAGGCGCTCAGCCGCTCGCTGTTCGCGAACATGATCCCGCGCCACAAGTCGGGGGAGTTCTTCGGCTTCTACAGCGTCTTCAACAAGTTCGCCGGCATCTTCGGCCCGCTGCTCTTCTCGAGCACGATCCACGCGACCGGCTCCAGCCGGAACGCGATCCTCTCGGTCATCCTGTTCTTCTTCATCGGCGCCGCGATCCTGATGTTCGTGAACGTCGAGGAGGGCGAGCGCATCGCCCGCGCCGCCGAGGCGCACACGCACCCCAAGGGCGTCGCGCCCCAGCGGGCGCCGGAGCCGGTGGGGGCGTAGGTTATCGACGTCAAAGGCAGGACACGGGTGAACACGGACGACAGCACGGATGAACGCGGATTGCTTCCAGCACCGTTCATAGCGCCTCTCGCCTCGTTGAGCGGAGCGTGGAGTGTCGTCGGGACAAATCCGTGTTCATCCGTGCTGCTGTCCGTGTTCATCCGTGTCCTGCCCTTCAGCCCTTGAGATGATGCTGTACCGAATCCTCCGCTGGCTCGGGCGCATGGCGCTGCGGTGGTTCTACCGCGAGGTGGACGTCGCGGGGCTGGAGCGCGTGCCGCAGGGCGTGCCGCTGCTGATCGCCAGCAACCACCCGAACCAGCTCATCGACGCGCTGCTCGTCGGCTGCAGCATCCCGCGCACGGTGACCTTCACCGGCAAGGCGATCCTGCTCGACAACCCGGCGATGCGCGTCGTCATGAGCCGGCTCCCGTTCGTGCCCCTGCGCCGCGTCGCCGACGAGCGCAAGCGTGACCCGGGCGCGGCGGTGGACCGCTCGCGCAACGCCGACTCCTTCCGCGCCATCCTGGACGCGCTGGAGCAGCGCCAGGCGGTGCTCATCTTCCCCGAGGGGATCAGCCACGACGAGCCGGAGATGTCCCTGCTCAAGACGGGGGTGGCCCGCATCGCCCTCCAGGCGCGCGACGACCGCGCCATCCGCGGGCTCCACATCCTTCCGGTCGGGCTCACCTATGAACGGAAGTGGGCGGCGCGCACGCGCGCCCTGGTCCTCATCGGCGAGCCGATCGCGATCGACGACTGGCGCCCGCCGCAGGGCGGCGAGAGCGAGGGGGCGGCGGTACAGGCGCTGACGGCGGAGGTCAACGCGCGGCTCCGCGCGGTGACGCTCAACTTCCCCACCCGCGAGGCCGCCGAGCGGGTGATCACCGTCTCGTCGGTGCTCTCGGGCGTCTACGACAACGACGAGCTGCGCCCGCTCAGGCGCCCCGACACGCCGCTGGCGACGGCGGTGGACGTGGCGCGGCGCGTCGAGGCGGTACGCCGCACGCTCGACGCCGGCGAGGCAGCCCCCGAGGTCGCGGTGCGCGTCGAGCGCTTCCAGGCGCGGCTGGACGCCTTCCGCGACGAGCTGGCGCGGCACGACGTCGCGGCGAACGACGTCGGCATGGAGGTCGGCGCCGCCGACGGCGCCCGCTTCACGCTGCGCGAGACGGCGCTCCTGGCGTTAGGTGGGCCCCTGGCGCTGTGGGGGCGCGTCAACCACTGGCTCCCGCTCGCCCTCGCGCGCACGCTCGCCCGCCGCACCAGCGAGACCCCGCAGGACCCGGCGATGCACACGGTCGTCGCCGGCCTCGGCGCCACCCTCGCCTGGTACGTCGTGGCGACGGCGGTGGTGGCCTGGCTCGCCGGCCCCTGGTGGGCGCTGGCGTACCTCGTCTCCCTCCCGATCGCCGGCACCTGGTACCTCCAGTACGCCGACCGCCTGCGCCGCGCGCGCCGGCGCGTGCGGACGTACCTCCTCTTCCGCCGCGACCCCGCGCTCCGCCAGCGCCTCCTCGACGACGTCGCCTGGCTCCGCACCGAAGCCGAGACGATCGAGGGTGCCATGGCCCGCCGCCGCTCGATGCAGGCCGCGGCGCTGCGCTGAGCCCTCGCTCGGGACGCGCTGGTAGAGTCCGCTTCCCCAGCGCGTAATTACGCGTTTCTGTCGCGTCGCGCGTGTTACAGATGGGGTGAACCAGCAGTCATACGGGGGGTATGACATGCGGCACCTTCCGGGCGCGGCCTCGGCCGGCTGGAGGGTAATGACTCGGACGAGGAGCGGCAGTCATGACGAATAGATCTCGTTGGATGCGGGGCGCCGCCGCTGGTATGGCGCTGCTGGGCGCGATCGCCTGCGGTGGGAGCACGGAGCAGCAGGCTCAGGCGCTGAACGGGGACCTCCAGCGCGACCTGGACCTGGCCGGCGCGGCCGGGGTCGTCACGAGCGCCAGCAACGGCGTGGTCTCGGCCCAGGAGCAGCTGCCGCACGCGCAGCAGGCGCGTCCGACCGCCAGCCGCCCCAGCACCGCGCGCCCGCGGCAGAGCCCGCCGTCGGCCGCCGTCGCGGAGCCGGTCGAGACGGTCGCCGAGGCGCCCGCCGTCGCCGAGCCCGCCGAGGACGTCGTGACGCCGGCCCCAGCGCCGGCTCCCACGCCGGCGCCGCGTCCGGTGCAGCAGCCCACCCAGCGGGGTGGCACCAAGACCGTCGGCCAGGTCATCCGCGACGCGCCGTTCCCGATCTTCCCGTAAGCCTACCGCTGTATCGCCGCCACCGCCGCCCACGGTTGACACCGTCGGCGGCGGTTCGCGTATTGGGGCTCCTCACCCCCAGCCGCCGCCCCATGCGCCCGCATCCGCTCCCCTTCGTCTGGCCCTACGCCCTGGCGTTCTGGGGCGTCTTCGTCTGGGTGTTCACCCCCGAGTGGGGCGTCGTCCGCCGAGCCCGGGGCCGCGCGTCGGACCCGCAGGATGCCGGCTCGCTGTGGGCGATCATGATCGGCAACCAGATCGCGATGGCACTCGCGCTCACGCTCGCCTGGGTCGCTCCGTCGGCGACCATCGACCGCCGGGTGCCGCTCTTCTGGGTGGGCATCGCGGTCCTCGCCGCCGGGAGTCTCCTGCGCCGGCACTGCTTCCGCATGCTCGGGCAGAGCTTCACCGGCGCGGTGCAGGTGCACACCGGCCAGACGGTGGTGGACCGCGGCGCGTACCGGTGGGTGCGGCACCCGTCGTATTCGGCCGGCATCATGATGTTCGCCGGGATCGGGCTCGCGCTCGGCAACTGGCTGAGCCTCGCGTCCATGGTGCTGATCACGGCGGCGGCGTACGGCTACCGCGTGGCGGTCGAGGAGCGCGCGCTCGCGGCGACGCTCGGGGAGCCGTACCGCGAGTACATGCGGCGGACGAAGCGGTTCGTGCCGTACCTCGTCTGACGGTCAGCCCGCTCCCGCCTCGCCTGACAAGCTGAGCTCCCCCCGCTCCAGCTCCAGCAGCCGCTGCTTCCGCCACAGCCCGCCGCCGTAGCCGCCGAGCTTCCCGTCCTTGTTCACGACGCGGTGGCAGGGGATGACGATGGCGATGCGGTTGAGCCCGTTCGCGTGCCCCACCGCGCGCTGCGCCCCCGGGCTGCCGATCGAGGCGGCGAGCGCCTCGTACGAGCACGTGTCGCCGTAGGGGATCGCCAGCAGCGCGTCCCAGACGCGCGTCTGGAACGGGCTCCCCGGGTACACGAGCGGGACGGTGAAGCGCGTCAGCGTCCCCGCGAAGTAGGCCGCGAGCTCCTCGCGCAGCCGGTCGAGGTGCGGGTGCGCGCCCGGCACCGCCGCCACGCCGAAGTGGCGGCGCACCGAGTCGAGCTGCGCCTCGAGCATCCGCCGGTCGGTGAACTCGAGCAGGCAGACGCCGGCGTCGGTGGCGCCGGCGACGAGCGGGCCTAACGGGCTCTCCACCCAGGCCAGCACGACGCGCGCGTGGGAGCTCTCGGGCGCCCCGCGGCTGCGACCCGGCGCGTCGCCGAAGGTGCGGGCGAAGGCGTCGCGGAAGCCGCTGTGCGACTCGAAGCCGCTGTCGAGCGCGACGTGGTCCAGCTCCGCGCCCTCGCGCAGGCGCTCGAAGGCGCGGCCGAGCCGGCGGCCGCGGGCGTAGGCGTGGAAGGTCATGCCGTAGTGGGTCTGGAAGTAGCGCCGCACCCGCGCGGGCTCCACGCCCAGGCGGCGCAGCTCGCCGTCGGTCACCCGCTCGGCGGGCGCCCGCTCGACGCGGGCGAGCAGCGCCGCCACCCAGTCGGGCGCGCGCCCGGTGGCCTCCAGCGGGTGGCAGCGCTTGCACGGGCGGTAGCCGGCGAAGACGGCCTCCCGCACGGTGGCGAAGTACTCGACGTTCCTGGCGAGCGGCTTGCGGGCGGGGCAGGAGGGGCGGCAGAACACACCGGTGGTCCTCACCCCGAGAAAGAAGACGCCGTCGTACGAGACGTCGCGGCCCTGGTAGGCCGCCTCCATCTCGCGCGGCGACGGGAGCGCGGGCGGCGGCGGCACGAGGCGCGGCGTGGTGGCGGTGGACATGGCGAAAATCTGCCGAAGCCCGGCCGCGAGCGCCACCGGAAAATTGACATCGAATTCGGGACCAGGATGAA
>DATFPD010000418.1:0-10198 GCA_035265005.1 Gemmatimonadaceae bacterium | reverse complement strand
GCTGCTCGCGAACGTCCTGACGATCGCGCTGCTCTCCGCGCCGACGCCGTTCCGCGCCTTCCATAACGAGCCGGCGAACGTCTGGGTGACGCAGGCGCCCTGGGTGTGGCTCCCGGCCGTGATGGTCATGGCGGCGCTGCTCGGGCACGTACTGGTGACGCGGCGGATGTGGGCGGAGAGGGCAAGCAGGGACTGAGGGACCGAGGGAGTGGCGTCCCGGGCGGTGTCATCCCGACACTTCGTGCGGGATGACACCGCCCGGGACGCCCCTCCCTCGGTCCCTCAGTCCCTCGGTGCCTGCCGTTATCTAACCAAAGTCAGGGTGCATTTCGTGTCACCTGAGCGCGGACGAGGGCGCGCTCATCCGTGTACCGCTCCTGGTGGCCGGGCGCATCGGAGTCTTCACGGACGAGCTAGATCGTTCAAGTCCCCGGACCCCGGGTCGAACCCCCGGTCGAGGTCGGCGAATGGTGTCGGGCGCTGGGGCGGGCTTTACAGGGGGCGCGAGTTGTTGTATATCCGCAGCCGTTACTAGAACGTTAAAGTAACTCGGCCGGCTGAGGTCGTTCGTTGGGCCAACTCAGCCCGCGTCATCCCCGCGGCGGCGCGCACGCGCGCCGCCGCATGCGCGCCGCGGACGCCGGAGTGAGCCCCATGGTTCGCTGCCGTGTGATGCGTGCCGTCCCCGCACTCGGAGTGCTGCTCCTGAGTGCGCTCTCCAGTCCTGGCACCGCCCAGGACGGGCTGGCCGCGCGGGCCGACCTCCCGATCGTCTGGGAGGAGGCCGCCTCGGGCGTCTGGCGGGCGACCGTCGGCACCCCCGGGCGCGTGAGCCTGCTCGACGCCGCCGGCGCCGTGCCGCGCCGCGAGGCGCTCGCCCGCATGCGGCGCGTGCCGTTCCCGCTCCCCCGGGCGGAGATCCGCGCGAGCGCCGGGGACGCCAGGGTCGCCCTCCGCTTCCCGTTAGGTCCCGACGAGCAGCTCTACGGACTCGGGCTCAACTTCAAGGCGGTCCAGCAGCGGGGGACGGTCCGCCAGCTCCACGTCGACCACTACGGCGGCTCGGACAACGGCCGCACGCACGCGCCCGTCCCCTTCTACGTCTCCAGCGCCGGCTACGGCGTACTGATCGACGCCCCCCGCTACATCACGGTGTACGCGGGCACGGCGGTGCGCCGTGAGAGCGCACATCCGCCCACGGTCCGGGACCGCAACACAGACCGCGAGTGGACGTCGATGCCGCTCTCCGACGCCGTCGAGGTGCTCGTCCCGGCGCGCGGCGCGCGGGTGTACGTCTTCGGCGGCCCGACGGCGATGGACGCGGTGCGGCGCTACAACCTCTTCTCCGGCGGCGGCGTGCTGCCGCCCAAGTGGGGGCTCGGCTTTCTCCATCGCGTCCCCACGCTCTTCACCGCCGAGCAGGTGCTGCGCGAGGTGGACGACTTCGCGGCCCGGGGGTACCCGCTGGACGTGGTCGGGCTCGAGCCGGGGTGGCAGAGCGCCGCCTATCCCGGAACGCTCGTCTGGGACTCGACGCGCTTCCCCGACCCTGCGGGCTTCGTGCGGGGGCTGCGCGAGCGAGGCGTGCGCGTGAACCTGTGGCTGAACCCGTACGTCTCGCCGCAGTCGCCGATCCATCACGCGCTCGAGCCCCTCTCCGGCTCGCACACGGTGTGGACGGGGATCGTGCCGGACGTCACGCTGCCCGAGACGCGCCGCGTGCTCCTCGACCTCTTCCGCCGCGAGCACCTGCTGATCGGCGTGAGCGGCTACAAGATCGACGAGGTCGACGGGTACGACCGCTGGCTCTGGCCGGACCACGCCACCTTCCCGTCCGGCCTCGGCGGCGAGGAGATGCGCCAGCTTTACGCCCTCGCGCTCCAGCGCGCGACGGCGGAGCTGTTCCGCGACGCCGGGGTGCGCACGTACGGGCTCGTGCGCGCCTCGAACGCCGGCGCGGCGGCGCTGCCGTACGTGCTCTACGACGATTACTACAGCCACCCGGACTTCATCACCGCGCTCGCGGGCAGCGGGTTCATCGGCGTCCTCTGGACGCCCGAGGTGCGCTCGTCGAAGACCGGCGAGGAGTGGCTGCGGCGGATGCAGTCGGTGTGCCTCTCGCCGCTGGCGATGCTGAACGCGTGGGCGGACGGCACGAAGCCGTGGTCCTTTCCCGAGGTGGCCGACGCCGTGCGCGATGTGATGCGGCTCCGCGTTCGGCTGCTCCCCTACCTGTACTCGGCGTTCGCCCAGTACCACTTCGAGGGCACGCCTCCCGTCCGCCCGATGCCGCTGGTCGAGGGGTTCCGGGCGGACGGGGCGGCGGTCCCGGGCGCGACGAGCTCCACCGAGAACCCGTACGCGGCCGCCACCCGGCGCGACATCAAGGACCAGTTCATGGTGGGCGACGACCTGCTCGTGGCGCCGATGTTCGCCGGTCAGGCGTCCCGGACGGTGGTCCTGCCCGCCGGGCGCTGGTACGACTTCTACACCGGCGCCCTCGCGGGGGCGGGCGAGGTCATTACCGTCGCGCCCGGCCTGGAGCGCATCCCCCTGTTCGTGCGCGACGGCGGCATCATCCCGCTGCTGGCCGGCGCGCCCCGCCAGGTCCCCCCGCCGGGCGCGCGCGACGTGGACCTCGAGGTCCGCCACTACGGGGAGTCGCCCGGCCGCGCCGAGCTGTACGACGACGACGGGACGACCTTCGCCTACGAGCACGGCACCTTCTCGCGGACCGCGCTGGTCGTCGCGCGCGACGCCGCCGGCCGGCTCCGCGGCCGGGTCGAGCCCTCGCCTAACGGCAATTTGTCCGGCTACCGGACTATCACCTGGACGATGATGACCGCCCGATGAGCGCGCGCCCCCTCGTCACGCTGCGCACTCCGCTCGGGATGACGGCCGCCGCGGTGCTACTCGCTGTCGCCTCCATCGCACCCGCGCAGTCGCACTCTGCGGCGCCCGCGGCGGCTGTCGACTGGCCGGCGTTTCTCGGGCGGCACGACCTGGTGTGGGCGCGACCGCCGGCGGGGTGGGGGGAGAGCGCGTTCGTCGGCAACGGGCGGCTCGGCGCGACGATCGACGTGCAGGACGGCGCGCTGGGGTGGACCGTCAACCGCACCGACGTGGTGCACGACGCGTCGCGCTTCCCGGTCGGGCGGGTGCTGCTCAGGACGGCGGGGCGGGTGACGGGCGGCGGCGCGCGGCTCGCCCTGTGGAACGCCGAGGCGAGCGGCACCGTGGTGACGGACCGCGGCGAGGTGCGCTGGCGCAGCTTCGTGTCGGCCGACCCGTCGGTGATCGTGATCGCGCTGGCGGGGCGCGGCGGCGAGGCCGGCGCCGACCTGGCCTGGTCGCCCGCCGAGGCGCGGCCGCCGCGCAAGGTGGCGCGCAAGGACCCGTTCGCGCCCGAGGACCTCCACCCGGCGCCGACCGTGGTCGAGACCCCCGCCGGCGTCACCAGCGTGCAGCCCTTCATCGGCGGCGGCGCGCACGCCGAGTCGATCCGCCGCGCCGGGCGCGACGCTGGGCAGGACGCCGGGGGCGAGCGGGTGTTCTACGTGAGCATCGGCCGCGGGCGGGCGGGCGACGAGGCGCTGGCCGAGGCGCGGGCGGCCACCGACTCGGCGGCGCGGCGGGGCCTAACGAATCTGGCCGCCGCGCACCGGCGGTGGTGGCACGGGTACTACCCCGCCAGCTTCCTCTCCTTCCCTGACGCGCGGCTCGAGTCCTACTACTGGATCCAGGTCTACAAGCTCGGCTCGGCGATGCGCGAGGACGGGCCGATCCTCGACCTCAACGGTCCCTGGTTCCGCCACACGCCGTGGCCCGCCATCTGGTGGAACCTCAACGTCCAGCTCACCTACTCGCCGCTCTTCCGGGCGAACCGCCTGGGGCTGGCGGAGTCGCTCTTCCGCGGGCTGGACCGCAATCGTCAGGCGCTGGAGGGAAACGTCCCCGAGCGGCTGCGAGGCCGGGCGGCGGCGATCGGCCGCAGCTCGGGCCCCGACCTGGTGCGGCCGGTGGACCTGGCGACTGCGCAGAGCGACGCCGCGAAGGAGATGGGCAACCTGCCGTGGACCATGTACTACTACTGGCTCCACTACCGGTACCAGATGGACGACCGGCTGCTGCGCGAGCGGGTGTACCCGCTGCTCCGGCTGGCCGTCGGCAACTACCTGGCGTACGTGGAGCGCGGCGACACGGACGGGCGCTGGCACCTCCCGGCCACGCACTCGCCCGAGCTGGCGACGGTGCCTGACGCGAACTACGACCTGGCGCTGCTGCGCTGGGGGCTCGGGGCGCTGATCGCGAGCGCCGAGCGCCTGCGGATCGACGAGCCGCTGCTCCCGCGGTGGCGCGACGTGCTCGCGAACCTCGCCCCCTTCCCGACCGACAGCGCCGGCCTGATGGTGGGTGCCGGCCGGCCATGGAAGGAGTCGCACCGACACTACTCGCACCTGCTCGCGATCTACCCGCTGGGGCTCGTCAGGCCGGACCGGCCCGACGACCGCGCGCTGATCGAGCGGTCGCTGCGGACCTGGGAGCGCGAGCCGTCGCTCTTCCGCGGCTACTCGTTCACCGGCGGCGCGGCGATGCACGCGCTGCTCGGCGACGGCGACGCGGCGCTGGCGCGGTTGAACGCCTTCCTGGACGCGCCGCGCTACATGGAGCCCAACACCTTCTACGCCGAGGCGGGGCCGGTGATCGAGACCCCGCTCGCCGCGGCGGCGACGATCCAGGATCTCTTCCTCCAGGACTGGGGCGGCGCCCTGCGGGTCTTCCCCGCCGTGCCCGGCGCCTGGCGGGATGCGGCGTTCGACCGCTTCCGCGCCGACGGGGCGTTTCTGGTGAGCGCCGTCCGGCGGGACGGGCGCACCGCCTGGGTGCGCGTCGAGAGCCTTGCCGGCGAGCCGTGCCGGCTGATCGTCGCCGACTGGGGCGACGCGGCGGTGGCGGTGCGCGCCCACGCCGGCCCGGCGCCGCGCCTGACGAGGGACGGCGCGGGCGCGTTCACGCTCGAGCTGGCGAAGGGCGCGTCCGCCGTCCTCGCGCCCGGCGCGGCCTCCCCACTCCCCGACCCTTCGGCAGGCTCAGGGCAGACGCTGGCGCCGGTCCCGCGCCCCGCCGCCGGCCGCAACCCGTGGCCGATGTTCAGAGCGGACAGCTCGGCCGCCGCCCGGCAGGCGGCCGAGGAGCGGCCGCAGGACCGCGCGGACATGGCGTGGTGGCGGGAGTCGATGCGCGACCGCGACCAGCGCCTCGGGTGGTGGCGCGACGCGCGGTTCGGGATGTTCATCCACTGGGGGGTGTACTCCCAGCTCGCCGGCGTGTGGGAGGGCGAGCCGGTGGCCGGCTACGCCGAGCACATTCAACGGATCCGGCGGATCCCCGGCGCCCTGTACCGCGAGCGCGCGGCGTCGCAGTTCGACCCCGTGCGCTTCGACGCCGACGCCTGGGTGGGCGCGGCCCACGCCGCCGGGATGCGCTACATGATCATCACCGCGAAGCACCACGACGGCTTCGCGATGTACGACTCGAAGGTCGGCGGCGTCTACGACGTGGTGGACGCGACGCCGTTCAGGCGCGACCCGCTGCGCGAGCTGCGCGACGCCGCGCGCCGGCGCGGGATGCGCTTCGGCTTCTACTACTCGCACGCCTACGACTGGGGCGACGCCGAGGCGCCGGGGAACGACTGGGAGTACGACAACCCGGGCGGCGACCGCGGCCTCCACGGCGGGCGCGAGTGGTGGCTGGAGTCGCCGCAGTCGCCGGACGCGCGCGAGCGCCTGGCGAGGGTGCGGCGCTACGTGGACCGGAAGGCGATCCCGCAGATCCTGGAGCTGATCCGGGGCTACGACCCGGACATCCTCTGGTTCGACACGCCGCACAAGCTGCCGCCCGAGGAGAACCTGCGCATCCTGCGCGCGGCGCGCGAGGCGAAGCCGGGCCTCGTCATCAACGGCCGCGCCGTCCAGCCGCTGCCCGGCGGGCCCGAGGCCCGCTTCGGCGACTACGCGTCCACCGCCGACCGCCCCGCCGAGCTGCCGCCGCACGGCGGGGACTGGGAGGCGATCCCGACGACCAACGAGTCGTACGGCTACCACCGGGCGGACGCGTCGCACAAGCCGCCGGAGCACTTCGTCTGGCTGCTGTCGAAGGCGGCGGCCCGCGGCGGCAACCTGCTGCTCAACATCGGTCCGATGGGCGACGGCCGCTTCGACCCCAGGGACGAGGCGATCCTCCAGGGGATCGCCCGATGGATGGAGGTGAACGCCGAGGCCATCCGCGGCACGACGCGGACGCCCCTCCCGGTGCAGGCGTGGGGGCAGTCGACGCGCAAGGGGGAGCGGCTGTACCTGCACGTGTTCGACTGGCCGCGCGCCGACGGGCGCCTGCGCGTGGCCGGCCTGCGCGCGGCGGTGACGCGCGCGTACCTGCTCGCCGAGCCGAACGCGCCGCCGCTGCCGGTGCGGCGCCTCGGCCCGCGCGACGTCGAGGTCGAGGTGCCGCGCGCGCCGACCGACCCGTGGGTGAGCGTGGTCGTGCTCGAATGCGCCGGCTCGCTGGAGCCCGACTCGGCGATCTACGTCGCCACCGGCGCCACCGCCCGCGGGGCGGCGGCGCCCACCGCACTGCACGTCTTCGACGGGCGGCTGGTGGGGGCGGGGATGCGCTACGGCGACGGCAAGCGTGGCCGCGACGTGGCGCAGGGGTGGGGGGGCGCCGGCGCCGGCGTCGACTGGACGGTGCGGGTCACCGAGCCCGGGCGCGTGCGGGTGGCGCTCGAGTACGCGACGGGGCCGTCGTCGGCCGCCGACGGCGCGGTCGAGGTGGCGGCCGGCGGGCAGCGCCTGACGGGCCGGATCGCCCCGACCGGCGCCGACACGGCGTTCGCGACGCGCGACCTCGGCGAGGTCGCGCTCGAGCCGGGCGAGTACACGCTCGGCGTTAGGCTAACGACGACGACGTCGTCGTCGGGGGCGGGGGCGGGGGAGCCGATGCGGCTCCGGCGGGTCGTGCTGACGCCGGTCCCGCGCGGGGAGTGAACGAGTGAACGGAGGAAGTCTGTCTACCTGCGGGCGGCCGACGCGTCGGCCGCCCGGGCCCGCGGAGCCGATCTCCGCGAACGTCTTCGGAGCACTCCGTATGAGAGCGACGAGTGTACGGCTGGTCGGTCTCGCAGCACTGCTCGCGTCGGTCGCGGGGTTGCCGCGCGTCGGCGCGCAGGGTCCCCAGGGCAACCCCGGCCTCGTTCAGGGCACGGTGCGGAGCGAGGCGGGCACGCCGGTGCCGGACGTGGGCGTCACCGTGCGGGGCACGCACCTCGGCGCCACGACCCGCGGCGACGGCCGCTACACGATCTCGGCCGTGCCGCCCGGCACCTACCGGCTGCGCGCGATGCGGATCGGCTACGCGATGCAGGAGCGGGAGGTCACCGTCGCCGCCGGCCAGACGGCCACCGCCGACTTCGCGCTGGCGGCCGCGGCGGTGGTGCTCGACCAGGTGGTCGTCGTGGGCTACGGCACCCAGCTCAAGCGCGACATGACCGGCTCGGTCGCCTCGGTCTCGAGCGCCGAGATCGCGACGATGCCCGTGCCCCGCGTCGAGCAGGCGCTCTCCGGGCTCGTCCCCGGCGTGCAGGTCCAGACGACGAACGCGCAGCCGGGCTCGCAGCTGCGCATCCGGATCCGCGGCGGCAACTCGCTCAACGGGAGCAACGAGCCGCTCGTCGTCGTCGACGGCGTGATCGGCGTCGACCTGAACCAGATCAGCCCGAACGACATCGAGTCGGTGGACGTGCTGAAGGACGCGTCGTCCACCGCGATCTACGGCTCGCGGGCGGCCAACGGCGTCATCCTCGTGACGACCAAGCGCGGCCAGCCGGGCAAGATGCGCTTCGAGTACAACGGCTACAGCGGCGCGCAGGAGGTGACGAAGCAGATCGACGTGCTGGGCGCCGCCGAGTTCGCGCGGCTGTACATGCGCAACCCGAGCCGCGACAAGAGCGTCACGTTCGACACGCTGCACCTCGACACCCTGCCGAACACCGACTGGCAGGACGCGGTCTACCGGACCGCCCCGATCCAGAACCACGAGCTCCGGGTCAGCGGCTCGACCGGCGGCACCCGGCTGATGCTCTCCGGGGGCCTGTTCCAGCAGCGGGGGATCGTCACCGGCTCCAGCTTCGACCGCGGGTCGCTCCGCTTCAACCTGGACCAGGAGCTCGGCGAGCGCTTCCAAGTCGGGACGCGGGTGGTGACCAGCCGCTCGGTGGGGAACGAGGTTCGGGTCAACGACGGCTACGGCTCCGACGGCGGCCCGATCACGATGATGGCGCTGCGCTTCGCGCCGACGATCCCGGTCTACGACTCGACCGGCGGCTTCAGCGCGCCGCTCCTGCCCAGCCAGACCATGGACAACCCGCTGGCGATCGCCCGGCTGCGGGACAACAAGACCACCAACGACTACCTGCTCGGCAACGTGTTCGGCGAGTACAACCTGATGGAGGGGGTGGCGCTGCGCGGCAGTGTCGGCTACACCGCGGGCAACGTCCTCCAGCAGCGCTACACCTCCCGGCTGCTTCGGGCCGCGTTCAACAGGGGCCAGGCGAACATCGACAACACCCACCGGACGACCTGGCTCGCCGAGAACACGCTGACGCTGCAGCGCACCCTGTGGGGGAGGCACGACGTGACGCTGCTCGGCGGCATGACGGTGCAGCAGACGCGCCGGTCGGCGAGCGCCGAGGAGGGGAAGGGCTTCACGAGCGACCTGCTCGGCTACCGCCGGCTGAACCTGGCGGAGGAGGTGAACGGGACGTCGAGCGCGTCGCTGGAGCGGCAGCTCTCGTACCTGGGGCGCGCGAACGTCAGCCTGTGGGGGAAGTACCTGCTGACCGGGACGTTCCGCGCCGACGGCTCGTCGAAGTTCGCGGTGAACAACAAGTGGGCGTACTTCCCGTCGGCCGCGGTGGCGTGGCGCGCGAGCGACGAGCCCTTCCTGCGCGGGCTGGCCCCGGTGCTGAGCGAGCTGAAGCTGCGCACGAGCTACGGCCGGACGGGGAGCGAGGCGATCAACGCGTACCAGTCGATGGGGGCGTGGACCATCGGCTCGATCTACGCGATCGGCACGACGCTGTTCCGCAACGGCGCCAGCCCGGGGCGCAACTCGAACCCCAACCTGCGCTGGGAGACCACCGACCAGTACGACGCCGGCGTCGACCTCGGGCTGTTCGACAACCGGGTCAGCGTCACCGCCGACGTCTACCACAAGAAGACGCACGACCTGCTGTAC
Organism: Gemmatimonadaceae bacterium; assembly: GCA_035265005.1. Classification (GTDB taxonomy): domain Bacteria; phylum Gemmatimonadota; class Gemmatimonadetes; order Gemmatimonadales; family Gemmatimonadaceae; genus DATFPD01. The sequence continues at coordinate 904 of DATFPD010000418.1, read as the reverse complement.
CAGAAGCAGGTGGCGTACTACACGGGGTTCGAGAGCTACGTCGCCAACATCGGCAAGGTGCAGAACCGCGGCCTCGAGGTGGCGCTCGACACGCGCCACGCGGTCGGGCCGTTCCAGCTGCGCCTGGGCGGCAACGTGGCGCTCAACCGGAACAAGGTGCTGGACCTGGGCGGCGACCGGGAGTTCTTCCTCGCCGGCGCGAACGGCTCGCTGCCGCTGATCCGCGACGGGGCGATCGTGCGGGTGGGAGAGCCGTTAGGCAACTTCTACGGCTACATCTCGGACGGGATCTTCCAGAACGCGGCCACGGCCGCCGCCAGCGGCCAGGTCGGCGCGGTCGCCGGCTCCGACCGGCTGCGGGACCTCAACGGCGACGGGAAGATCACGATCGACGACCGCACCGTCCTCGGCAACGCGCAGCCCAAGTACACGTTCGGCCAGAACGGCTCCCTGGGCTACCGGGCGCTCACGCTCAACTGGCTGCTGCGCGGCGTGCAGGGCAACGAGGTGGTCAACCTGAACAGGCAGGGGATGGTGACGCCGGGCGGCAGCTCGAACATGCTGCGGGAGGTGCTGAACTACTGGACCCCGGCCAACCCCACCAACGCGATGACCGGGCTCGGCGTCGCGCCGAACTCCAACATGATCTCGCGGTGGGTCGAGGACGGGTCGTTCGTCCGGCTCCAGAACGTGACGCTGGGCTGGGACGTGCCGTCGCGCCTGACGACGCGCGTCGGCATGGGGCAGCTGCGCCTCTACGCCAGCGGGCAGAACCTGGCCACGTGGACCAAGTACTCGTGGTACGACACCGAGGCCAGCTCGCGCCTGACCTCCGACCGGACCATCAGCGACATGGAGCTGGGGTGGGACGACTCCAGCTACCCGGGCGTCCGCACCGTCACCC
>DATFPD010000417.1:0-6565 GCA_035265005.1 Gemmatimonadaceae bacterium | reverse complement strand
GGCTGGTCGCGGATCTCGGCGGTCACCGTCCCCTGCACCGTGCGCCCGACGACGATCGTGCGCCCGGAGAAGGTGGCGAACGCGGCGATGACGTCGCGGATGTCCGTGTCCTGGTAGGTCACCGTGATCCGCGGCTGCTGCGACTGCTGGCGGCGCACCGGCTGCGCCGCCGCGGCGGAGCTGCCGTAGCGGCCGCGCGGGAGCACCGTGTTCGCCTGCGACTCGGGCTCCGGCGCCGGCCGACGGGCCGCCGCGGCCGCGCGGGCCGTCGTCGGAGCGCTCGGCTGCGCCGCTGACATGCTCGCCAGCGTCGCGCCGGTGGGCGGCGCGCCCGAGTGCCAGGGCGCGAACTCCTCGCCCGCGGCGCCGCTCTCGCCCACCGCGACGCGGATGGCGTCGGCGTCGCGCGCCATGTCGTAGGGGCGCGGGCCGCTCAGCTCGATCACCACCCGCACCACGTCGCTGCGGTACTGCGAGAAGCGGACGTTGGTCACGCCGCCCCGGTCGCGCTTGTCGTACGAGAAGGGCGGCATCCCGAGCCGCGCGCCGGACAGGTCGAGCACGATGCGGTGCGGCGCGGTGAGCGTGAAGTTCTGCACGCGAACCGTGTTGTCGACCGCGATCACCACCTCGGCGCGCCCGGTGGCCGGCACCACACTCACGCCGGTCACCGAGCCGGCCGGCGCGAGCCTAACGGCGGCGGGGCGGCCGCGGGCGGCGTGGGCGCTCGCCGGGACCGTCAGGACGAGCGCGCAGGTGGCCGCGGCGGCCAGGATCGGATGACGCCTCATGGCTTCCTCGGGGTCGGTTCGGAGTAGGTCAGCACTTCCTGGCGATTGAAGCCGAATTCGTCGATCGTGAAGACCACCTCGCGCGGCCGGATGGCGGTCACGCGCATGCGGCCGATCGTCTGCCCGACGCGCACGCGGTACTGCTCCTTCGTCTGCGCGTCGCGGAGCACGGCGACCGAGTTGCGGCCGCTCGCGTCGTAGATGATCGTCTTGAGCTGGAGGTCGGACATGATCGGCCGCAGCTCGCCGCTCGCCATCAGCGAGACGAACGGGTCGCGGCGCCCGTTCGGGTCGTAGTCGAAGACCTCGCGCGCCAGCGTGATCTGGCCGCGCCCGCCACGCTCGGACACCGAGACGCTGCCGCGCGACTGGCTGGCGCTGGTGCTGGTGCTTGTGCGGGCCGCGCTGTCGCGGCCGGTCGCGGCGCGGGTGGGCCGCTGCTGCTGCGCGCCCTTCGCCGGCGCCGGCGGCTGCTGCTGCTGCGGCTGCGGCTGCGCCGACGAGGGGTTGCTCATCGCCTCGGTGTGCGCGTTGGTCGCGGCGGCGGCGCGCTTCGCCGCCGCCTTGGGGGCGGCGGGATTCGGAATGGCCTGCGCGCCGGCCGCGCCCGCAAGGAGCGCGGCGGTGGCAACTGCGGCGAGCGCCGCGGCGAATCGACTGCTCATGATTTGGGCTCGGAGTTGGGCGACCGCGCCTCGACGTCCCCGCCGGGCGCACCGACCTTCGCCACGTAGGTCTGGATCTCGAACTGCGATCCGACGATCGACCGGCCCCGCTTGGCGGCCTTGACCGCCTGCGGGCTGTTGGCCTGCACCGGCGCCAGGCGCAGATTCACCGGCGACATGATCCGCGGCAGCGAGCCGACGTTCGCCAGGAACTCGCCCAGCTGGTGGAAGCTGCCGGTGACGCTGAAGCGGTAGCGGTACGTGTCGAACTGCTCGCCGGAGATCACCGGCTGCGGCTCGACCGCGGAGATCTCGAGCCCCGCGCGGCGCGCCGCGTTGCTCACCTGCTCGAGCAGCGCCGGCACCTCGTTCCCGGTGGGGACGAGCTGCCGCATCACCTGCAGGTTCTGCTGGTACTCCTGCGCCTGCGCGCGGAGCTGGTCCACGTTCCCCTTCGCCAGCTCGCGCTTCGCCTTGTCGTTCGCCGACTCCAGGCTGGTGACGCGCTCCTCGGTCTGATTCAGCTCCGCGCTCTTCGGCGTGTACACGAAGTTCCAGTACAGCCCGGCGAGCGCGAGGGCGATGATCGTGATCAGGACCTTGGGCTGGTCCTTCGGGTTGCTGGGCAGAATGGCCATGGCCGCTCCCTACCTCACCTGAAGTGACAGCGGGACCGTGCGAATCGCGGACGAGTCCGGCGACTGGTACTCCGCGGTCAGCGTGAACTCCGTGATCTCCTTCCCTTCGACGTTCACCACGTCGGACTTGGAAAGGTTCACGTTCTGGATGAACTCGGAGGCCTCGAGCTGCCGCATGAAGCGCGTCAGCGCCTGGATGTCCACCGTCTGCCCGACGATCTGGAACTTCATGTTCTCGGGCGCGGCCTGCGCGGTGTCGGGCTTCGCCGCGGCCGCGCCGGCGGCGCCGGCGGCACGGGGAGCCGGATCGACGGGCGTCGGCGCGGCGCTCGTCTGCATGATCAGCGTCAGCCAGGTGTAGGGCGGCAGCGCGCGGCTCACCTCGTCCATCACGTGCGGCCAGACGAAGCGGGTGTTGTCGATCCCCCGGATGATGTTGAGCTGCCGCATCGCGGAGTCGCGCTGCGCCTCGGCGCGGCGGCGGTCGCGGAGGACCGCCGAGTACCGCACCGAGTCCTGCTGCGCGCGCTGCGCCCGCTCGTCGAGCCCCGACTCGCGGGCCGCCTGGAGCGTGTACATGCCGCCGATGGCCGCGGCCGCGACCGCCGACGCCGCGATCGCGGCGATCAGGAACGGGTCGCGGATGCGGTCCGTGAGGCCGCTGAAGGCCGCGCCGAGCGAGACACCGGACGCGCGGGCCCCACCGCGGGCCTTGCGCCCGGCACCCGGCAGAAGATTGATCTCGATCATGTGGCGGTCCGCGAGGCGGACGTCAGGGTCAGGCCGGCCGCCGACGCCGGCGGCTGCGCCGGTCGCGGCACGGTCTCACTGCGTCGCGGCACGCGCGTCGGGCGCGTCACGCGACCTGGCGGAGCGCGAGCCCGATCGGGAGCATGAGCAGCGGCGCAACCTCGTCAGTGACGAGCCCCTCCAGGGCGCCGTCACGAACGCGCAGGTTGGCGAGGGGGTTCGCCTGCTCCACGCCCAGGCGCAGACGGCTGGCGAGCGCCTCGTTGAGCCCGGGAATGCGCGAGCCGCCGCCGCAGGTGTACACCGCGCGGAGCTGGCTCCCGGAGCGCGAAGAAGACGCGAGGAAGGCCGCAGCGCGCTCCAGCCCGACGGCGATCTCCTCGCCGCGGCTCTCGATCACCGCGTCGAGATGCGGCGACCGGTCGTAGCCCTGGAGCAGCTGGTCGGCCTCGTCCGAGGAGAGGCCGCGCTCGCGCTGCAGGTCCTCGCGGAAGCGGCGCGTCCCGACCGTGAGGTCCCGCGTCAGGATCGGGACGCCGTCGTCGAGAATGTTGATGTTGGTGACTTCGTGGCCGATGTTGATCAGCCCGACGACGCCCGTCATCGCCTCGGGGTAGTTCCGCTCGAATGCGTTGTGCAGCGCGAAGGCGTCGACGTCGACGATCGCCGGGGTGAGCCCGGCGTCGGTGAGGATGCGGAGCTTGTTGTCGACGAGGTCGCGCTTGGCGGCAACGAGGAGCACGCTCATCTCGTTGTCGGTGCCCTCGGGGTCGAGGATCTGGAAGTCCAGCTCCACCGACTCCATGTCGAAGGGCACGTGCTGCTCGGCCTCCCAGCGGAGCACCTCGCGCGCCTGCTGCTCCTTCATCCGCTCGATCTGGATCTTCTTGATGATCACGTCGCGGCCGCCGACCGCGGTGACCACGTCCCTCGACTTGACGCCCGCGGCGTCGAGCGCGGTGCGGATCGCGTCGGCTACGATCCCGGGGTCCATCACCTCGCCCTCGACGATCGCGTCGGCGAGCAGCGGGGCGATCGTAACCTTCGTCAGCTCGGGCTCGCCCTTCTTATGGTCGATGACGGCGACCTTGATCAGGCCGGACCCTACGTCCAGGCCAATGGAGGTCTTCTTACGACCGAAGCTTAGCGCCATTCGGGAGGAACTCGTTGAAAGAAAAAGAGCAGAGGGCGGGCTTCCTCAGGGGACTGAGGTCGTCCCCGGTGACCCTCCGCGCGAACACGAGTCTGCGGCGCGCGAGCACCGCAAAGTTGGCGGCGGGCCGGACAGTCGTCAAGAGGCTTTAAGTCGCCTGGGATAAGCGACTGCCGCAAAGTGACTTCCATCACAAACGAACGTTCCATTCGCGCCCCCGTGGCGCGCCCGCGGCGTGCTCTGCCATGACACGATCAACCGGGAAAGTGGTAACAACGACCGGTCACCCTGGGATCGTGAAAGCAAACAAGTTTCGGGAAACATACTCTGCAAGAAGGCTGCGCGTCAGATCCCCCGCCGAAGAAAGTTCGCCCCCATAGGGTCGAGCGGACTGATGGCCAGTCGGACAAGTGAGCCTCTCAGCCGTCGGTCAGCACTTCCCCGTCTCGACCTGGAACGTCAGCATGCAACGCACGCGTCGCGCCGGCACCCGCGCGGAGCGCCGACTATTCGATGACTGGCGGCGCCATCCGCGAATGCGTCGCCGACGTTAGAAGATTTGAATCCATCCGCGATCGGGAATCGGCGCCACGCGCGCACTCGCGTAGAGCGCGGCCTCCACCGCGCACGACGAGAACTCGATGCGCAGACCGGGCCCGATGTCGGCGCCGGCACTGTCGTGCGTCACGACCGCGCCGAGGACCCTGCCCCCACCCGGCCCGCTGCGGAGTGCGCCGCGCACGATCAGGATGCCTGTGAGCTCGGCGCCGTGCGCCAGCTCCACGTCGCCGTCGACCGCCAGCACGCCCTGGACCGACACCCCGTCGAGCCGCAGCGATGCTGGCGCGTACAGCAGTTGGAACGAGCGGGCGTCGCGGCTGCGCGTCAGGGTCGCGGCCGCCGCGGCCTCGTCGCGCGGCAGCGTGATCGCGGCGGCGACGAGGCGCGCCCAGGCGGGCGTGCCGGGGCGCGGCGAGAGGGCGCTGTCGCCCCGCGCCGCGTCGGCCGCCGCGAGCGCGCCGCCCGCGGCGCAGGCTGGCCACCCCGGCGGGACGTGATCGGACCCGTCCACGGTCGCGCCGGGGCTCACCGTGACCGGGCCGAACGTGGTGACGGCGGCGCGGGGCGTCGACAGGCGGCGCTCGAGCCGCAGCGCCATCCCCGTTCGGCGGACCGAGGCCTCGCCCTCGGTGCCCGCGCGCGCCGTGCCCGCCGACGCGACCAGGAAGAGGCCGGTCGAGACCCGCGTCGTCACGACCCGCGCCCGGTCGCCTGATGCCAGCTCGATCGTGGACGCCCGGGACTCGCCGACGGCCATGCCGTCCGGCGCCGGCAGGTTCCGCGCGGGGTCCCACGCGGCCAGCCCGCCGTGCAGCCCGAGCTCCGCCGCGGCGAAGGCCCGCGCGTCGAGCGCGCCGCGCACCGCGGCCCGGGACTCCTGCGCCGCCGAGAAGAAGAGCGCCGCGACCAGCGCGCTCACGAGGGCGACGGCGAACAGCGCGGCCGCCAGCGCGAAGCCGGCGCGCCGCCGCCGCCGGCCCCGGCGGCGCCGCCGGCCGAGCGGCATCAGAAGCCTCCGCCGCGTCGGCGGTTGCGGAGCGCCACGCGAACCAGCAGCGAGTCCAGCGCGCGCGAGCCTGCGAGCGTCGCCGCCGCGGCGTCCTCGTCGTCCGGCGGCCGAAGCACCACGTCGATCCGGGCCACGTCCGAGGCCCGCGCCTGATCCTCGATCGCCGCCCCCAGGCTATCGGCGTAGCGAAAGGCGACCCCGGGGTGCGCCCCCACCCCCGCCCCTCGGCTGCGGCCCCGATACGGGCCGCTCACCGGCTGCACCGGCTGCGGCACGCCCTCCGCCCACTCGCGCAGGCCAAGGTAGAAGAGGCCGTCGGTCGGCGAGCGGTAGAGGGCCAGGCGCATGCGCCGGCCGAGCCGGACCACGGCCCCGGGCCCGACGGGGCGCGGCGGCGCCGGCTGCACCGTTAGGCGCAGCCCCGGCGAGCCCGGCGGCGCCGCGGCCGCGAGGGGGCCGCCGGCGCAGGCGTCGCGCAGCGGGGCCGCGTCCGAGACGCGGTAGCCGCGCACGCTGTCCGGCGCGCCCGGAGCCGGACCCCGCTCGTCGTAGACGAATAGCGTGTCGCCGGGCTGCGGCGACGCCAGCCACGCCGTGAGACCGGGACCGGTGCCACTGTCGGGCGCGGGCAGGTCCAGCGTCGCGGCGCCGGGAGAGGCGCAGACGACCGACCCACCGATCGTGGCGACGACCTCCAGGGCGGAGTCGCTCACCGCGATCAGGTCGCCGGCCGCCGGCGAGATTCCGCGCAGCAGCCCCTCGATCACCGCGGCGCCCTGCCGCAGCTGGCCGCGCGAGTCGAGCACCAGTAACGAGCCGCGGAAGAGCCGCTGCTGCCGTGCCGCGACGGTCGACACGGTCACCGCGACGACTCCCAGCAGGACGACCGCGACCAGCAGCTCGGCGAGGGTGTAGCCGCGGCGCGAGGCGGTCCGGGTCAGCACGGCACCACCGTCTCGAACGGCACGGCGCGACGCCGGCCGCCGACCGGGTAGGAG
>DATFPD010000416.1:0-7776 GCA_035265005.1 Gemmatimonadaceae bacterium | reverse complement strand
TACGCCGACAAGTCGCTCGCGCTGTGGGCCGTGGCGGACATCGGGATGAAGTGAGCTGCCAGCTGCCAACCGTTCGTGCGCTGCCGCTGTCAATGGCTCTGTCACCGCGGCCGTGGGTCGGTTCGAGGGCGGCGGCAGCGGTAACTGCTTTGACAGGATGAACAGGATGAACAGGATGAACAGGATGAACAGGATGAACAGGATGAACAGGATGAGAACAGGATGAACAGGATGAGAACAGGATGATGGGCCCCGGGAAGCACGGTCGCCCGAAGCAGTCATCCCGTTCATCCTGTTCTCATCCTGTTCATCCTGTTCATCCTGTCAAAGCAGTTGCCCTTGCCGCCGGCCTGTCCCAGCGCGGATGCAACGACGGACGGAACGATTCGATGGAACAGCTGGATGAATCCCTGTCGCGGCCGGCCGGCGTCCCGCTCCTCGCGGAGGCGGCCGTGCTGCCCACGCTCGCGACCGAGCGCCTGACGATTCGCTGGCTGACCGCCGCCGACGTGCCGGCGCTGTTCGCGATCTTCGGCGACGCCGACGTCTGCCGCTACTGGAGCCACCCGCCGCTCGCGGACCTCGCCGCCGCGAGCCGGCTGCTGGCGGAGATCCACGCCTACTTCGCCGCGCGCACGCTCTTTCAGTGGGGCATCGCGCGCCGGGACGGCGGGGGCGTGATCGGGACGTGCACGCTCGCCTCGATCGACGCCGCGCACCGGCGTGCCGAGCTCGGGTTCGCCCTCCGCCGGGACTGCTGGGGACGCGGGTACATCGCGGAGGCGCTGCCGGCGCTGCTCGCGTTCGCGTTCGAGACGCTCGGCCTCCACCGCCTGGAGGCGGACGTGGACCCGCGCAACGAGGCGTCGGTGCGGGTGGTCGAGCGCCTCGGGTTCCGCCGCGAGGGGCTGCTCCGGGAGCGCTACCACGTGCTGGGCGACGTCCAGGACTCGCTCATCTACGGCCTCCTGCGCCGGGAGTGGGCGGCGAGGGGGGCGAAGGCATGAGACGGCGCGGCCGGGTGGCGGCGGGGGCAGCACTCGCCGCGGCGCTCTCGTCAGGCGGCGCCGCCTGCCGGCATCGCGCGCCGGCGCTGGCCCCGGGCTCTGCGCTCCAGGTGCGCATGGACGTGCGCGAGGCCGACCTCGCGCTGGCGGTCGCCGACGCGCGGGACGACGCGGGGCGCGACTCGGCGTGGCGGCTGCTGCTGGCGACCGACGGCTACCGCCGGCTGGCCGAGCGGGAGAGCTCGTTCCGCCGCACGATCCCGGACTCGGCGTTCCTGGCCTTCCTGCGCTCGGACACGCTGCGCGCGCGGGTGCCGGCGCTGCGCGCGACGCTCGCCGAGTGGCGGCGCACCGACGTGACGGCGGCGGCCGGCCGCGCGCTGGCCTACCTGCCGCCGGGCGGGACGCTGCGGGCGACGATGTATCTGATGGTGAAGCCGCGCACGAACAGCTTCGTCTACGATCTGGCGCGCGACCCGGCGATCTTCATGTACGTGGACCCCGCGAAGTCGCGCGCGCAGCTGGAGAACACCCTCGCGCACGAGCTGCACCACGTGGGGCTGAACGGCGCCTGCGGTGCGGCCGCGCCGGCGGACAGCGCTCGGCCGGCCGCGGTGCGCGCCGCCGCCCGCTGGTCGAGCGCGTTCGGCGAGGGGGTGGCGATGCTCGCCGCCGCCGGCGGGCCGGCCGTCCACCCGCACGCCACGAGCCCCGACTCCGACCACGCGCGCTGGGACCGCGACGTGTCCAACGCGCCCGACGACCTGCGCCGCGTGGAGCGCTTCTTCACCGACGTCCTCGACGGCCGCCTCGCCGACGCCGACTCGCAGCGCACGGTGGGCATGTCCTTCTTCGGCGCGACGCAGGGCCCCTGGTACACGGTGGGCTGGCTCATGGCGCGCACCATCGAGACGACGCTCGGGCGCGAGCGGCTGATCGCCTCCTTATGCGATGGGCCGGCGCTGCTCGCCGCCTACAACGAGGCCGCGGCGCGGCGCAATGCGGCGGGGGAGCAATTGCCGCTGTGGTCGCCAGCGCTTCTGGAGCGGCTGCGGTAGAACGCTCGAGCGGAGGTCTCGTCATTCCCGCGCACGCGGGAATCCACGAAGCCCGGGAAGCCCGGGATGTCGATCTCGCGGCGCCTCGTTCGACGTGTAGGTAGAGGCGAGGTTCACGCAAACGACATCACGGGAGAACGACGATGAGGCGCATAGTCGTGACGGAGTTCCTGACGCTGGACGGGGTGATGGAGTCGCCGGAGAAGTGGTCGTTCCCGTTCTGGAACGAGGAGGCGGCGACCTTCAAGCACGACGAGCTGTTGGCGACCGACGCGCTCCTGCTCGGCCGGGTGACGTACGAGGGCTTCGCCGCCGCGTGGCCCTCCCGCACCGACGAGTCGGGCTTCGCCGACCGCATCAACAGCCTCCCCAAGTTCGTCGTCTCCACGACGCTGCGCGACGTGTCGTGGAACAACTCGAGGCTGATCGCGGGGAACGTGGCGGACGAAGTCGCCCGGCTGAAGGACGCGCCGGGCGGGGACATCGGGGTCCACGGTAGCTGCACGCTCGCGCAGACGCTGATCCGGCAGGACCTGGTCGACGAGTACCACCTCCTCGTCTACCCGGTCGTGCGCGGGAGCGGCAAGCGCCTCTTCGCCGACGGGGTGCAGGCGTCGCTCACGCTCGCCGACTCGAAGACCTTCGCGACCGGCGTCGTGGCGCTCGTCTACCGGCCGGCACGACAGCGTTGAGCGGCTCCAGCGTTGGGCTACCCGTCAGCCTCCCGACCGGGAGCCTAACGTCGCCGGCGCCGCCAGGTCGGCCGACGGGAGGAAGCGCGGCGGCCGGCGGTGCTTCGTGGCCTGCTCGTAGGCGTAGGCGAGCCTGATCAGCGTCGGCTCGCTCCACGCGCCGCCGACGAACGAGATGCCGACCGGCAGGCCGCGCACGAAGCCGGCGGGGACGGTCACGTGCGGGTAGCCGGCGACCGCGGCGGGGGAGGTGAAGCTGCCGCCGAAGGCGTCGCCGTTCACGAGGTCGATCAGCCACGCCGGGCCCTGGGTCGGCGCGAGGATGGCGTCCAGGCGGTGCGCCTTCATCGTCGCGTCGATCCCGAGCGCGCCGGCCTGCCGCCTGCCTGACGCGAGCGCCTTGGTGTAGGCCGCGGCCGTGAGCGGGCCCTTCTTCTGCGCCATCACCATGATCTCCTGGCCGAAGTACGGCATCTCGCGCCCGGCGTTCTTCTCGTTGAACGCGATGACGTCGGCGAGGGTGCGCACGGGGGAGTCGGCGAGGCCCGCGAGGTAGGCGTTCAGGTCGGCCTTGAACTCGTACAGCAGCACGTCGAACTCGCCCGCGTCCAGCCGGGCGGCGGTCGCGATGTTGGCCGGGTCCACGATCACCGCGCCCTGCTGCTTCATGACGTCGATCGCCGCCTCGACCAGCGCGTCCGCGTGCGCGTTGTACCCCATGTACTTCTCGCGCGCGACGCCGATGCGGGCGCCCTTGAGGCCGTTCGGGTCGAGGAAGCGCGTGAAGTCGGCCGCCGCCTTGCCGCGGCCGGCCGCCGTCGCCGCGTCGCGCGCGTCGACGCCGGCCAGCACGCCGAGCAGCGCCGCCGCGTCGGCGACCGTGCGCGCCATCGGGCCGGCGGTGTCCTGGGTGTGCGAGATCGGCACGATCCCGCTCCGGCTCACGAGCCCCACGGTGGGCTTGATGCCGACCAGCGACGACGCGGCGGCGGGCGACGTGATCGAGCCGTCGGTCTCGGTCCCGACGCCGACCGCGGCGAAGTCGGCGGCGATCGCCACGCCGGTCCCCGAGCTCGACCCCGAGGGCGAGCGGTCGAGCGCGTAGGGGTTGCGGGTCTGCCCGCCGCGCGCGCTCCACCCGCTGCTGGAGTGCGTCGAGCGGAAGTTCGCCCACTCGCTCAGGTTCGTCGTCCCGAGGATCACCGCGCCGGCCGCGCGCAGCCGCTCGGTGATGAACGCCTCGCGCGCCGCGGCGGCGCCCGAGAGCGCGAGCGACCCGGCGGTCGGCGCCGCGCGCCCGCCCGTCCCGACGTTGTCCTTGACCACCACCGGGATGCCGTGCAGCGGCCCGCGCACCTTCCCCGCGCGCCGCTCGGCGTCCATCGCGTCAGCGGTCGCGAGCGCGTCGGCGGCGAGGTCGAGCACCGCGTTCACCGGCGCGGGGCCGCGCTTGTCGACCTCCGCGATGCGCGCCAGGTACTGCTCGGCGATCGACCGCGCGGTGTACTGCCCGGACGCCATCCCCTGCTGAAGCGCCGCCACCGTCGCCTCCTCCAGCGCGAACGCAGGCGGCGGGCCGTACGGCGCGGACGCGCTCCCGAGCCTCTCGAGCGCCGCGGGCGGGCGCCCGGCGAGGGACGCGACGCCGGCGGCGGTCACCGCGCCAAGGAATCCGCGGCGCGAGAGTTCGTCAGGGTGCTGCGGGTCGTTCGCCATCGAGTCTCCGGTGTGATGTGCGTGGGAGATCAACGATGACGGGCGAACCATCCGCGCGCCAGACAGCCCTCGCGGCCGGGACGCTCTGTTGAATTCGACCACAGAGGCACGGAGACACAGCGGACGTGCACACGGGAGAGCCGCCCTCTTCCGGTCGGATCTGCTGAACGGCATTGAACCGCAGAGGACGCAGAGGGCGCGGAGGAGGGCACACCGACGGCTGCCCTCCCTCGGGACGCGGTGCCGAAGAGCCCGGGAGGGCCCGGCGGCCGCGACCCCTTTCGGGCCCGTCACGGATCGTCCCGGTAGAGGGACTCTCGCCGTGTGCCCTCCTCCGCGCCCTCCGCGCCCTCCGCGGTTCAATGCCGTTCAGCAGATCCGACCGGCCGGGGGCTCCTCTCCCGTGTGCCCTACGCCGTCCACCCCGCGCCGCTGAGCCGGCGGTCGAGGTCGAAGGCCGCGCTGATGAGAGCGAGGTGGGTGAACGCCTGGGGGAAGTTGCCGAGGTGCTCGCCCGAGGGGCCGATCTGCTCGGCGTAGAGGCCGAGGTGGTTGGCGTAGCCGAACATCTTCTCGAGGAGGAAGCGCGCCTGCTGGAGGTCGCCGGCGCGCGAGAGGCACTCGATGTACCAGAAGGAGCAGAGCGAGAACGTCCCCTCGTCGCCCGGGAGGCCGTCGGTCGCGGGGCCGTCGCGGCGGTAGCGGAACACGAGCGAGTCCTCCACCAGCTCGCGCTCGACCGCGCGCAGCGTCGACAGCCAGCGCGGGTCGGTGGGGGAGATGAAGCGCATCAGCGGCATCACCAGGCAGGACGCGTCGACCCGCCGCGTGCCGCGCTCGCTCACGAACGCGCGCAGGCCGTCGTCCCAGAACCGCTCGAACACCTCACGGTAGATCGCGTCCTTCACCTCGTGCCAGCGGGCGATCGGCGCCGGGAGCGAGCGCTTCACCGCCAGCCGGATGCCGCGGTCGACCGCCACCCAGCAGAGCACGCGCGAGTAGAGGAAGTGCCGCCGGCCGCTCCGCACCTCCCACACCCCCTCGTCAGGCAGCGCCCAGTGCTCGCACACCCAGTCCACCAGCTGCGCGATGCGGCGCCAGAGGTCGTAGCTCGTCGGCTCGGCGTACTTGTCGTACAGGTAGAGCGAGTCGATCAGCTCGCCGTAGATGTCCAGCTGGAGCTGCCCCGAGGCGGCGTTGCCGACGCGCACCGGCCGCGAGCCGCGGTAGCCCTCGAGATGGTCGAGCGTCCACTCGGGGATCTCGGTGCCGCCGTCGATCGCGTACATCGTCTGGAGCGGCGCCACGCCGCCCCCGCCGCCGGCGTTGCGCTCGGCCTGGTGCGCCAGCCAGTCGATGAACGACCGCGTCTCGCCGGTGAGGCCGAGGCGGATCAGCCCGTAGGTCGTGAACGCCGCGTCGCGGATCCAGGTGTAGCGGTAGTCCCAGTTCCGCACGCCGCCGACCGCCTCCGGCAGCCCGAAGGTCGGCGCGGCGACGATGGCGCCGCTCCGGCGGGAGTGCATCAGCTTGAGGACGAGCGCCGAGCGGTGCACCTGGTCGCGCCAGCGCCCCTGGTAGGTCGAGCGCCCGATCCAGTCGCGCCAGAAGTTGACGGTCTCCTTGAACGTGCGGGCGATCGCGCCGTGCTCGGCGAGGGACGGCGGCGGCGGCGCGGGCACCCCCGGGTCCAGCGACTCCAGCACGATCGGCACGCTCTCGCCGCGCCGCAGCGTGAACTCCGCCACCGCGTCGCCCCCGTCGGCGGCCAGCGGCAGCGGCGTCGTCAGGCGGAGCGCCGGGCCGGCCGCGGCCGGGCCGCGCGGGACGAACAGCACGCCGCCCTCCACCGGCCGCAGCTCGTGCGCGGCGCGCGCGTAGTCGAAGCGCGGGGCGCAGCGCAGGCGGAACGCGATGTCCCCGCGCACGGCCTTCACCCGCCGCACGATCCGGCTCGGCGCCGGCTCGGCGGGCACCGGCATGAAGTCGGAGATCTCGGCCACGCCGTCCGGCGCCAGGAAGCGCGTCAGCAGGACGTTCGTGTCCGGCAGGTAGAGCTGCGTGTGCCGCACGCCGTCGAGCGCCGGCCGCACCTCGAAGCTGCCGCCGCCGCGCGCGTCGAGCAGCGACGCGAAGACCGTCGGCCCGTCGAAGCGCGGCAGGCACCAGAAGTCGATCGTGCCGTCGATCCCGACCAGCGCCGCCGTCTGGAGGTCGCCGATGACGCCGTGGGATTCGATCGGCAGGTAGCGCCGGCCGGTGGGCCCACCGACGTCGGCGGCCGAGGGGGCGAGCCCGCTCACGCGTCCGCGCTCACTCGCGCGCGCTCACTCGTGCGTGCTCACTCGTGCGTGCTCACTCGCCGACCGCGATCACGTGCTTGATCCCCCCCTTGTCCGACGCGCGCTCGCAGAACTCCGCCAGCGGGTGGCGGGCGGTGATGATCCCGCGCAGCGCGTCCGGCCAGGCCCCGTGGAAGCGCTCGAGGTCGCGCACGGCGGCGGTGAAGTCGCCCCGGCTCGCGTTCACCGTGCCGAGCACCGCCTGGTTGTTCAGGACGACGTGCTTCATGATCGCCGCGCCGTCGATCTCGAACCGCTCCTTGCGGCCGGGGACCCCGGTGAAGATGAAGGCGCCGTTGGTGCCCAGGCCGCGCAGCACCTCGAACGCCACCTTCGACGCGCCCGCCGCCTCGTACACCAGGTCCACGCGCCCCAGATGCTCGGCCAGCTGGGCGAAGCGCGTCTCCTCGGAGGAGACGTACTCGGCCCCCACCGAGCGGGCGAGCGACGCTTTGTCGTTAGGTTCCGGCGACCGGGAGTAGACGGTCACCCGGAGGCCGCGGCTGAGGAGCAGCATCGCGCCGAGCTGCCCCACCGGGCCGGCGCCGATGACCACCGCCTGCTTGCCGCGGAGGACGGCGGCGTCGTCGGCCTGGGCGTTCCACGGCAGCCGCCGCTCGACCTCCATCCACTGCCGCAGCGCCTTCTCGGCGATGGTCAGGGGCTCGGTGAGCACCGCCACGTCGCGCAGCTCGCGCGGCACCGACGTGAGGTAGCGCGACTCCTCCACCACCGCCTCGGCCAGGAAGCCGTGCGCGCCCTTGATCCCGCGCTCGGTGTACTCACCCGTCAGGCAGAAGTCCTGGTTCCCACCGCGGCAGGCCGGGCAGTCGCGGCGCGCGCAGGGGCGCCGGACGCTCGGCACCACCAGGTCGCCGGCGTCGAGCCACTCGACCTCGTCGCCGACCTCGGTCACCTCGGCCAGCGCCTCGTGGCCGGTGATCAGGAACTCCTCGCCTTC
>DATFPD010000415.1:0-4109 GCA_035265005.1 Gemmatimonadaceae bacterium | reverse complement strand
CCGCCGCGGCCCCCATCGCCTCGGCGACCGCCGCGCGCGGGTCGTCGCCGAGCTCGATGCCGAGCACCCGGAGCCCGTCGCGCAGCCGCCGGAGGTGCGCGTCGAGCCGGAACACCCGGCCGCCGTAGGCGCGCATCGTCTCGAACAGCCCGTCGGCCAGCGTGAAGCCGCGGTCGAGCGCCGAGAGGCTCGGGGCGTCGGGGGCGGCGGGGCGGCCGTTCACGAACAGGAGGGATGAACTGCCGCTCCGGACAGCCTGGGGCAGTTCATCCCCCGTCCCCCGTCCCCCATCCCTCGTCTTCATCGCACCAGGTCCACGGACGGCGGCACGAACTCCGGCTCCGCGGCGCGCGCGCTGTCGTCAGGCACGGACGCCGCCATGTCGGCGCGGTCGGGGAGGGCGGCGGGGCGGGAGGCGTCGCCGCGGAGGAAGCGGTCGAGCATCGCGTAGCCGTACTCGGTGAGCGCGGACTCCGGGTGGAACTGCACGCCCACCACCGGGTGCTCGCGGTGCACCACGCCCATCACCTCGTCCGGGCGGCCGCTCGCGTCGCGCGTGTGGGCGATCACCCGCAGCGACGGCGGCAGCGACTCCGGGCGCACGACGAGGGAGTGGTAGCGCGTGGCGTGCAGCGGCGAGGGGAGGCCGGCGAAGACGCTCGTCCCGTCGTGGTAGACACGGGAGACCTTGCCGTGCATCGGCCGCGCGGCCCGCACCACCTCGCCGCCGTACGCCTCGCCGATGCACTGGTGCCCCAGGCAGACGCCGAGCACGGGGACGCCGCGGGCGCCGAAGTGGCGCACGACCTCGGTCGAGATCCCGGCCTCGGCGGGGGAGCAGGGCCCCGGGGAGATGATGATGTGGGTCGGCCGCATCCCCTCGATCTCCTCGACCGTGACGGCGTCGTGCCGCCGCACGACCGGCTCCAGCCCCAGCTCCCGCACGTAGCGCGCGAGGTTGTAGACGAAGGAGTCGTAGTTGTCGATGAGCAGGATCATGAACTGCAGGGAAGGGGGAAGGGGGAAGGGGGATGGGGGATGGGATCTCAACGAATGGCGCCGTCTCCGCTGGTCCTCCCCCATCCCCCGTCCCCCATCCCGGCCGTTCGTAGTGCCGCGATCAGCGCCCGGGCCTTGTCGAGCGTCTCCTGATATTCCGCTTCCGGCTCGGAATCCGCAACGATGCCGCCGCCCGCGCTGAAGTACGCGCGCCCGTCCCGGACGAGGTAGGTGCGGATCACGATGCTCGTGTCGAGCGCGCCGGTGAAGCTCAGGTAGCCGACCGAGCCGCAGTAGACGCCCCGCCGCGAGGGCTCCAGCTCGGCGATGATCTCCATCGCCCGCACCTTGGGGGCGCCGGTGATCGAGCCGCCGGGGAAGGCGGCGCAGAGGAGGTCCACCGCGTCCCGCCCCGGGGCCAGCTCGCCGACGACGGTCGAGACCAGGTGGTGCACGGTGGAGTAGTGCTCGAGCGCGAACAGCTCGGGGACGCGCACCGTGCCGGCCGCGCAGGCGCGCGAGAGGTCGTTGCGTAGCAGGTCCACGATCATGAGGTTCTCGGCGCGGTCCTTCTCGCTCTCGACCAGCGCGCGGCCGAGCACCATGTCGTGCATGGGGCCGGTGCCGCGGGGGCGGGTGCCCTTGATCGGGCGCGCCTCGACGCGGCCGTCCGCGGTCACCTGGAGGAAGCGCTCGGGGGATGCGCTGACGATGACCGCGTCGCCGAACTCCAGGTAGGCCGCGAAGGGTGCGGGGTTGAGCGCGCGCAGGCGGCGGTAGAGTAGCCAGGGGTGCTCGCGGAGGGGCGCGTCGAAGCGCTGCGAGAGGTTCGCCTGGAAGATGTCGCCGGCCAGGATGTACTCGCGCACGCGGCGCACGGCGTCGAGGTAGCCGTCGCGGGTGAAGGTCGAGTGGAGCTCCACGTCGGCGGCGCCGGGGACGCCTTCGACGGGGTACCTGGGTGGCGAGCTGCCCATGGGGCGCGTCTCCGGTGGCACGCGGTGGGTCGCGACATTGCCCGGCGGCGGCGGCGAGGCGAGCACGCGCCTGACCTGCTCCATGCGCTCCGCGGCACGCCGCTCGCGGTCGGCGGGATCGCGCGCGGGGAAGCCGGTCGAGATCAGCCACGCGCGTCCCTCGGCGTGGTCCCAGGCGATCACCCAGTCGTAGACGCCGAGGCGGAGGTCGTCGAGCGCCAGGTCGTCGTAGCGGGGCGCGGGGAGACGCTCGAGCATCGCGCCCCAGTCATAGGCGATGAACCCCGCGGCGCCGCCCTGAAATGGTGGGAGCCCGGGAACAGGCTCGGCGGCGAACGGGGCGAGAAGCGCGCGCACGTGGTCGAGCGCGGTCGTCGCTTCCACCGGGCGCCACGCCGCGCCCACGTCGTCGGCATCGAGAGTCTCGACGCGGCGCCCCTTGCTGCGCACGACCGTGCTCGGTCCGGCGGCGAGGTACGAATGGCGGCCGAGCCGCTCGGGGTCGCGCGCGCTGTCGAGGAAGAGCAGGTGCGGCGTGCCGGCAAAGCGCTCGCAGCACGCGGCGGGGTCGGGCGCGGGGAGGAGCTCTTCGACGAGGGGAAGCGCTGGGGGCACGAATCGGGTACGAGAATGAGAAGCGCCCACCCTGCCGAGGGTGGGCGCCAATGATCATCGCGCGATGGTCCGGACGTCAACAGAACGGATTGCGCCCGCCCCCCGGCGGACTGTACGTCGCGTTGGAGACGAACTTGGTTCTCGCCGTACTGTACCCCGCGGACGTCGCGGTCACCCGCAGCGTGAAGTTGGGCGTGCTCGACGATATCGAGCGTGTCTGCGTCACGCCGGTGCCCAGGTTGATCCAGGTGCTCGAGCCCGAGCTCATATAGGCCCACTGGTACGTACACGTGCTCGCGCATCCGGTCGGGACCGCGGTCCAAGTGTACGACCCGGTGCTGGAGATCGTGCCCGGGCCGCTGATGCTCACGGCGGGGCCGACGCCGACGGCATAGCTCACGGTGTCGGCCGTCTGGTCGGTGCGCCAGGCGATACCGGTGATCTGGCGCGTGCCCGCGAGGCCGAATGCGGTGCCGACGTCGGCGCCATTCGAGCCGGTCAGCGCCTGGCCGTCGCGCATCCATCCGAACTTGTAACCAGTCGTGTCCCAGTGCGTGATCTGACTCCAGGTCGCCGGCGTACCAACCGTCGCGACGGTTGGGCCCGTGATGCGCTGCGCCACTGGAGACTTTCATGGCGCCCCCGGAGTCGCGTGTTCATATGCATCGGGGAAGCCGGACCGCCATCCGAGAGGCCGGTCGATCTCCGCACCAGGCACACCGTCCTTGAACGTTTGTTGGCGCTGGACTGTGGGATCGGGAATCTGAAGTCCGATCCACTGCCACGAGTCATCGGGCCCGACGTAGAACTCGCGGGTCGTCAACGCGCGCGCGCTGTGCGTCCCGCGCGCCTGGACCGGCAGGTCGAGGACAACGCGCCACTTCGCCACCTGGGGTGACGAGGGGTGCGCCGCCATGATGAGCTGCGGTATGGCCGATACGCGCCGTCCGGTCGCTTGCGCCGCCAGCTTGACCGCCGCTTCAGGTGTGATGGGGATGATTGTGGAGTACTTGAGCGGAATGCCTACCGCGAAGAAGCCGAGTGGCTGCGGAGCAATGTGGTCTTTCTCCACGCGCAGGTCGGTTGCGAGTGCGGAGACCGACACGCTCACCTGCGGCACGCCGGAAGGAGCGCAGAACGTCACCAGCCACTGGGAGCCGTAATACAGTCGTAACGACTCGGACGTGCCCTCAGGCACCGGCTCGTAGGGCGTCGCCGCGTAATACGTGCGGCCGCACCGTGAGAGCGCAGCCAAGTCGACCGGCGCGCCATGGTCGGCCTCCCACGCGCCGCGAAGCCAGGGGCCATGGAAGCGAATGAAGGCGGTCGCGAGCGTGACGGCCTGTCCCTCGGACAGCTCAGGCTCCGGGCCAGTCTCCGGCGGCGGCAGCACGAACTGCCCATTCGGATTGAGCGCCGCCGCCGCGGCGCCGGTCACCCATTCCTGGTTGACCTTGCTCTCCGGAGACGCCACCGCGGGCCGCTCGTCACGGCAGGCGGCGGCCCAGGTCAGGAATA
>DATFPD010000414.1:0-10758 GCA_035265005.1 Gemmatimonadaceae bacterium | reverse complement strand
GAGATGGCGACGGCAGCGGCGTCGATAGGATGAACGGCGACAGGATGCACGGGATGGTGAACAGGATGAGGGCCCCGGGAGGCGTGGCTTCCCGAAGTCCTCATCCTGTTCACCATCCCGTGCATCCTGTCGCCGTTCATCCTGTCGACGCCGCTGCCGTCGCCATCTCTCACCTGGGCGCCTGCCGAAGCCGCGCGAGCGCCTCGCCAAGCTTCCGCATCTCCTCGCCGTACTTCGCCCAGTCGTCCGCCCGCTGCGCCGCGCGCGCCCGCTCGTAGTGGTCGGTCGCCTGGCGGATCAGCGCATCCCGCGCGGTCGCCGTGCCTGCCGTGCCCGCCGTGCCCGCCGCCGCCGCGGCCGTCGCGGCGCGCGTCGTGTCGGCGGTGGGCGCGGTCGGAGACGCCGCCGCCAGGTCCTCGGCCGCCGCGGCGCCCGCAGCGCCGCCGAAGAGCGCGGTCAGCCCCTGCTCGAAGGTCTCCGCCATCACCACGCCGCTCTCGTACGCCACGACCACGCGCTTGAGCTCCGGGATCCGCCCGCCCTGCGCGCGCAGGTAGAGCGGCTGCACGTACACCAGCGACTCCTCGATCGGGATCACGAGCATGTTCCCCCAGATCACCTCGGAGCCGCGCTGGTCCCAGAGCGAGATCTGGCGCGAGATCTCGGGGTCCTGGTTGATGCGGTTGAGCACCTGGCGCGGCCCGTACACCAGACTCTGTCGCGGGAACCGGTAGGCGACCAGCTGGCCGTAGTGCTCGCCGTCGTTCCGCGCCACCATCCACGCCGCCAGGTTGTCCTTCTGCCGCGGCGTGAAGGGGAGCATGAGCAGGAACTCGGGGTCGGGCTCGCCCGGCAGCCGCATGACGATGTGGCGCATGAACGGGTCGTCCGCCGCGTCCCCGCCGCGCCCGCGCTGCTGCGGGTCCCGCGCCGGGACCTGCCACTGGTCCTCCCGGTGGTAGAACGTCTCGGGGTCCACCATGTGGTAGGTGGCGTAGAGGGCGGCCTGCGCGCGGAAGAGGTCCGACGGGTAGCGCACGTGCGCCCGCACGTCGTCAGGCATCGACGCCAGCGGCCGCAGCACGCCGGGGTAGAGGCCGGCGAACGTCCGGGCGATCGGGTCGGCGGGGTCGGCCAGGTACGCCCGCACGTCGCCGTCGTAGGCGTCCACCAGCACCTTCACGCTGTTGCG
The DNA here is from genome assembly GCA_035265005.1 of Gemmatimonadaceae bacterium. Taxonomy (GTDB): domain Bacteria; phylum Gemmatimonadota; class Gemmatimonadetes; order Gemmatimonadales; family Gemmatimonadaceae; genus DATFPD01. The sequence continues at coordinate 9,566 of DATFPD010000414.1, read as the reverse complement.
CAGGTAGCTCGTGCCGTCGGCCAGCCGCTGCGAGTACGGGTAGCGGTCGGTGGCCGTGTAGCCGTCGATCACCCACACCAGCCGGCCGGCGTCGGTGATCACGAGGTACGGGTCGTCGTCGATGCGCAGGAACGGCAGCGCCCGCCCGGCGCGCTCGGCCACCCGGCGGTGGTAGAGCGCCCGCGTGCTGTCGGTGACGTCCCCGGAGAGCAGGATGTTGAGCGACCCGAAGCGCACCGCCAGCACCAGCCGCCGCCAGAACGACCCCACCGGCACGCCGCCGCGGCCGGCGTAGGTGGTGTACACGTCGCCGGCGCCCGACGCCGCCGGCACGTCGAACTCGCGCTGCCGCGTCTTCACCAGCACGTAGTCGTTCGCCAGCTCGCCGAAGTAGATCTCGGGGCGCGTGACCCGGATCGGGATGCTCGACGCCGGCGGCAGGTCCTTGATGAAGAGCACCGGCAGCCCCTCGGTCGTCACCTGGTTCGACGGCCCGAGGGTGATCCCCATCCCGTGCGTGAACGTCAGATGCTCGTTGATGAAGCTCCGCGTCGGCAGCGCCGAGGCGTCCAGCTCGCGCGCCGAGAGCAGCACCTGGCGCAGCTCGCCGCCGATCCGGTAGCGGTCGTCGTCCACCGACACGAACTCGTAGTAGGTGCGGATCGCCTGGAGCTGCCCGAAGGTCTGGAGCAGCGGCTCGCGGTCCCACAGCCGCACGTTGCGCACGGTGGCGCGGTTGGCGGCGATGTCGGCCGTCGTCAGGCGCCGGCCACTGCCCTCCAGGTCGCGCAACTCGACCGCGTTCAGCCCCCAGGCGGCGCGCGTGGCGGCGATGTGGCGCTCGATCTGCGGCCGCTCGCGCGCCAGCTCGTTCGGCTGCACCACCAGCCGGCGCACCAGCGCCGGCACGATCCCGGTGCCGACGGCGGAGAGCGCGAGCAGCCCGCCGGCCGCGATCGCGAGGTCCCGCCCGAGCCGCGCCCGCCCCGGCGCGCGCAGCCCCCAGAGCAGCAGCGCCGCGCTCGCCGCCGCGGCGAGGGCGAGCAGGCGCAGCGCCGGCAGCGTCGCGTGGATGTCGGTGTAGCTCGCCCCGACCAGCGGTCCGCTGTGCGAGTAGAGGAGCCCCGGCGCGCCGACGAAGTGGATCTGCGCCGACACCAGCAGCAGGAACGCGGCGGCCAGCACCCGCAGGTGCGTCTGCGCCATCGGGTCCACGCGCAGGCGGCCGCGCACGAGGTAGATCTCGTCGCGCGCCGCGTACATCGGCACCGCGACCGCGGCCGCCAGCACGAGCAGCAGCATCCCGATGCCGAGCGCGGCGTCGATCAGCGGGACGGTGAAGACGTAGTAGCCCACGTCCCGCCCGAACAGCGCGTCGGCGACCCCGAACGGGGTGCGGTGCGCGAACTGGAGCAGCAGCAGCCAGTCCCCGGCCGCGCTCAGCCCCACCATCAGCCCGAAGAAGAGGCTCGCGGGGAGCACGGCCAGCTCGGCGAATCGGGTGAAGAGCCGCTGCCGCTCCGCCGGCCGCCCGCGCACCAGCTCCTGGATCGCGACCTCGCGCAGCGCGAAGCGGGCGTTCGCGTAGAGCAGCGCGCCGCCGAGGAGCCCGGCGCCGAGCCCGAGCGCCCACTGCGCGGCGATCTTCGTCAGGAAGACGCGCTCGTAGCCGATCTCGCGGAACCAGAGCCAGTCGGCGAGCCGCCGCGCGACCGCGGGGAAGATGAACAGCGCCAGCAGCACCGTCCCCACAGCGAGGAGCACCGCGGTGCGAGGCCGGCGGCGGGGGCGGAGAGGCGTGGGAGGAGGGGAGGTGGACATGGGTCCAAGGTAATGCCGGGCGCGCAGGGGGAAATACGCGACGTGCGATTCGCGATTCGCGTTGCGCGATTCGCGAAGTGCTTCGGGAAGCAGACAGGCTCCTGGGCCTCTCGCGAATCGCGCAACGCGAATCGCGAATCGCGCCTCAGCCCAGTCCCAGCATCGCCCTTCCCACCGCCTCGCGGTCGTTAGGCACCTCGCGCACGCGGCCGGCGTGGGCCACCAGGACGCGGTCGGCGAGCGCCAGCACCTCGTCCAGGTCCGCGGAGTAGAGCACGACCGCGGCGCCGGCGTCGCGCGCCGCGCGGAGGCGGTCGTGCACGGCGGCGCTGGCGCGCACGTCGAGCCCCTGGGTCGGGCTCTCGATGACCAGCGCCACCGGGGCGACCGGCGCGACCGGCGCGACCGGCGCGACCGGGGCGGCCGGGGCGGCCGGGGCGGCCGGCGGCGAGAGCTCGCGCGCGATCACCAGGCGCTGCTGGTTGCCGCCGGAGAGCGCGCCGGCGGGCGTCGCCTCGCCGGCCGGCGCGCGGACGTCGTAGCGCGCGAGCAGCTCGCGCGTGTGCGCGGCCACGCGGCGCCAGGCGACGAGGCCGCGCCGCGCCCCGGCGCCGCGCAACGCCACGTTCTCGGCGAGCGGCCAGTCGGGGATCAGCGCGTCCCGCCGGCGGTCTTCCGGGACGAACCCCACACCTCCCGCCGGGAGCTCGAGCGTCCCCGCCGCCAGCGGCCGGCGGCCGGCGAGCGCGCGCATCAGCTCGCGCTGTCCGGCCCCCTCCACCCCGGCCACCCCCACGATCTCGCCGGCGTGCAGCTCGCACGTGACATCCCGCACCCGCACCACCCCGCGCTCGTCGGCCACCGAGATGCCGGCCGCGCGAAGCACCACCGGGCGCTCGCCGACCTCACGCCGGCCGGCGGGCAACGGATCGGTCCGCGTCGCAACCGTTCGGTGATGCTCCGCGCGCCGATCGGCGCCATCTTGAATTTCGGGGGGGGCCCCCCGGCCGATCACCACGTCCACCGCCGCGGACAGCCTACCCTCCTCGACCCTCGCGGCCGTTCCAGCGTCGCCTTCCACTCCCAGCATCGCCCGCGCGAGCGCGGCCTCCGTCGCGCCGGCCGCCGGCATCGTCGCCACCGTCGCGCCGCGCCGCAGCACCGTCACGTCGTCCGAGACGGCGAGCGCCTCGCGCAGCTTGTGCGTGATCAGCACCACGCTCCGGCCGGAGTCCGCGAACGCGCGCAACCAGCGCAGCAGCTCGCCCGCCTCCGCCGGCGCCAGCACCGCCGTCGGCTCGTCGAGGATGAGCACCCGCGCGTCGCGCGCCAGCGCCTTCACGATCTCGAGCCGCTGCTGCGCCCCGACAGGCAGATCGCCGGCCCGCGCGTCCGGGTCGAGCACCAGCCCCGTCTCCCGCCCGATCCGGCGCACCCGCTCCGCGGCCTCCGCCGCCCGGTACCGCCCGCGCCGCCCGAGCGCCACGTTCTCGGCGACGGTCATCGCCGGCACGAGCGCGAAGTGCTGCTGCACCATCCCCACCCCGGCGGCGATCGCGTCCGCCGGCGTCGCGAACAGCCGCCGCGCCCCGTCCACCACCACCTCCCCCTCGTCCGGCCGCAGCAGCCCGTACGCCACGCGCATGAGCGTCGTCTTCCCCGCGCCATTCTCCCCGAGCACCGCGTGCACGGTCCCCGCGCGCACGCCGAGCGTCGCGCCGTCGAGCGCGGCGACCTCGCCGAAGCGCTTCCGAATGCGGTTGAGGAAGAGATTCATGGTGAGGGGACTGCTGGGCGGCCGTGCCGCCCAGCAGTCCCTGCTCTTCTCACGTGCCCGTGGGCGCCGCGATGAACGTCCAGGGGACGCCGAAGCGCTCGCCGACGTGGCGTGCCAGCGCGCGCACGCCGAGGGTTTCCGTTGCGTAGTGGCCGGCGTAGATCAGGGCGATTCCCATCTCCTCGGCGAGCACGGCGGTGTGGTGTGGGCCCTCGCCGACGATCAGCGTGTCGACGCCGAGCGCGGTCGCTTCGCTCAGCGTCTCGCTGGACGCGCCGGCGCCGGTGCAGACGGCCCAGCGCCGCGTCCGCTGCCCCGGCGCGAGCCGCGTGTGCACGACGGTGCCGCCCTCGGCCGCCGCGAACGCGCGCGCTCTCTCCACGATGGCGGCGGTCTCTTCGTCCGCGTCGCCGCGCACGCCGATCGCGATCGCCTTGTACTGCGCGAACTCGCCCGACGGCTCGAGGCCGAGCGCGCGCGCCAGCAGCGCGTTGTTGCCGTAGAGCGGGTGCCGGTCGAGCGGCAGGTGCGACGCGTACACGGCCACGTCGTGGTCGATCAGAAGCTTCAGCCGGTCGTACGCCGCGCCGCGGATGGGCTGGAGGCCGGCCCAGAACATCCCGTGGTGCACGACGAGCAGGCTCACTCCCTCCGCCACCGCGCCGTCGATCGCCCGGCGGGAGAAGTCCACCGCCGCGCCCACCTTCCGCACGCCGCCGCCGTTGGCGAGCTGCAGCCCGTTCAGCGCCGGCCCGTAGTCGGGCGTCGTGGTGGTGTCGAGGAGCTGATCGAGGTACGCGACGACGTCATCGAGTGCGGGCATGAGCTTCCCTCACGCGTCCGGCGCGCCGCCCGATGGGAAGAGGCGCGCGGCGAGGATGCCGAGGGCGCGGGCCGCGGAGGCGCGCGTGCCGACGCGGTTGACGACGAAGTCCACCGCGGCCGCGGGGTGCTCGTACGCGGCGGCGCGCTCGATCTCGTCGTCGGAGAGGGCGTCGAGCAGGTCGGAGGCGGCGAGGAACAGCATCCCCTCGCGGCGTGGGTAGTCGAAGCGCACGACCGCGGCCAGGCCGGAGCCGAACCCGGTGGCGTCGGCGGCGGTGGGATCGAGCAGCTCGGCGGAGGTCCCGTTCGCCACGAGCAGCGCGCGGAAGCCGCCCACCGCCACGCCCGCGATGCCGGTGGGCGAGAGCGTGATCACCGCGGCGCCGAGCGACGCCGGCGGCTTCCGGGCGCCGAGCAGCAGGTCGGTGTCGTGCAGCAGGTCGTCCCAGGCCTGGCTGGGGAGCGGCCCGGCGGCGGCGCGGGCGGCGCGCTCGACCGCCGCGACCAGCAGCTTGCCGGCGAAGTCGTCCTCCGGCGTGCCGTGTCCGTGCGTCGCCACGGCGGTCATCCCCCAGGGCGCGCTGAACACCTCGATGTTCACGTAGGCCGGCGCGTCGACGCGCGACGCGTAGTAGTAGTCAGGCATCGTCGCCGGTCCGATGGTCGTGCGTTCGTCAGCGCCCCTTGGTCCCGGACGCGCTGTCACGCCCGGCACCCGCGAGCGCGAAGCGTCCGTCTTCGATCAGCCGCGTCACCGAGTCGACAGCCGCCCGCGTCTGTGGCGACACCAGCTCCCCGCGTGCGGGGTTGAGGACGAGCTGCACGACTTTCTCCTTCATGCCGAGTGAGATGACGCGGGGCGTGAAGCGCTTCTCCTTCACCTCGCGCGCCACCGTGAGGAACGCGCGCGGCAGGTCGATCACCACGCTCCCCACAGTGACCTCGGGCGCCAGGTGGTTCTGGTCGGAGTTCGAGCCGTAGACGTAGACGTTCTTCGACTCGCGCACCGCCTGGAAGATCCCGAGCCCGGCGGCGTCGGCGTTCTGGAAGATCACGTCGGCGCCGCGTCCGATCTGCGCCAGCGCCTGCTCCTTACCCGCGTTCACGTCGTCCCAGTTCCCGATGAAGGACGAGAGGACGCGGATGCGCGGATTCACCGCGCGCGCTCCGGCCTCGAACGCCGCGAAGCTGCGCTTCACCGGGGGGAGCTCGGTGCCGCCGATGACGCCCAGGACGTTGCTCTTCGTGAGCCGCCCCGCGGTCATGCCGGCCAGGTAGGACGCCTCCTCGAACGCGAACTCCATCCCGGCGACGTTGGCGCCGGTGCGGTTCCCGGAGGTGGTGATGTAAACGGTCTTCGGGAAGTCGGGGGCGACGCGGACGGCGGCGTCCTGGAACTCGAAGCCGTGGCCGAAGACGAGGTCGTACCCCTGCGCGCCGTACTGCCTGAAGTTCTCCTCGAACTCGGCGGGCGTCTTCGTTTGTATGTGGCTGACTTGCGCGCCGACGCTATCGCGGATCTCCATCAGCCCGCGGTAGGCCCCGGCGTTCCACGACTGGTCGGAGATCGGCCCGGGCGTCAGCAGCGCGACGCGGAACGCGGGCGCGTCCTTCTTCGCCGCGCCGGCCGCCGTATCGGCCCTGCCGGCGTCCGGCCTGGCGCCGCAGGCTGAGGCGTGCGCCGCGACGGCGATCCACAGCGCGATGTGGAAAACTGTGGAGAACTTCCGCACCGGCCGAGTGGGGTATGTCATAAGCAATTGCCGGTCTTTCACTTGAGGGCAATGTGGAAAAGTCCGAAGGCGGCCTGTGGACTGCGTCCAGCGGGCCGCCTTCGATTGCCTTCTAGTGTAGTGCGGAATGTCGCGCCTGCGTAGGGGCGACGCGAGGGTCGCCCCGAGCTTACCGCACGACGCTGACGATCGGCTTCGGCGCGGTATCCGGCTCGTTGGTGGCGGCGGTGTTGCTGGAAGCCGTCGCGGCGCTGGCGTCGTCCATCCGGACCGAGCCGTTAATGCGCCCGCCCTCGAGGACGACGATCGTCTTCGTCTGGATGTCGCCGTTGACGAACGCCGTGCCCTGGAGCTCGACGCGCTCGCTGGCGACGACCGTTCCCTCGACGCGACCGCCGAGGACGACCTCGCGGGCGTGGATGTCTCCCTTCACCTCGCCCTGGCGGCCGAGCAGGACCTGGCGGGCCGCGCGGATCGTCCCCTCGACGAAGCCTTCGATCTTCACGACGCCGGTGCTGTCGATGTCGCCGGTGACGCGCATGCCATTGGCAACGATCGAGAGCGCCCCCTCGCCGGCCGCGTGGCCGCCGCTGCGGGGTTCAGACCGGTCTGCCGATTCCTTCGCGAAGATCGCCATGAGAGTACTCCTTCTGTTCGTGATGGGCGCGCCGTCGGTCGGCTGCGCCCTGCGGGTTCGTTGGGTGGGTGGAGCGGGCGTCAGGGCGTGCTGTCGCTCGCGGCCGGGGGCGTACTGATCGCCTTCTGTCCGGACGTTGGCGCGGAAGTGCTGGAAGCTGCCGGCTGCTTGGCCGGCTGCGCGGCACCGGGCGCCGGGGGCACCGGGGGCGCTGAAGCCGCTGGAGCTGCTGAAGCCGCCGGGGCCGTCGTGGTCGCGCCGAGCATGCGCTGCACCTGGTCGTATCGCTTGTGGAGCTGGGCGAGCGCGGCGGCGAGGGTGTCGATGCGCTGGTTCTCGTGCTCCAGCGTCGCGACGCGATGCGTGAGCACCGGAACGCGCGCCGCCAGGACCGCCAGCAGGAGCCAGCTCGCGACGAAGACAACGCCAAGGAGGCCGCCGCGCTTCGACATGATGAAGCGGAGCATCCGGATGTACTTCTGGCTCAGGATGATCGTCCGGCTGGCCAGCCCGCTCTCGCGCTGGACCTGGATGATCATCGGCCCGGCGTGCGGCGTGTAGATGTTGCCGTAGCCGTTGGCGGCCTTCTTTTTGTCGATGCGAGGTGCGGTCACATCGTCTCGTCGCTGGAGTTGGTGATCATCAGCTCGAGCAGGCGACCGAGGTCTTCGCTCGAGTAGAACTGGATCCGGAGCTCGCCCCGATCCTTGCCGGCGAGCACCAGGTGCACGTCGGTCTGGAGGTAGCGGCGGAGCTCATCTTCGATACGCCGCACCTCGGGATCTCTGGTCGGCGGGCGTCCACTCTTGGACGCGCCTCTCCCCGTTGTCGCAACGCCAGATTGCGAAGCTTCTCCGGCTGGGCTCGGTACCGTCATGCGCGTGCGCTGCTCGACATCTCGCACGGTCAGTCCGCGCGCGGGGATCTCGCGAGCGAGCTCGACAATTCTGTGCTCGTTCCCTAACGGGAGCAGGGCGCGGGCGTGGCCGAGGGTGATCTGTCCCTCGACGAGCATCCGTCGGACGGTGGCCGGGAGCGCGAGGATCCGCAGGAGGTTCGCCACCGTCGACCGGTCCTTCCCGACGGCGTCGGCGACCTGCTGCTGGGTGAGGCCGAACTCGTCCATGAGTCGTCGGTATCCCTCCGCCTCTTCGACCGGGTTGAGGTCGGCGCGCTGGAGGTTCTCGACGAGGGCGAGGGTGAGCAGGAGCCGGTCGTCGACCTCGCGCACGAGCGCGGGGATCTCGGTCCACCCGAGTCGGGTCGCGGCGCGGAGTCGGCGCTCGCCGGCGACGAGCTCGTAGCCTTTGCCGGCCGGCGCGGGTCTGACGGTGACTGGCTGCAGGAGGCCGGTGGCCTTGATGCTCGCCTCGAGCTCGGCGAGCTCTTCGGGGCGGAACTCCTTTCGGGGCTGAAGGGGGTTCGGCCGCACCGCGGAGATGGGGAGGTGCCGCACGCCCGCGGTACCTGGTTGTCCGGCGGCGTTCGGGCTCTCCCCGGCGGACGCGGCGGCTGGCGCGGTGGCGAGGAGCGCTTCGAGTCCGCGTCCGAGGCGGCGCGGAGGTTGTGGCTTGTCGGGAGGAGTCATGGTCGGATATGTGGGCCCTTGATTAATCAAGGGCCCACTCGGGGCCCTTCACAGATCTCGGATCGGCTTCGGATCGGCTTCGGATCGGCTTCGGATCGGCTTCGGATTGGCTACTGGTGAGCGAGCGCCGACTCCGCCCCGTTGCCCTCTTCGCGGTGCCGCTCCAGCAGCTCCTTGGCGACGCTCATGTAGGCCTGGGCGCCGACCGACGCGATGTCGTAGAGGATGATGGGCTTGCCGAAGCTGGGCGCTTCGGCGAGGCGGATGTTCCGCGGGATGACGCTCTGGAAGACCTTGGGGCCGAAGTACTCGCGAGCGTCGGCGGCGACCTGGCGCGAGAGGTTGAGGCGGGCGTCGTACATCGTCAGCAGGACACCTTCGATGGCGAGGCCGCCGTTCATGTTGCGCTGGACGAGGTGGACGGTGTTCAGGAGCTGCGAGAGCCCTTCGAGCGCGTAGTACTCGCACTGCACGGGGATGAGGAGCGCGTCGGCGGCGGCGAGCATGTTCACCGTGATCAAGCCGAGCGAGGGCGGGCAGTCGATGAGGATATAGTCGTACTCGTCGCGGATGGTGGCGAGGGCGTCGCTCATCGCGAGGTGGCGGCGCGGGCGCTCGATGAGCTCGACCTCGGCGCCGGCCAGGTCCGGGGTGGCGGTGAGCACGTCGAGGCTGCGGAACTGCACGCCGCGCTGGCGGGCGTCGGCGATGGTGGCCGCGCCGATGAGCACGTCATAGGTGGTCATGCCGACCTTGTCGCGCTCGATTCCGATGCCGCTGGTCGCGTTGCCCTGCGGATCGCCGTCGACGAGCAGCGTCCGCTGCTCCGCCACCGAGAGGCTGGCGGCGAGGTTGACGGCGGTGGTCGTCTTACCGACGCCACCTTTCTGGTTCGCGATTGCGATGACTCGGGCCACGGGCGCTCGCTCTACGGGGCGTGGTGCGGGGCGGGGACAGCGCGTGCTGCTGGTGGGATGCCGAATATAGCCGATCAGACGTCCCCGCGTCCGTGTCCGCGTGCCTGCACTTTCCTTCACGATTGCCGTCATGGCCCGTGGCCCGGAATGTTTCATGTGGCACATTCGAGGGCCCTCGGCCGGTTGGCTTTTTTCGGTAGTGGGTCAGTTTGAGGTAACAGCAACGGCAGCGGCTTTGACAGGATGAACGGCGCCAGGATGCACAGGA
>DATFPD010000413.1:0-2731 GCA_035265005.1 Gemmatimonadaceae bacterium | reverse complement strand
GCGACGAAGGCGAAGCGCGTCAGTCCGGCGGCGATGACGTCGCCGTCGGCGAGCGACACCCCGGCCAGGGGGACCTGCCGGCCGTTCACGACGACGACGTTCTGCGCCGAGTACGGCTTGAGCAGCACGCGCCCGTCGGAGCCGACCACCACGCTGAAGTGGCGCGCGGCGAGGTCGACGTTCTGGAGGCGCCAGTCGGCCTGCGACCCGCTGCCCACGAGCGTGTCGCCGGCCGTCAGCTCCCGCGTGTTGCCTTCGTGCTCGAGAAATGGCATTGCTGTCCTCGCTGAGGGGACGAGGGATGGGTCCGAGGTGAGGCCGAGCCCGTCCCGATCTTCCAACGCTTGCACCACCCTGTCCGGCGCGCCGCCGCGCGGCGGGCACTGCGGGCACTGCCGGGGTCGACGGCTCACGGCAGCACGCGAAATTCGTACGAGCGGCCGCCCTGGGCTGGGAGTGTACCTTTCGGGGTCCCGTTCCAGGCCCCCGGCCGTCCGTCATCGGCCGCGGCCGGCCATCCGGAACCCCCGAAATGATTTGCCGCGTCGATCGTCTACACTGCATGAGACTCCGCCCGCCCTTCCGCGCGCTCGCGCTCATCACCTCGCTGGCCGCGGCGGTCGGGTGCGACGGCGCGCCCGCCCGCACGGCGGCGCAGGCCGCCGCCGACAGTGCGACGGTGGCCGACGCCGCCGCGGCCGCGCAGGACGCCGCCCGGGCGGTCGCGGCGGCGCGCACCACCGACAGCATCGCGCACCTGATCGCCACCGTGCGGCCGCAGCGCGTGCCGCGGCCGATCGCCCACTCCGGGCTCTCGCCGCTCGCCGACTCGATCGCCACCGCGCTGGTCTTCGCGCCGCGGACGGAAACATGGTTCGCGGCCGCGGCGCGCGGCAAGAGAATGCTCGTCGACATCGGGCGCGTCGACGCGGAAGTCAGGAAGGACCCGGCCCGGAAGCAGGCGTACAAGGAAGCGGTCGCGCGGCTGTCGCGCATCCGCGTCGGCGCGCGCCTCCGCCTCCACGGCCCGTGGGGCGCCGAGGACGTGACGGTGGCCGGCTTCGACACCTGGAACGGCCGCATCGTCGCGACGCTCCAGCTCTCGCCGCGGGTGGACTCGCTGGCGCGCACGGTGGAGCCGCTCCCGGCGGCCGCGCAGCTCCTCGCCCCGGACTCGGCCGCCTACGTCGCGCTGCTGCTGCGCCGCGCCGCGGCCGACGACTCGGCGGCCTACGCCGCGATCGGGGCTCGTGACTCGGAGCCCGCTGCGGCCGCGTCGCGCGCGCTGGCGCCCGCCGCCGCCCCCGCGCCCCGCTGCGTGCGCGACGGCGCCGTGTCGCCCGCGCTCGCCGCGCGCGCGGTGATGGTGCACGACTCGCTGGAGGCCGAGCTGCGACTGACCGCGATGCCGAAGACGCCGGGGCTGCTGAGCACCGTCGTCGTGAAGCACTCGCAGACCGCGGGGTGCTTCGGCGCCGGCCGGCTGCTGCTGGTGGTGAGCCTCAGGGCCGGCGACGTGGAGTACGTGCGCGAGCGCTTCGTCCTGCTCGACACCGCCGGCGCGCTCCGCCCGCTCGACGTGAAGGACCTCCGGTACCACCGCTTCAAGGCCCACGAGGCGATCGCCACGTTCGACGCCGACGGCGACGGCACCGACGACGTGGCCGTGCGCGGCCTCGGCGAGCGCCTCGGCGGCACCGCGATCCTGCGCCTGGTCGACGGCACGAAGCTCGTCCGCCTGACGAGCGGCTTCGCGTGGGAGAATAGATAGCGATTCGCGGCCACGGATGAACGCGGATGGACACGGATCTGTCCCGTGTCCATCCGCGTTCATCCGTGGCCGCTTCAGCAGTTGCCGTTTCCGTCCCATCAAACTGACCCGCCACCCGAATCGCGGTTCGGTTCCTGCGGCATGCGCCGTCTCCCCAACGAGGAGATCCCGTGCCTGCCGCCACGACCGCCGCCGCCGTCGCTCGCCGTCCCCGGCGTACCACGTCCACCGACGAGATTCCGCGGCGCGCGTTCGGGCGCACGGGGGAGATGGTGTCGGCGATCGGGCTGGGCGGGTTCCACCTGGGGATGGCGGAGTCGCCGAAGGAGGCAGCGCGAATCGTGCACGCGGCGATCGACGCCGGCGTCACCTTCATGGACAACGCCTGGGAGTACCACGAGGGGGAGAGCGAGAAGCGCATGGGGAAGGCGCTCGAAGGCGGCTGGCGTGACCGCGTCTTCCTCATGACCAAGGTGTGCACCCACGGGCGCGACGCGCGGACGGCGGCGAAGCAGCTCGAGGAGTCGCTCAGGCGCCTCAAGACCGACTACGTCGACCTCTGGCAGGTGCACGAGGTGGCGTACTACAACGACCCGGAGCTGCACTACGCCAGGGGCGGCGTGCTGGAGGCGCTCGACCGCGCGCGGCGCGACGGCAAGGTGCGCTACGTGGGCTTCACCGGGCACAAGGACCCGCAGCTCCACCTGCGCATGCTCGCCTACGGCTACCCGTTCGACAGCTGTCAGCTCCCGCTCAACTGCTTCGACGCCACCTTCAGGAGCTTCGAGCAGGCGGTGCTCCCCGAGCTGGTGCGCCGCGGGATCGCGCCCATCGGGATGAAGAGCATGGGCGGGGACGGGGCGGCCGTGAAGAAGAAGGTCGTCTCGCCGCAGGACGCGCTCCGCTACGCGATGAGCCTCCCGGTGGCGACGACGGTGAGCGGCATCGACTCCATGAAGG
>DATFPD010000412.1:0-4482 GCA_035265005.1 Gemmatimonadaceae bacterium | reverse complement strand
TTCATCCCCCATCCCCCGTCCCCCTTCCCTCATTCAGCATCTCCTCCACCGCCTCCAGCACCGGGTTCGGGGGGAGCGAGGAGAGCTCGTGGCGGGGGCTGGAGAGCTCGCGGCCCGGGGAGTGGTAGAGGCCCCAGGTGCCGGCGTAGCCGGGGTTGAAGAGGACGACCGCCGGGACGCGGAACGCCGAGGCGGCGTGCGAGAGGCTGGTGTCGGGCGTGAGCACGAGGTCCGCCGTCGCCACCAGGGCGAAGGCGTCGCGCAGCCCCGGCGTCTCGCCGCCCGCCGCGCCGCCCAGGCGCGCGATGCGGGCCACCGACTCGCCCTCGGCGGGGCCGCCGATGACGAGCGTCGTCAGGCGCTCGGAGTGCGCCTCGTGCAGGCGGCGCAGCACCTCGGCGAAGTTGCCGTCCGGCCACCGCCGCCGCGGCTTGCCGGCCGACACGTTCACCAGCAGCCGCCGGCGGCCGGGCCCGGCCCCGGCCGCGCGCCAGCGGGCGTCGGCGCGCGCGCGCTCGTCGTCGGCCAGCGTGAGCCGCGGCCGCAGCGCCGGCGACGCCGGGTCGAGCCCGAACGCCGCCGCGAGCGCCGAGAGATGCTCCGCCAGGTGCTGCGCGCCCGCGCGCGGCGGCACCGGGACGGTGAGCGCGTCGTCGATCCCGCGCCCCGACACGCCGACGCGGTGCCGCGCGCCGCTCGCCAGCATGAACAGCAGCGTGGTCAGCGACGCCGCCGTCGGCATGGGGTCGATCACCGCGTCGTAGCGCGCGCGGCGGAGCGTGCGCACCAGCCCCGGAATCGTCCACGGCTTCGAGCGCTCGAACAGCACCACCTCGTGCACGTGCCGGTCCTCGCGCAGCACGCGCGCGTTGCCGGGCGCCGCCAGCACGTCCAGCACGATCGTCGGGTGCGACTCGGCGATCGCGCGAATGAGCCCCGTCGACAGGATCATGTCGCCAATGCGGTCCGGACGCAGGAAGAGCACGCGCCGCGGCGCCGCGCCCCACTCGGGCGGCCCCGCCGCCGGCCGCGTCCGCCCGACGAGCCGCGCGACGGCCCGAATCCAGAAGCTCCGCCACGCGCGCTCGAGGCCCTTGCCGATTTGCATGGCGGTAATCTAGACGCACGCGAAGACGCGGGACGCGGGACGCGGGACGCCGCCCGGTCCCGTTCCTGCAGCGCGGATTTCCCCATTTCGACCAGGAGCGATCCGGAATGGGCAAGAGCGAGACGCGCCGGCGCGGCTTCCGCGTCGAGCGCGACCCGGTGGGCGAGAAGAAGGTGCCGGCCGACGCCATGTACGGCATCCAGACGGCGCGGGCGCTGGAGAACTTCCCGATCAGCGGTCTGCGCGTGGACCGCTCGCTCATCACGGCGATGGCGCAGATCAAGCGCGCCGCCGCCGAGACGCATCGCAAGGCGCGGAAGCTCGACGGCAAGATCGCCGACGCGATCGCCCGCGCCGCGTCGGAGGTGGCCGACGGGCGGTGGGCCGAGGAGTTCGACCTCGACGCCTTCCAGGCCGGCGCCGGGACGTCGTACCACATGAACGTGAACGAGGTCGTCGCCAACCGCGCGCTCGAGCTCCTCGGCCGCGAGCGCGGCGACTACGAGCACGTCCACCCGATCGATCACGTCAACAAGGCGCAGTCCACCAACGACGTGATGCCGACGGCGATGCGCATCGCCGCCGTCCGCCTGCTGCGCGACCTGCTCGACGCCCTCGACGCGCTAGCCGGGTCGTTCGCCGCGAAGGCGAAGGAGTTCAAGGGCGTGCGCAAGGCCGGCCGCACCCACCTGCACGACGCGACGCCGATGACGCTCGGCGAGGAGTTCGGCGCCTACGCCGAGAACCTGCGGCGCGCCGCCGGGCGGCTGCGCGCACTCGAGGACTCGCTGCTCGAGGTGCCGCTCGGCGGGACCGCCGTCGGCAACGGGGTCAACAGCTACCGGGGGTACGCGAAGGCCGTGGTGTCGCGCGCGGCCAGGCTCACCGGGCTGCCGCTGCGCGAGGCGCGCGACCGCGTCGCGCTCACGCAGAGCGTCGGCGACTTCGTCGCGCTCTCGGCGGCGCTGCGCGCCTACGCGCTCGAGCTGAGCAAGATCGCCAACGACCTCCGCCTGCTCAGCTCGGGGCCGCACACCGCGCTGTACGAGATCGAGCTCCCGGCCGTGCAGCCCGGCTCGTCGATCATGCCCGGCAAGGTCAACCCCGCGATGGCGGAGATGGTGAACATGGTGTGCTTCCACGTCGCCGGCCACGACGCGGCGATCGGGATGTGCGCCGAGGCGGGGCAGCTCGAGGTGAACGTGATGATGCCCTACATCGCCTACGCGCTGCTCGAGTCGCTGGCGGTGATGGCGAGCGCGGCCCGCGCGTTCGACGAGCGCTGCGTGCGCGTCATCCGCGCGCACCCGGACCGCTGCGCCCACTACGCCGAGTGCAGCGTCGGGCTGGCGGCGCTGCACAACGAGCGCCTCGGCTTCATGGGCGCCGCCGAGCTGGCGAAGAAGGCCGAGGAGACCGGGCGCCCGGTCGGGGAGCTGGCGGGCGAGTAGCCGCGCACTCCCGGCATGTCCCCTGCACGGCAGCGCCCCCCATCGATCGGCGAGGTGCGTATGCGGCGGTACGAAGACCGGCAGGATGACGGGCAGGCGACGGAGCGCGCCGGGGCGGATTCCTCGGGGAGCACGGGATCGGCGCCCGGATCGGACGACGCGCAGAAAGCGCTCGACGCGGCCTCGGCGGAGCCGCGCACGCTCGCGCCTGACGAGCGCGGAGAGCAGGGAGAGAGCGGCGCGAGGGGGAGGAGCGGGTAGCGCGCCGCCGGGAGGGGCCAGCGGCGCCGGCGATAGCGCCGGCGATAGCGCCCGCGCCGCCGCCCGCCAGATTCCATCGGCATGAGGCCGCGCTTCCTCGACCGCCGCGACGCCGGGCGCGCGCTCGCCGCCGAGCTGCTCCCGGCGTACGGCGGCGCCCCCGGGGTCGTGGTGCTCGCCCTCCCGCGCGGCGGCGTGCCCGTGGGCTACGAGGTCGCCCGCGCGCTGGGCGCGCCGCTCGACGTGTTCGTCGTGCGCAAGCTCGGCGTGCCGGGGCGCGAGGAGCTGGCGATGGGCGCGATCGCCGGCGGGAACGTGCGCGTGCTGAACGTGGACGTCGTGCGCGCGCTCGGCATCCCGCGCGACGTCATCGACCGCGTGACCGCCGACGAGCAGCGCGAGCTGGAGCGCCGCGAGCGGGCCTACCGCGGCCAGCGCCCGCCGCCCGAGCTGCGCGGCCGCACCGTGATCCTGGTGGACGACGGCCTGGCCACCGGCTCGACGATGCGCGCCGCCGTGCTCGCCCTGCGCGAGCACGCGCCGGCCAGCGTGGTCGTCGCCGTCCCGGTGGGCGCCCCCGAGGCCTGCGCCGCGCTCCGCTCGCTCGCCGACGACTGCCTCTGCGTCCGCACCCCCGAGCGCTTCCAGGGCGTCGGCCTCTGGTACGAGAACTTCGCGCAGACGAGCGACGAGGAAGTGGGGGAGCTGCTGAAGGGCTGATTCACGATTCGCGATTCGCGATTCGCGATTCGCGCACTGCTTCGGGATGCTCCTACTGGCCTCCCGGGGCCCTTCGCGAGTCGCGAATCGCGAATCGCGGATCAGCCGTCCTCGCCCAGATCTTTCGCCACGCGATCGGGAACCACGGGGTGAAGGCCTCCGGGTGGGCCCGCAGCTCGTGCTCGATGTGGCGCGAGCCCAGGTACCGCCACTCGGCGACCTCGGAGGGGTCGGGGGTCGGGGCGCCCGCGAACCAGCCGACGAAGACGTGGTCGTACTCGTGCTCGATCAGGCCGTCGCCCAGCTCGGCGTAGTAGGTGAACGCGAACGCCTCGTGCAGCGGGCAGCTGATCCCCATCTCGGCGCCGATACAGCGGTGCGCCGCCTCGGCCGCCGACTCGCCCGGACGCGGGTGCGTGCAGGCGGTGTTGGACCAGAGCCCCCCCGAGTGGTACTTCCCGGCGGCGCGGCGCTGGAGGATCAGCGAGCCGTCGGGCGCGAAGGCGAACACCGAGACCGCGCGGTGCAGCGCGCCCCTCTGGTGCGCGCGCAGCTTGTCCTCGGTCGCCAGCTCGGCGTCGTCGCCGTCGACGAGGATGACGCGGTCGGCGCCGCGGCCGGCGTCGCGGCCGGCCTGCTCTATGTTCGACGCGCTCGGCGCGACCGATGAACTGGGTGCGGTCATACAGACGAGACTCGTGCGTGAAGCGTGCGGCGCCGCCGAGCGCGGTGTGCGCGGGCGGCCCACGGTAAGATGGTAAGATGGGGCGCAAGCCTTACCACAGGATAACGCGGGGGTAGTGGGTCAGTTTGAGGCGACGGCAACTGCAACGGCAACGGCATTTTGACAGGATGCACAGGATGGTGAACAGGATGACGGGCCCCGGGAGGCCTCCCGAGCGGTCCTCATCCTGTTCACCATCCTGTGCATCCTGTCAAAAT
>DATFPD010000411.1:0-24293 GCA_035265005.1 Gemmatimonadaceae bacterium | reverse complement strand
CGAGCTTCTTGTCGGCGATCGTCGCGCGGGCGCTCTTCGAGAACACCTCGGCGCCGCCGCCCGGCATCGTGTCGAGCCCCGCCTCGCGCAGCCCGGTCAGCACCTGCTCGACCGACATCTTGTCGATGCGCGCGATGTGCGCGATCTCGACGGCCGTCAGCGCCTTGATGTGGACGTGCGGGTAGCGCTCCTTGAGGCCGCGGAAGATCGTGGCGTAGTAGTCGAAGCCGGCCTTCATGTCGAGGCCCCCCACGATGTGGAACTCCCGCGTCAGGCCGTCGGCCGCGCCGGCGGCCTCCTCCCACACCTGTTCGAAGGAGTAGCGGTAGCTCCCCTCCTCCTTCGGCAGCCGCGCGAACGAGCAGAAGACGCAGGTCTTCCGCAGGTAGCAGACGTTCGTCGGGTTGATGTGCTGGTTCGCGGCGAAGGTGACGACGTCGCCGTGCCTGGCGCGGTTGACGGCGTCGGCCAGGGTGCCGAGGCCGATCAGGTCCGGCGAGCGGAAGAGCGCCGCGGCGTCCGCGCCGTCGAGCCGGGCGCCGGCCCGCACCCTGTCGGCCACCGGCCGGAGCGCCGGGTCGGTGATGCGCCCGGGGTCGAAGTCTACTGCGGGGTTCGGCAAGGGGCGTGCTGCCCGGGGCAGCGTTAGGTGTTCACTCCGAGAAGCGCCGGATCGCCAGCGAGACGTTGTGCCCGCCGAAGCCGAAGCTGTTGCTGAGCGCGGCGGTGACCTGGCGCCGCACGGCCTCGTTCGGCGTGTAGTTCAGGTTCAGATCCGGGTCCGCGTTCTGGTAGTTGATCGTCGGCGGGATGGTGCCGTCCTGGATCACCATCGAGCAGACGATGAACTCGACGGACCCCGCGGCGCCGAGCATGTGCCCCGTGCAGCTCTTGGTGGAGCTGACGTTGACGCGCGCCGCCTCCTCGCCGAAGACCGCCTTGATCGCCCGCGTCTCGTTCAGGTCGTTCGCCGGCGTGGACGTGCCGTGCGCGTTGACGTACTGCACGTCGGCCGGGCTCAGCCCCGCGTCCTGGAGCGCGCGTCGCATGGCGCGCTGCGCGCCCTCGCCGTCGGGCGCCGGCGCCGTCAGGTGGTAGGCGTCGCCGGTGGCGCCGTAGCCCGCGACCTCGGCGTAGATGCGCGCCCCGCGCCGCTTCGCGTGCTCCAGCTCCTCGAGGATCACGATCCCCGCGCCCTCGCCCATGACGAAGCCGTCGCGGTCGCGGTCGAAGGGGCGGGACGCGGTCTCCGGGCTGTCGTTCCGCTCCGAGAGCGCCTTCATGTTCGCGAATCCCCCGATCGCCATCGGGGTCACGGTCGCCTCGGAGCCGCCGGTGATGATCACGTCGGCGTCGCCGTACGCGATCATGCGGAACGCGTCGCCGATCGCGTGCGCGCTGGTGGCGCAGGCGGAGACCGTGGCGTAGTTCGGCCCCTTGGCGTTGAAGCGCATGCTCACGATGCCCGCCGCGATGTCGGCGATGAACATCGGGATGAAGAACGGCGAGATCTTGCTCGGGCCGCGCTCGCGGTAGACGTCGTGCTGCTCCTCGAAGCTCTTGAGGCCCCCAATGCCGCTGCCGAGGATGACGCCTGTGCGTTCCGGCTCGTAGCCGCCGTCCGCCCCTTCCTTGAAGCCGGCGTCGCGCATCGCCTGCACCGCGCCCCCCATGGCGTACTGCGTGTACATGTCGGCGCGCTTCGCCTCCTTCCGGTCCATGTACTGGAGCGGGTCGAAGCCCTTCACCTCGCAGGCGAAGCGCACCGGGAAGTTGGACGCGTCGAACCGCGTGATCGGGGCCGCGCCCGACTTCCCTTCCACCAGGGAACGCCAGGTCGTCGCCACGTCATTCCCGACGGGCGTAATCATCCCCAGGCCAGTGACGACGACCCTGCGCTTCATTAGCCCTGCACCTTTCCGTCGAGGTAGCCGATCGCGTCACCGACCGTGCGCAGCTTCTCGGCGTCCTCGTCCGGGATGTCGATGTTGAACTCCTTCTCGAACTCCATGACCAGCTCGACGATGTCGAGGCTGTCAGCGCCAAGGTCCTCAATGAAGCTGGCGTTGTCGGTGAGCTTCTCGCGCTCGACGCCCAGCTCTTTCTCAATGATGTCCCTGACCTTATCCGCGTTGCCGGCCATGTGGTTCCTCGGGTGGAGTGGTGGGGTGTAGCACTAAGTTAACGTGTTCGAGCGGAAAGCGTTACGGGAGCTGTTCGGCACCCGCTCACATCGCCAGCCCGCCGTCCACGATGATGACCTGCCCGGTGATGTACGCGGCATGCTCGGACGCCAGGAACGCCACCGCGGCGGCGATGTCCTCCGGCCTGCCCAGGCGCTCGAGCGGGATCATCGCGCTCATGCCCTGGCGTGCCTCGGGTGTCATCGCCGCGGTCATGTCGGTCTCGATGAAGCCGGGCGCGATGGCGTTGGCCAGGATGTTTCGCGACGCCAGCTCCTGCGCGACCGACTTGGTGAGTCCGATCAGCCCCGCCTTGCTCGCGGCGTAGTTGGCCTGGCCCTT
Source organism: Gemmatimonadaceae bacterium (assembly GCA_035265005.1). Classification (GTDB taxonomy): domain Bacteria; phylum Gemmatimonadota; class Gemmatimonadetes; order Gemmatimonadales; family Gemmatimonadaceae; genus DATFPD01. Next base: position 21,768 of record DATFPD010000411.1, on the reverse strand, counting down.
GTTGCCCATGATCCCGACGACGCTCGAGATGTTGATGATCCGCCCCCAGCGCCGCTTCATCATCCCGCGCGACGCGGCGCGGATGGCCGCGAAGGCGCCGCGCAGGTTCGCGTCGAGCACCGCGTCCCAGTCGTCGTCCTTGATCCGCAGCAGCAGATTGTCGCGCGTCAGCCCGGCGTTGTTCACCAGGATGTCCACCGCGCCGAATGCCGTCTCCACGTCGCCGATCAGCTTGGCGACCGAGGCCGTGTCGGCGACGTCGCAGGCGAATCCGCGCGCCTCGCCGCCGACCGCGACCGCGACCTCCTCCGCCTTCCCCGCGTCGCGCCCGACGACGGCCACGCGCGCGCCGCAGCCCGCGAGGGTCGTGGCGATGGCGCGGCCGATGCCGCGGGTGCTGCCGGTGACGAGGGCGACCTTGCCGGTGAGATCGACGCGCATTCACGCCACCTGCAGGAGCAGCTTCTCGACGTCGGCGGCGGTGCCGCAGGTCGCGACAGTCGCGTCCGGTGCGATCCGCTTCATCAGTCCGGTGAGCACGTTGCCAGGTCCCATCTCGACGAAGAGCGCGCCGGGGTACGCGGCGGCGATGTTGCGCACGAGTCCCTGCCAGCGCACGGGCGAGGTGAGCTGCCGGGCGAGGAGCTCCGCGGCCTGGCTCCCGCGCTCCACGGGCTGCTCGGTGACGTTCGAGTAGACCGGAAAGCCGGGGTCGGCGGGCGGCCGCGCGGCGAGTGCCTCGCGCAGCCCGGCTACCGCGGGCTCCATGAGCGGCGAGTGGAAGGCGCCGCTGACGTTGAGGCGCACCGCGCGCTTGGCGCCGGCCGCCTTCGCGAGCTCGAGCGCGCGGTCCACGCCGGAGACCTCGCCCGAGACGACGACCTGCTCGGCGTTGTTGTAGTTCGCCGGCACCACCAGCCCCGCCTCCGCGGAGGCCTGGGCGCAGATGTCGTCGACCGGCGTTCCGAGCTGGCCGAGGACGGCGCCCATGGCGCCGGGGCGCTCGGTGCCGGTCCGGTACATCAGCTCGCCGCGGCGCCTGACGAGACTCGCCGAGTCGGCGAGCGAGAGCGAGCCGGCGGCGTGGTACGCGGTGAACTCGCCTAGCGAGTGTCCGGCGGCCGCGCGCACGCGCCCCGCCAGCCGCTCCCGCGCCACCGCCCAGACGGCGGCCCCGTGGGCGAGGAGCGCGGGCTGCGCGTTATGCGTGAGCGTCAGCTCGTCCGCGGGCCCCTCGAAGCACAGCCGGCTGATCGGCGCGCCGAGCGTCGCGTCCACCTCCTCGAACACCGCCCTTGCCGCGGGGAACGCGTCGGCGAGGTCCTTGCCCATGCCCGGCTTCTGTGACCCCTGCCCCGGAAAGAGCAGGACGATGTCGGTGCTCAAAACCGGATGACCATTGAGGCCCAGGTGAAGCCCGCGCCGAACGCCACCAGCAGCACGTTCGCGCCCTCGCCGATCCGCCCGGTCTCGATCGCCTCGTCGAGCGCGATCGGGATGGAGGCGGACGAGGTGTTGCCGTAGCGGTCCACGTTGACGTAGACCTTGTCCATCGAGATGTGCGCGTGCTTGGCCGTCGCCTCGATGATCCGCACGTTCGCCTGGTGCGGGATCATGAGGTCGACGTCGTTGCCGGTCAGCCGGGCCCCGTCGAGCGCCCGGTCGGCCGCCTCGGCCATGGACCGCACGGCGTGCTTGAACACCTCGCGCCCGGCCATCTTCACGTAGTGCGTACGGTCCTTGAGCACGTCCTCGCAGAATGGGGAGCAGGCGCCGCCGGCCGGGCGGTAGAGCAGCTCGGCCAGGGTGCCGTCGCTGCGCATGAAGGACGACAGGATCCCCTTCTTGTGGCTGCGCTTGAGCACCGCGGCGCCCGCGCCGTCGCCGAAGAGAACGCAGGTCGAGCGGTCCTGCCAGTCGACGATCGAGCTCATCTTCTCGGCCCCGACCACCAGCACCGTCTCGGCGTTGCCCGTCGTCATGAGTCCCTCGGCGACGCTCAGCCCGTAGAGCCACCCGGAGCAGGCCGCCGAGACGTCGAAGGCGGCCGCGCGCGTGGCCCCGAGTGCGGCCTGCACGTCCACCGCCGTCGCCGGCAAGAGCCGGTCGGGGGTCGCCGTGCTCAGCACGATGAGGTCGACCTCGCCCGCGTGGACGCCGGCGCGCTCCATGGCGGTCCGCGACGCGGCCGCGGCCAGGACGGTCGTCGTCTCGGTCTTCTCGGTGATGTGCCGCTGGACGATGCCGGTACGCTCGAAGATCCACTCGTGCGAGGTCTCGATCCCGACCTTGCCGAAGTCGTGATTCGTCATGATGCCGGCCGGGAGGCCGCGCCCGGTGCCGGCGATGCAGACGCTCGGGCGCCTCATGCGCGCTCCGCCTCGGTCGACTCGGCCGCCGCCGTGGCGTCGGCCAGCCGGCGGCCGATGTGGTCGCTCATGCGCGATTCGGCGGCGCGCAGCCCCACCAGGAGCGCGTTCTTGATGGCGCGCGCGTTCGACTTGCCGTGCGAGATGATGCTGACGCCCTTCACGCCGAGGAGGGGGGCGCCGCCGTATTCGCTGTAGTCGAGGTTGCGGAACGACTTCACCAGCTGCTCCCGCTCTAGGCCCGTGTGCTTCGCGACCATCCCGATGAGGACCGGCGCCAGCCCCTCGTAGAACTTCAGGACCACGTTTCCGACGAACCCGTCGCAGACCACGACGTCGATCCGGCCGCGATCGCTCGCCCCGGCCGGCAGGTCTCGGCCCTCGACGTTCCCGTGGAAGTTGAGACCCGCGGCGGCGCGGAGCAGCTGGTTCGCCTCCTTCACGGCTGCGTTCCCCTTCTCCGGCTCCTCGCCGATGCTGAGGAGACCCACCGACGGATTTTTCCGGCCGAGGATGTCTTCGGCATAGACTGAACCGAGCCGTGCGAATTGCACCAATTCTTCGGCCGAGCAGTCGACGTTCGCGCCGGAATCGAGGACGACGACCGGCTCGCGGGCGGTCGGGAAGATGGTGCCGATCGCCGGCCGGTTGAGCCCGGGGTGCAGCTTGAGGATGACGGTGGACGCCGCCATCTGCGCGCCGGTGTTTCCCGCGGACACAAACGCGTCGGCCTGCCCCTCCGCTTGGAGCCGCAGGCCGACGACCATCGAGCTGTGCTGCTTGGACGGTTTGAGTGCGATCGTGGGCTTGTCCGACATCTCGATGACGTCGGGGGCGTCGACGATCTGGAGCCGGTCGCGTTGGGAGGCGAGCGACGCGTGCTCCCCGCGGAGCAGCGTCTCGAGCTGCTCGTCGATCACGGCCCTTCGGCCGACGAGCAGCAGGGTGTGTAACGGATCGAGCTCGGCGAGGGCGAGCAGCGCGCCCGCCACGGTCGCCTGGGGGGCGAAGTCGCCCCCCATCGCGTCCAACGCGATCCGCGCCAAGGCTAGGCTTCCTTCGCCGCTACCCGCTGCTCACCGGCGTAGTAGCCGCACTCCTCGCAGACGCGGTGCGGGCGCTTCGGGCTCTGACAGCGCGGACAGCTCTGCAGCACGATCGGCGCGGCGGCCTTGTGCGTGTTGCGGGCGCGCTTCTTCCGCTTCGATGTGCGTCGCTTGGGTACGGCCATGGAAGTCTCTATGCTCCGGATGAATGGTCGGTAGTCAGTCCGCGCTGCGTCCGTGATTCCGGAGCGCATCCCAGCGCGGGTCCGTCGAGGTCGGCGCGCAGTCGCACGACCCATTGTTTCGATCGGTGCCGCAGGTCGGGCAGAAGCCCTGGCAGTCCTCGCGGCAGAGGGCGTAGCCCGGAACCGAGAGCAGCCAGTGCTCGCGCACGGCGGGGCGGAGATCCACCTCGCCGGTGCGCTCGTCGACCGGGAACATGTCCGGGTCGTCAGCGTCCTCGGTGCCGGGCTCGACGAAGATGAGCTGTACGTCTTCGTCGACCGACGCCCGCAACTCCGTCAGGCAGCGGCGACACTCGGCCGCCGCCGTCCCTTCGATGCGTCCGCTGAAGTAGTAGCGCCCGGGACCGGCGGTCGAGAGGCGCCCGGTGACCTGCACGGGCTCGACGGGACGCGGGTCCTCCTCCTTCCACACCGGATCGTCGGAGGCCAACTGCCCGTCTACCTGGACCGCCTTCTCCTCGAGCGATCGGGTGTCGAACGACAGCATAGCCAACCAATCTAGGGCGCCGGGTAGGGAGATTCAAGTCGCGGAGTGGCGAGAACTTAGGGGCGACGCCTGCGTCGCCCCGACGCCTGCGTCGCCCCGACGCCTGCCTCGCCCCGACGCCTGCCTCGCCCCGACGCCTGCGTCGCCCAGCGCGCGTGTAGGGGCGAGGCAGGCCTCGCCCCTACAACAAATCCACGTCCGCAAAAAAGAAGCTGGCTTCCCGTTCCGCGTTCTCGTCCGAGTCCGAGGCGTGGATCGCGTTCCGCTCCTTCGACTCGGCGTAGAGCTTCCGCACCGTGCCGGGCTCGGCCTGCGCCGGGTCGGTGGCGCCGATGCTCTTCCGGAGCGACGCCACGGCGTCGTCCTTCTCGAGCACGATCGGCATGCACTTGCCCGAGGTCATGAACGACACCAGCGACTTGTAGAACGGCCGTTCCCGGTGGACAGCGTAGAACTCGCTCGCCTGCGCCTCGGTCATCCGCATCACCCGCGAGGCGAGGACGCGGTAGCCCTCCTTCTCCAGGTGGGCGATGATCTGGCCGGCCTTCCCGGCCCCGAAGGCGTCGGGCTTGATGATGGTCAGCGTACGATTGCCTGGCATGGTCACGATCCTATGAGTTTGCGAACGATGTCCCCGCGCGTCAGGAAGCCGACCAGGCACCCCTCGCGCACGACCGGCACCCGTTCGACGTCCTTGTTCGACATGAGCGACGCGACCTCCGCCACGGGCTGGTCGGGGGAGACGCAGAGCACCTGCCGGGTCATCACGTCGCGGACGGTGCGCCGCCCGATGGGCTGCGACGCCAGCGGGCGCGGCCCGCCGGTGTTGAGCGAGCTGGTGAGCAGATGCCGCATGAGCTCGCGCTCGCTGAGCATGCCCACCACGCGGCCGTCGCTGTCCACCACCGGCAGCCCGCCCAGCCCCTCTCGAAGCATGGTGCGCGCGGCCTCGGCCAGCGGCAGGTCCGGCCCGACCGTGCGCGGCTGCCGCGTCATGATGTCGCGCACCGCGAGCTGCTCGGGGATGTCGTACTCGGCGAACAGCGGCAGCGCCGCGAGCTCGCGCGGGGTGCGCGCCGCGAGCAGCGCGTCGACGCGCTCGGCGCTGGAGAGAAATCTGGCGAACGCGCCCAGGAGCTGGAGGTAGCGGGTGGCCAGCCGCGGCGGCGCGGCGATGAGCAGCACCACGTGCGCGCACTGCCGGTCGCCCTCGTCGCCGAGGTCGCGGCAGATCGGCACCGGCGAAGTGCCAATGGCTACCGCCAGGTCGGCGACGGCGTCCGTGCGATAGTGCACGAGGAACGCGCGGTCCCCCATGGCGACGATGTCCTCGGCGCGCTCCTCGGTGACGCGCTCGCGCAGCTTCTCGGGGCTGGCGAGCGCGCCGGCGGCGGACAGTCGCTCGACCAGTGCCTCGGCGGCGTCGGTGACCGTCGCGGCGCCGAGCGGGACGACCGCCCGCTCGGCGGTGATGAGCTGCCCGAGGTTCACGCGGCGCCGAGGCTCAGAGCCGCTCCTTGATGAGCGGCACGAAGTCCACCGGGCGCTTCGCCACGCCCATCCCCGCGTCGTGGAACGACTGGATCTTCTCGGCCGCCGTTCCCGCGGAGCCGGAAATGATCGCGCCGGCGTGCCCCATCCGGCGCCCCGGCGGGGCGGTCTGGCCGGCGATGAAGCCGACGACCGGCTTGGTCATCTTCTCCTTCACGAAGCGCGCGGCCTCCTGCTCGTCGGTGCCGCCGATCTCGCCCATGATCGCCACGGCGCGCGTATTCGGGTCCTTCTCGAACGCCTCCAGGCAGTCGATGAAGTTGGTGCCGTTGATCGGGTCGCCGCCGATGCCGACGCAGGTCGTCTGGCCGATGCCGGCGCGGGTCAGCTGAAAGACGACCTCGTAGGTGAGCGTGCCCGAGCGGCTGACGACGCCCACCGGCCCCGGGGTGCAGATGTGCCCCGGGATGATGCCGACCTTCGACTGGCCCGGCGTGATGAGCCCCGGGCAGTTCGGGCCGATGAGGCGCGCACCCTTCTCGCGGATGAACGGGTAGACGCGGGTCATGTCCAGCACCGGGACGCCCTCGGTGATGCAGACGACCAGCTTCACGCCGGCGTCCGCCGCCTCCATCATCGCGTCGGCCGCACCGTTAGGCGGGACGTAGATGACGCTGGTGTTGGCGCCGGTGGCCTGCACGGCGTCGTACACCGTGTTGAACACGGGGACGCTGCCCTCGAAGCTCTGCCCGCCCTTCCCCGGGGTCACGCCGGCGACGATCCGGGTCCCGTACTCCAGCATCTGCTTGGCGTGGAACGAGCCGTCGCGGCCCGTGATCCCCTGGACGACGACGGTGGTGTTCTTGTCGATGAAGATGCTCACGCTCCCCTCCCCTTCGCTTCGCTCAGTGTCGGGGTGGCGGGGGAAGTGGCGAGCTGCACGGCCTTCCGCACCGCCGAGTCCATGTCGGTCATCGCCTCGAACCCGTTCTCCTTGAGGATGCGCAGCGCGATCTCCTCGTTCGTCCCCGTCAGGCGGATCACGATCGGCACCTTGAGGGGGCTCATCTTCGTCGCCTGCACGATGCCGTTCGCCACGTCGTCGGTGCGGGTGATGCCGCCGAAGATGTTGAACAGGATCGCCTTCACGTTAGGGTCGGACGTGATGATCCGGAGCGCGGCGACCACCTTCTCGGGGTTCGACGAGCCGCCGATGTCGAGGAAGTTGGCCGGCTCGCCGCCGTAGTACTTCACCAGGTCCATCGTCGCCATCGCCAGGCCGGCGCCGTTCACGCAGCAGCCCACGTTCCCGTCCAGCTTGATGAAGGTGAGGTTCGCCTTCCGCGCCTGGACCTCGCTGGGCGCCTCGGCGCTCTCGTCGCGCAGCACGGCGATCTGCTGCTTGCGGTCCAGCTCGTTGTCGTCGATCACCATTTTGGCGTCGAGCGCTACGACCTCGCCCGACGGCGTGGTGACCAGCGGATTGATCTCGGCGAGCGACGCGCCGCTGTCGACGAACGCGCGCCAGAGCTGCTCCATGATCTTCGCGGCCGCGCGCGCCTGCTTCACGTCCTTGTAGAGGAAGAACGCCATGCGCATGGCCTCGAAGCTGCGCAGGCCGTAGCGCGGGTCGACGGGCAGCCGCAGGATCTTCTCGGGCGTCGAGGCGGCCACCTCCTCGATGTCGATGCCGCCGGCCGGGCTCACCATGAACACCGCCCGCTTGGACTGGCGGTCGACGATGATCCCGACGTAGGCCTCGGTCGAGATGTCGGCGGCCGGCGTCACCAGCACCTTCTCCACCGGCAGCCCCTTGATCTCGAGGGCGAGGATGCGGTTGGCCACCTCCTTCGCCTCGGCGGGGGACTTGGCGAGCTTGACGCCGCCCGCCTTCCCGCGCCCGCCCGCGTGCACCTGCGCCTTCACGACGACGGTGCCCCCGTACTGCTTCGCGACCTGCTCGGCGCGCTCGGGGTCGTTCACCACCTCGCCCGGCGGGATTGGTACGCCGTAGCGACGAAGAATGTCCTTCGCCTGGTACTCGTGCAGGTTCACGTGGCTCTCCTATGGTGTAATGCTCGTCCCGGCTTCGCCCCGGACGGCCATCCGCCCGCTGCGCAGCTCGGTGATGACGGCGCGGCCGCCGGTGCGGCGCACGAAGTCGACAGCGGCGCGCACCTTCGGGGCCATGCTCCCCTCTCCGAACGCGCCGTCGCGGTCCATCCCCTCGGCTTCGGCGATCGTGAGCGTGGGAAGCCGCCGCTGCGTCGGCTTCCCCCAGTCGGCGTAGACGGCGTCGACGTCGGTGAGGATCACGAGCAGCTGCGCGCCCAGGTCGCGCGCGAGCACGGCGGCCGCGAGGTCCTTGTCCACCACCGCGTCGATCCCCTCCCAGCCGCGCAGCTCGGCGTCGTAATAGATGGGCGCGCCGCCGCCGCCGCAGGCCACGGTGATGACGCCCGCGGTCACCAGCCGCTCGATGACGGCCAGCTCGTGGATCGCGACCGGGACCGGGCTCGCCACGACGCGCCGCAGCCGCCCGCGCCCGTCCGGCTTGATCGGCTCCCCCTCCGAGATCAGCTCGGCCGCCCGGTCCGGCGGAATCTCGTGGCCGATGAACTTGGTGGGCCTCGCGAGCGCGGGGTCGTCCGGCGCGACCTCGACCTGCGTGATCACGGTGGCCACGCGCCGGTCGCTCCCCGCGCGGTGCAGCGCGTTCTCGAGCGACTGCTGCACCATGTAGCCGATCCAGCCGGCGGTGGCCGCGACCAGGACGCCGAGCGGGAGCGGGCTGGCCTCGCGGCGGGCGACCTCGTTGCGCACCAGCTCGTCGCCGACCTGCGGACCGTTGCCGTGCACGATGCACACGTCCCAGCCGTCCAGCGCGAGCTCCACGATCGGGTCGAGGCTCCGGCGGGTGTGGCTGAACTGGTCCCAGATCGTCGAACGGTCCGCGCTCGGCGCGAGTGCGTTGCCGCCGAGCGCGATCACGGCCGTCTGGGTGCTGCTGGTCTCGGACATAGTCGGGGCCGCGGGCAAGCTATCCGGGCCCGGATGGCGGGGCAAGCGCTCCCGCGGCGAGCCGGTCACTGTCGCGCCGCCCGCGGGGCGCGCCCGAGCAGGCGGCCCAGCTCGTCATACGCGCGCCCGAAGCCCGTCCAGTCGCCGCGCTGAAGCGCCGCGCGCATCTGGTCGTACAGCGCCTCGACGCGCTCGCGGAATGCGGCGGGCGTGGCCGGCGGCGTGCTGTCGACGGGTTGGCGCTCGCCGCCGGCGAGCTCCGCCAGGTCGCGCACCACTCGCGGCGTGCCGTCGACGAGCACGGCCACCCGCGCGAGCAGGGGCGTGCCGTCCGCGTGCAGCGTGTAGAACGGCTGCACGAACGCCGCGCCGCTGTCCAGGGGAACGGCGAGCAGCCGGCCGCGAGGCGCGCCGCTGTCGCGCGGCGGTGCGCCGCCCGCGGTGCTGTCCGCCCGGCGTCGGAGCTGGTCGGCGATCGTGGGCCACCGCCCGGGCGACTTCGGCAGCTCGTACCACCAGCTCCGCGGCCGCGCGCCGCCGGTCGTCAACACGATGGCGGTCACGCTGTCCCCGGCGCCGAGGAGGGGCGTCGTGGTCGCGACCTGCGGCACCGCGCCTGGTATCCTGATCAGCGTCTCGCCTTCCGGCGACCCGGCGTCGGTGAGCGCTTCGGTCGGGACGTGCCGGTTGGACCCGCCCTGGGTTCGGGTGCCGAAGCGCGCGAACGCCGCCGTCTGCGCGAGCGCCCCGTCGGTCGGCGGCGGCAGGAGCGCCGCGAGCTCTGGCGGAACCTCGTCAGGCGACTTGAACATCTCCGGAAAGCGCCCGACCCACGTCGCGCTGAGCGGGTCGAGCGCGGTGTCCGAGAGCACCATGGTCACGCGGCCCGTAGACGCCTGCACGACCGCGGTCGCGGCGTGGTGCAGCAGCGACAGCTCGTCCCGCCTGAGCGTGAAGTGCTGGCTCAGCGGGTACGTGCGCGAGTACGAGTACAGGTGCAGCGCCCAGTGCAGCGAGTCGTGGTAGAGGATCGGGGTGAGGCTCCGCCCCTGGAGGAAGAACGGGGCGAGCGTCCGCACGCGGTCGCGCACGTCGCGGTGCATGACGATGCGCGCGTCGGCGCTCGGCGGGGGGCCGAAGAGCAGCCGCAGGTTCTGGAGGCTCCAGGCGTGCGCGAGCCGCGACCTGAGGGAGACGATCTCCGCCGCCGGCACGGCGCGGAGCGAGTCCGAGACGATCGAGTAGCCCGATGCCGAATCGTGCACCAGCGGCTGCGGCAGTGGAATGGCGTCGCCGCGCGCCGAGCCACCGTCCTCCACGCCCACCAGCGCGCCGCGCTCGTCGGCGCGGCTCGCGTCCACTCGCAGCAGCGTCCATCCCCCGCCGGCGCGGGGCGCCGATTCCGGCGGAGGCGTGGCGGCAGTGCCGGCAGGTCGCTCGACGAGCTCGGCGACGATCCCGGCGCTCGTGGCGCGCCACCCCACCTGACCGCTCGGCGCGCCAGCCCGACCGCCGTGGAGCGCGGCCCGAGCGAGCGCGCCGGCGTGCCAGGCGGGGACGGCTCGCGAAAGCTCGGCGAGCGTCGCGAACCCGGATCGCGGCGCGGCACGCGTGAGACGATTCACGGCGTAGGCGCGCTGCGTGTACGCGGCGCGGGTGGCGAGGTAGTCGAGCTCGCGCGCGTCCGTGTCCGGCTCGGGTCCGCCCCGTCTGACGACGGCGGGGAGCGCCTGGTGCAGCATCAGCGAGAGCAGGACGAGTCCGCCGATCGTTCCGGCGGCGAGCCGGAGCTGTCCGGTCCACGCGGCCCAGCCCACCAGCACCGCCGCGCCCCAGCTGAACAGCATCAGCACGACGTTGACGTGCAGCAGGACGTGGTGGTCGACGTACCCGAACGCGCCCTCGGGGCCGGTGCCGTTCGTCAGCAGGGTGTACTGGTCCAGCCGGTAGCTCCACCCCAGCAGCACGAGGAGCAGCGCGGCGAGGACGGCGAGGTGTCGGCGAACGTAGCCCGACACGCGCAGCTCTCCGCGCTCCCACCGCAGGCTCGACGTGATGGCGTACAGGAAGATCACCACCAGCGCCGCGATCACGAGCGCCAGCAGCGACCAGTAGAACAGCGCGTTCTCGAACGGCAGCCAGTAGGTGAAGAAGCCGAGGTCCTGGTGGAAGTACGGGTCGGTGTCGCGGAAGGGCACCCCGTAGCGGACCAGGCCGAGCAGCGTCCAGCTCGTGCTCTCCTGCGGGATCGTGAGCACCGCGCCGAGCAGCACCGAGAGGAACGCGGCCGCGCCGGTCAGGTAGCGGCCCGGGACCTCCTCCGGGATCTCGAGGTTAGCGATGCGTCGCGGCAGTGAGAGCGACACGACCGAGTTGCGGACCGCGAGCACGTTCATGAACACGAACACGCTTCCGGCGACCGCGGACAGTGCGCGCAGCAGCCAGGTGTTCATCGTCTTCGAGCGCCAGAGCGACGAGGCCCCCATCGCCTGGTACCAGAGGAACTCGGTGTACCAGCCGGCGAGCACCCGGCCGGCGAGCAGCACGAGCGCGGCCGCCGCGAGCGCCGTGAAGAACCAGCGGCGGTGTGTCATGGGACGACGACCTGCCGACGCCCGCGCGCGCGGGTCAGCCGTGCGCGCCGTGCGCGCTCTGGGGCGAGACGCCGTGCGCCGACCGCAGCCACCCCTCGAACTCGGCGCGGATCGCCTCCAGCCGCTCCGGCGTGCGCGCCTCGAAGCGCAGCACGAGCACCGGCTGCGTGTTCGACGCGCGGATCAGCCCCCAGCCGTCGCCGAACAGCACGCGCGCACCGTCGACGTCGATCACGTCGTGCGAGGCGCGGAAGTGCGCGATCGCGTCGCTCACGATCCCGAACTTGCGCTCGTCCGGGCAGTCGACGCGGATCTCGGGCGTCGCGACGAACTTCGGGACGTCGGCCAGCAGCTCGTGGACGGCCCGGCCCGACTCGGCGACGATGCGCAGCAGCCGCGCCGCGCCGTACAGCGCGTCGTCGTGCCCGTAGAACCCCTCCGAGAAGAACATGTGGCCGGACATCTCGCCCGCGATCGGCGCGTGCAGCTCCTTCATCTTGTCCTTGATGAGGGAGTGCCCCGTCTTCCACATCACCGGCTCGCCGCCCGCTTCCTTCACCGCGTGCGGCAGCGCCTGCGAGCACTTCACGTCGAAGATGACGTGCTGGCCGCGCCCGGTGCGGCGGAGGACGTCGCGCGCGTACAGGATCAACACGTGGTCGCCCCAGACGATCTCGCCCCGCGCGTCGATCACGCCGATCCGGTCGGCGTCGCCGTCGAACGCGACCCCGATGTCGGCGCCGCTGCGGCGGACCTCGGCGATGATGTCGGTGAGGTTCTCGACGACGGTCGGGTCCGGATGGTGGTTGGGGAAGGTCCCGTCGCTCTCGCAGAAGAGGTACGTGGCGTCCACGCCGAGTCGGTCGAACAGCTTGCCCGCGACCAGGGCCCCGGCGCCGTTCCCGCAGTCCACCACGACCTTCAGCCGCCGCGGGAGGCGCCCGACCTTCGACACCACGTCGTCCACGTAGCGGTCGATGATGCCCGGCTCCTGGCGCACAGTGCCCTTCCCCGTGGCGAAGCGGCCGTCGCGCTGGATCGCGTACAGGCGCTGGATCTCCTCGCCGTGCAGGGTGTCCGTGCCCGCGCACATCTTGAAGCCGTTGTACTCGGCCGGGTTGTGCGAGCCGGTGATCTGGATTCCTCCGGCGACCGGGAGGTGGTGCAGGCTCCAGTACAGCAGCGGCGTCGGCAGGACGCCGATGTCGACGACGTCGGTGCCGGCCTCGGTCAGCCCGCCCACCAGCGCGTCCCGCAGCTCGCCGCCGCTCGGCCTGTTGTCCCGCCCGACCGCGACCGCCAGCCGGCCGCCTGACGACGCACCGGCGCGCTCGGCCAGCCGCGTCGCGTACGCGCGGCCGACGGCGCGGCCCGCCTCGACGGTGAGGTCCTTGCCGGTGATGCCGCGGATGTCGTACTGCCGGAAGATGCCTGGTGCGACGGTCATGGGATCGACTGGTCGGAAACGGACCGGCGGCGCGGCCGCACCGGGGAGTGCGGCCGCGCCGCCGGACGAACGGCTCAGCGTGCGGAGGCCGCCGAGGAGAACCGGCCGCGCGCGGGGGACGGGGCGATCGGCGACTGCGTGATCGTCGGGCGCAGCAGCGCGCTCTCGCGGGTGCGCCTGACGATGGGGTTCGGGTAGATGCCGAAGATGACGATTGCCGCCGCCGTGGCCGCGATCACGAACGCGGTCGGCCACCCCACCGGCAGCGGCATCGGGCTGCCCGCGCGCCGCGGCTGCATGAACATCACCATCACCAGCCGCAGGTAGTACCCGGTCGACACCACGCTGGTGACGACGAGCGTGACGGCGAGCCAGACCTGCCGGTTCGGGCCGGCGAGCGCCGCCTGGAGCAGGTACCACTTGCCGAAGAAGCCCATCCCGCCGAAGATCGGGAAGCCGAGCAGCGCCAGCATGAACACGCTCATCGCGATCGCCAGCCCCGGGCGTACGTACCAGAGCCCCGCGTAGTCGTCGATGTCCAGACTGCGCTCGCCCGCGTTGCCGAGGGCGATGACGACGCCGAAGGCGCCCATCGTCGCGAGGGTGTACGCCAGCAGGTAGAACAGGAAGGCGCTGCCGGGGTTCGTGGTGCCGGCGGCCGCGGCCGACGCGGCGGCGTCCGGCGTCAGCGCGCGGCTCGCCACCACGACCGCGACCAGCGAGTAGCCGGCGTGGGCGATGCTCGAGTAGGCGAGCATGCGCTTCACGTTGCGCTGCGAGAGCGCGATCAGGTTCCCGGCCCACATCGTGATTACGGCCAGGTTCCAGGTGGGCGAGTACCACCCGGCCCTGACGACGCCGCCGGCGACCGGGTCCACGCTGCTGCCGCCCATGTTCGGGAACGCCTCGACCCAGACGCGCAGGAACGCGGCGAACGCGGCCGCCTTCACCGCCGAGGCCATGTAGGCCGTGATCGGCGTCGGCGCGCCCTCGTACACGTCGGGCGCCCACATGTGGAACGGCGCCGCCGCGACCTTGAAGCCGAAGCCGATGAGCAGCATCGCGATCCCGACCAGCAGGATCGGGCTGCCGTAGAGGCCGAGGTCGACCACGCGCTGCCCGATCACCTGCATGTTCACCGAGCCGGTGCCGCCGTACACCAGCGCGATGCCGTACAGCAGGAACCCGGTCGAGAACGCGCCCAGCAGGAAGTACTTGAGCGCGCCCTCGGCCGACCGCGGGCTGCGCCGGTTCATCCCCGCCAGGACGTACGACGAGATCGACATGAGCTCGATCCCGAGGAACAGGATCATCAGGTCGCGCGCGGCGACGAGGAGCATCATCCCCGACGTGGCGAAGAGCACCAGCACGTGCGTCTCGCCCGCGTACAGCCCCTCGCGCGAGTTGTAGTCGATCGCGAGCGCCAGTGTGAGCAGCGTCGCGAGCAGGACGATGACGTCCGCCGCCCAGCGGAAGTTGTCGACCGCGATCACGCCGTTGGGCGTCGACGTCCAGCCGCGCTCCCAGTAGATGACGACCGCCGCCAGCGTGATCAGGGTCAGCACGATGCTCCCGATCCCGACGCGACGCTGGTGCGCGTCGCTGTCGGGCGCCCAGGCGGCGTAGAGCATCAGCACCATGGCGCCGACCATCAGGATCAGGTCGGGGCCGAGCGCGCCCGTGAGCTGGCGCGGGTCGGCCAGGTTCCACACGGTGCTCATCGCCGCCCCTCCGCCGCCGCCGCCTGTGTCGGCCGCCCGGCGCCCTGCTCGGCGATCCGCACGAACGTGCGGGCCGCGCCCTCGGTGCGGAACAGCACCGGCCGCGGGTAGATGCCCAGCAGCAGAATCCCGAACACGAGCGGCACCATCAGCGCGATCTCGCGGCCGTTGAGGTCCGAGATGTGTGCGTTGGCGGGCTTGTCGAAGGCGTTGAAGAGCACCCGCTGGATCGCCCACAGCAGGTACGCCGCGGCGAAGATGACGCCCGTGGTCGCGATCAGCGCCAGGTACGGGTGCGTCTGGAACGACCCGACGAGCACCAGGAATTCCCCGATGAACCCGTTCGTCCCCGGCAGGCCGATGCTGCTCAGCGAGACGAGCGTGAGCAGCGCGGCGAAGAGCGGCACCACGCGCGCGATCCCGCCGTAGTCGGCGATGGCGCGCGTGTGCCGGCGCTCGTAGATCATGCCGATCAGGAAGAACAGCGCGCCGGTGGAGATCCCGTGGTTGATCATCACCAGCACCGCGCCCTGCACGCTCTCCACCGTGAAGGCGAAGATGCCGAGCATGACGAAGCCGAGGTGGCTCACCGACGAGTACGCGACCAGCTTCTTGAAGTCCGGCTGCACCAGGGCGACGAGCGCGCCGTAGATGATGCCGACCACCGCCAGCCCCAGCACGATGTTACGCACCCACGGCGTCAGCGCGGCGCCCGGCAGGAGCGGCACGGCGAAGCGCAGGAAGCCGTACGTCCCCATCTTGAGCATGATCCCGGCGAGGATCACGGACCCCGCCGTCGGCGCTTCCACGTGCGCGTCAGGCAGCCACGTGTGGAACGGGAACATCGGCACCTTCACGGCAAACGCCAGGAAGAAGGCGCCGAAGAGAAGGATCGAGACGGGCAGGACGTTGCCCCACACCTTCGCCTCCGTTTGCTGGAGCTGGGCCGCGATGTCCCGAGCCGCTCCGTAGTCGAAGTTCGGAGCCCCGTTCTTCCCCGCCTCGAAGCCGATGTAGACGATCGCCACCAGCATCAGCAGGGAGCCGAGCATGGTGTAGATGAAGAACTTTATGCTCGCGTAGATCCGGCGCTCGCCCCCCCAGATGCCGATGATGAAGTACATCGGCACCAGCATGAGCTCCCACATCACGTAGAACAGGAAGAGGTCGAGCGAGACGAAGACGCCGAGCATGCCGGTCGTGAGGATCAGCAGCAGCGCGTAGTACGCGTACGGCTTCCGGCGGATGCTGGTCCACCCGCCGAGCACGGCGAGCGGCATCGTGGCGGTGGTGAGGATCACCATCATCAGCGAGATGCCGTCCACGCCGACCTTGAAACGCACGCCCCAGTCCGGGATCCACGGCTTGTCCACGATCGCCTGGAACTCGGCGCCGCCCACTTTATACGACCACCAGAGGCCGAGCGAGAGCACGAACTCGAGCACGAACACCGCGAGCGTGATCGCGCGGGCCGGCCCGCCCAGCGCCCACTCGTCGGTGTCGAGTCCGACGGCCGCCGCGTCCACCGAGCGCTCCTCGGACGCCGGCCCGGCCGAGCGGATCGCGGGCCTCAGCAGCGGCGCCAGCGCCATCACCAGCAGCGCGCCCAGCGCCGGAATGATCAGCAGCGCCGGCAGGATCCACTCGTTGTAGCGGACGCGGTCGAGGATCGGATAGAAGATGTCGTGCATCGTCCGGGCGCGTCAGGAGCGGAGAGTGAAGGCGCCGAGCACTGCCAGGACGCCCACGAGCAGCACCCACGCGTAGGTGCCGACCTGCCCGGACTGGAGCGAGGAGCCGATGCCCCCCACGCCGCGCGAGATCTTCGCCGCGGCGTTCACCAGCGCGTCGATGATCCCCACGTCCACCCCGCGCCAGAGCACGTTGCGCGACAGGTTGTACGTCGGACGCACGAGCGCCCGGTCGTACGCCTCGTCCACGAAATACTTGTTGAGCAGCACCCGCTGGAAGCCGACCTCCTCCGGCGACCTCGCCTTCGGCACCAGTCGCTCGCCGCGCCGCAGGCGAACCAGCGCCGTGACGATCCCGAGCACGCCGACAGCGACCGCGGCCCCGATCAGCGCGAGCTCCGTCCCGTGCTCGACGTGCGCCTCGCTCCCGCCGGTGATGAGCAGCGACGGCCTACCGACCACCGGCTCCAGCCAGTGGTGCAGCGCGCCTTCCGGCGCGAGGCCGAAGTAGTTGAACGGGAACACCTCGGGCAGATTGAACATGCCCCCGAACAGGCTCAGCGCGCCGAGCACCACCAGCGGCCCGGTCATCACCCACGGCGCCTCCGCGAGGTGCGGCCGCTCGGCGTCGCCGGTGCGGTTCGTCCCGAGGAAGGTGTAGATCATCATCCGCGTCATGTAGACCGCGGTGATGAACGCGGCCGCGAGCCCGATGACGTAGATGGCGTAGAGCAGCGGCCGGCCGGGAATCCCGAGCCAGTGCGCCTCGGCGAGCGTCGACTCGTGCGCCCGCACGAACACCGACCCGAGGATCTCGTCCTTGGAGTAGAACCCCGAAAAGAACGGTACGCCCGAGATCGCGAGCGTCGCGATCCACATCAGGATGTGCGTCACGGGCATGTAGCGGGCGAGGCCGCCCATGTTCCGCATGTCCTGCGCGTCGTCCGCGCTGTGCGTCGCGTGGTAGGCCCGGTGCATCGCGAAGATCACCGAGCCGCTGCCCAGGAACAGCAGCGCCTTGAAGAACGCGTGGGTCACGAGATGAAACACGCCCGCGGTGTACGCGCCCACGCCGACGCCAACGAACATGTAGCCGAGCTGCGAGACGGTGGAGTACGCGAGCACCTTCTTGATGTCCCACTGCTTCAGCCCAATCGTCGCCGCGAAGATCGCGGTGAGCGCGCCGACGAGCGCCACCGTGAGGCTCGCGACCGGGGCCATCGAGAAGAGCATCGCGCTGCGGGCGACGAGGTAGACGCCGGCCGTCACCATCGTCGCGGCGTGGATCAGCGCCGACACCGGCGTCGGGCCCGCCATGGCGTCGGGGAGCCAGACGTACAGCGGGATCTGCGCGCTCTTCCCGGCGCAGCCCAGGAAGAGGAAGAGGCAGATCGTCGTCACCAGGGCGCTGCCGTAGCCCAGGTCGCCGGCGCGCGCGCCGATGCTCGTGAAGCTGAGTGTGTGCAGATTCGCGAACAGCAGGAACATCGCGACCAGGAAGCCGAAGTCGCCGATCCGGTTCACGATGAACGCCTTCTTCCCCGCGTCCGCGTTCGCCTTCTCGGAGAACCAGAACCCGATCAGCAGATACGAGCAGAGCCCGACGCCCTCCCACCCGATGAACATGATCGGGTAGTTCGCGCCGAGCACCAGCAGGAGCATGAAGAAGACGAACAGGTTGAGGTACGAGAAGTACCTCGGGTACCCGGGGTCGTCCTGCATGTAGCCGACGCTGAAGATGTGGATCAGCGTCCCCACGCCGGTGATCACGAGCACCATCACCATCGACAGCTGGTCGAGCTGGAGGGCGAACGGGATGTAGAGCCCGCCGGCCCGGATCCACTCGAAGTAGCGCGCGACGTACGGCGCCTCCATCTGGCCCAGCCCGCGCATGGCGAGGAACATCATCACCGCCAGCACGAAGGTCGCGGCGAGCACCGCCGGACCGACGATGCTCACCAGCCCCGCGTAGCGATGCCTGGCCACCGCGTGGTGGTCGTCCCCGTGGTCGTGGTGCCCCGGCAGGTCCTGCTCGGCCGCCGAGTCGTGCGCGGCAACCGGGCCGGGCGCGTGCGGGTCATCATGGCCCTCGGCGCTCGGGTCCGCCGGGCCGGCGTGGAAGGCCGGGAGCAGTGAGAGCAGCCCGTTGATCACGAAGCCGAGCAGCGGAAGCAGCGGCAGCAGCCACAGGAATCGCGCGGCCGTGCCGGCCAGCGGGTGCGGGCCGGACTCGGCGGCCGGCGCCACCGCCTGGGCGACTTGCTGGAGGAGCATCACCCTCTGAGCAGGTTGATGTTCTGCAGGTTCACCGTCTGCCGGTGGCGGAAGATGGCGATGATGATCGCCAGACCCACGGCGGCCTCCGCGGCCGCCACGGTCATGACGAACACCACGAACACCTGACCGGCCATCCCGTACGCCCTGGAGAGCGCGACGAAGGTCAGGTTCACCGCGTTGAGCATCAGCTCGACGCACATGAAGATCACGATCGCGTTGCGGCGCGTCAGCACGCCGACGACGCCGATCGTGAACAGCACCGCGGAGATGAAGAGCGACGCGTCAATCACCGGACACCCCCGCGAGGTCTCGCGCGTCCCGCTTCTCGGCGTCGGTCGCCGCGCCCGTGGTCAGTCGCGTGGGAGTGCTCCGCCGCCCGAGCACGACCGCGCCGACGATCGCCGCCAGCAGCAGGATGCTCGTCAGCTCGAAGGCGAGCAGGTACTGGTCGGCGCGGAAGAGCGGATCGGCCACGCTCCCGACCGCGTTGCGGTTGGCCAGCTCGGTCTGGGCGAAGTTCGCCGGGACCAGCAGGCTCTCCGGCAGGTCGGCTCGCACGCGCGTCGCGATCATGCTGATCAGCGCCACGCCCACGGCGCCCGCCCCGAGCTTCCACCACCCCGTCTGCGCGTCCGCCAGCTCGCTCGGGTGGCCGAGGTTGAGGAGCATGATCACGAACAGGAACACGACCATGATCGCGCCGGCGTAGACGAGCACCTGGATCGCGCCGATGAAGTGCGCGTCCAGCAGCACGTACATCGCGGCGAGCGCGAACATGGTCATCACCAGCCACAGCGCCGCGGCCACCGGGCTCTTCCGCGTCACGAACACCAGCGCCGACGCGATCGCGATGACGCCGAAGACGTAGAAGTGAAACGTGTAGAACAGCGGGTAGATCTCTCCGCGCATGGCGGTCACTCGCCCTTGGGGTCGGCGGGGTCCCACAGCTCGCTCACCGGGTGCGTCTGCGCGGTGAGCCGCTCGAGGTCGTACACGAAGCCCTCGCGGCTGTACTCCGCGTTCTCGTAATGCCGCCCGACGTGAATCGCCTCCTCCGGGCAGACCTCCTGGCAGTAGCCGCAGAAGATGCAGCGGAACTCGTCGATCTCGAAGATCAGCGGGTAGCGGTTCCCGTTCTCGTCCTCGCCAGGCACCAGCTTGATGCAGTTCGACGGGCAGATCGTCGGGCAGAGACCGCAGGCCACGCACTTCGCCTTCCCGTTCTCGTCCGTCAGCATCCGGTGGGTGCCCCGCCAGCGCGGCGAGATCGGCCACTTCTCCTCGGGGTACTGCACCGTGACCTTGTGCGGGTCGATGAGGTGCTTGAACGTGTGCGCGAGCCCCTTGAGGGTCGCGCGCACGTAGCTCACCTCCCCCATCGGGCGCTCCAGCACCTTCACGTTGATCGCCATGTGACTCCTAGTCTCCCGCGCCGCGGGAAAGGTCCGCCTGCCCCAGCGCACGCCGGCGGCTCATCTGCCGCATCCGCTGCACCTCCTCCAGCCGCACCCGCGTGGACGCCGGGCTGATGACGCGGCCGCGGTCCAGCACCACGAACACGAGCACCGCCAGCACCACGTTCATCGCGAACATCGCCAGGCCGAAGCGCCAGTCGCGCGGCACACCGAAGTAGTCGAGCGCCAGCACCGCCGACGCCACGATGACGATGTAGGCCAGCGCGAGCGGCAGGAAAATCTTCCAGCCCAGCGACATCAGCTGGTCGTAGCGGAACCGCGGCAGCGTCCAGCGGATCCACATGAAGAAGAACACGAAGAAGAGGATCTTCGCGAAGAACCACACCACCGACAGCAGCGACATCCACACCGGCACGCCGCCCGGCAGGTAGTCGTTCGTGAACGGGAGGTGCCAGCCGCCGAAGAACAGCGTCGCGATCATCGCGCTCGCCGTGAACATGTTGCAGTACTCGGCGATGAAGAACAGCGAGAACTTCATCGCGCTGTACTCGGAGTGGTACCCCGCGATCAGCTCCGACTCCGCCTCCGGCAGGTCGAACGGCAGCCGGTTCGTCTCGGCGAACGACGAAACCATGAAGATGAAGAACGAGATCGTGAGCGCGAGCGCGTTCCACACTCCCATCCGCGCCTGCTGGATCACGACCGCGCTCAGCGTGACGTTGCCGGCGAGCAGCAGCACGGGGATCAGCGACATCCCCATCGAGATCTCGTAGCTCACCATCTGCGCGCTGGAGCGCAGTCCGCCGAGCAGCGAGTACTTGTTGTTCGACGCCCAGCCGGCGAGCACGATCCCGTACACGCCGAGCGACGCGATGGCGAGGATGAACAGGAACCCCACCGGGAGGTCGGCCAGCACCCAGTCCAGCCGCCCCCAACGCGTGTGCATCGGCGCGCCGAACGGGATCACCGCCCAGACCATCAGCGCCGGGATGAACGACATCGCCGGCGCCATGATGAACAGCGGCTTGTTCACCTGCCCCGGCAGCGATTCTTCCTTCATCAAGTTCTTCAGCCCGTCCGCCGCCGGCTGGAGCAGTCCGTGCGGCCCCACGCGGTTGGGCCCGTGCCGGTCCTGGATCCACGCCGAGATCTTCCGCTCCGCCAGCGTGCCGAGCGCGGCGGCGATCATGTAGATCGTGAAGAACAGGATCAGCTTGATGATCGTCCAGACCAGGAAGACGCTGACGCTGGACGGCGGCAGGTGCTCGTACGCCACGTCCTGGAACAGGGCGAGCGACAGCGGCAGGAGCGACGTCATGCGCCGGCTCCCGCCTCGACCGTCTGCGCCGACGCTACCGGGCTCCCCTTGAGGCCGAGCGTGTCGTAGCTCATCCCACCGAACTCCGGGTTCGCGCTCGCGAGCGCGGCGAACGCGTCCGCCGGCAGGAAATAGTTCGTGGACTCGCCGAGCGCGCCCAGCAGGTCCGCGAGGACGAACCAGCTCGGCCGGGCCAGACCGGGGCCCGCCTTCGCCTGAAGGAAGCGCTGCACACGGCCGTGGACGTTCGTGAACGTCCCTTCCTCCTCGGCCATGTTCGTGATCGGCAGGACGGCCGCCGCCCGCTGCGCCCACGCCGGCAGCGCCGTGCCGACGACCACGATCGCGCCCGCCTTCTGTGCCGCCGCGGCAGCCACGCCCGGGTCGAGCGACGCGAGCTCCTCGCCGGCCACGACCAGCACGTCGCCGGCGCCCAGGCCGTCGAGCGGCGAGTCGCTGTTCGCGAACCCCATCAGCTCCGCGCCGCGCACGTTGGCCGCGCGCTCGGCGCGGAGCGACAGCTCCTCGACCCCCTCGAGCGGCGCCTCGGGCCCGCGGTCGACGCGGAACGTGCCCTTCCCTCCGCTCCGCCTGACGAGCGTCGCGAGCAGGTGCAGCGCCTCGTTGCTCAGCATCGGCGAGGCGA
>DATFPD010000410.1:0-11543 GCA_035265005.1 Gemmatimonadaceae bacterium | reverse complement strand
GCCGATTCGCGAATCACGAATCGCGAATCACGAATCCAGTGTCCTCCAGCTCCTCGTCCGGCGCATCGTCTCTCGGCACGCCTCGCCGCACCTCGAGCAGGTCCAGCACGCTCAGCGCGAAGATGACCGTCACGATGATCGCCGAGACGACGCACCACTGGCACCAGGCGTTGATGACGAACGCCTCGAGGTAGGTGAGGTAGGCGCTGAACAGCACGCCGGAGCCGGACATCAGGGCGAGCAGCTGGGAGATGCGCGGCGAGTCCGACCACCGGTCCTGCACCCCCAGCATCGTGACGGCGAGCGTGGCGATGTAGAACGACACCCCCCAGGCGGCGACCGGGACGCCGGCGAGCGTCGCCCACTCGCTCAGCTGCACCGTCTCGCACGACCCGACCGAGCACGCCATGTGGCCGATCACGCCGAGCTTGTACAGCGTCAGGTAGAGCGAGACGAAGACGCCGGTCAGCGCCAGCGCCGCGATCGCCATCCGCTTGGTCATCGACGTCCTACTTCTTCGCCGCCGGCGGGGCCGTCGCGGCAGCCCCCGCCGTCGTCGCGCCGGCCGCCGCCGCGGCCTCGGTGACCATCCGCTTCAGCTCGTCGTAGGGCAGCCCGCCGGCGTACTGCTTGTTGCCGATGATGAACGTCGGCGTCTGGCCCACCTGGCGGCGCTCGCCCTCCCGCTGGTTGGCCTCGATCTGCGGGCGGAACTTCTGCGCATCGTAGCAGTCCTCCCACCGGCCCACGTCCAGGCCGAGCTCCTTCGCGTAGCCCTCCATGACCCCCTTCGGGTTGCGCGTGGCCTGCGTGTTCCAGTCGCCCTGGCCAATGAAGATGCGGTCGTGCATCGGCCAGAACTTCCCCTGCTCGTTGGCGCACGCGGCCGCGTTGTGCGCCGCCCACGTGTTGCGGTGGATGTTGAGCGGGAAGTCGTAGAAGCGGTAGCTCGCCATCCCCGTCTCGACCAGGCGCGTGCGCACGTCCGGCTCGGTGATGGTGGCGAACTGCCCGCACGCCGGGCACTCGAAGTCGGCGAACTCGATGATCTGCACTGGCGCCGACGGGTTCCCCATCAGGTAACCCTCCGCCTTGGCCGGCGGGAGATTGGGGTCCACCGTGCGCACGGTCTCCTTCGGCCGCGTGGCGACGTAGGCGAGCACGCCGCCGCCCGCGAGCGCGAGCACGGCGAGCGCGGCGTAGAACTGCCTGTTCGACTTCCGGCGGCGCGACTTGCCGGCGGTGCTCCGCCCGCCGCCGCCCGCGCCCCGCGCGCGGTCACGGCGCGGCGGCGCCCCGCCGCCCGCGGCCGGCGGGGTCTGCTCCGCGCTCGGCGTCGCCCTGCTCTGACCTACGGCTGTTCCGGCTCGTCCGACTCCGGGTCGTCCGGCGTCCACTCGGTCTTTTCCCATTGGCCCTCTGTCTTGCGTTGCGCCTCCGCCACGATGTGGCGGTGATCGGCGATCTCGGGCGTGTCGTAGGTGGCCCGTACTTCGTAGTGGAAGAGCTCGCTCCTCACGTCGCCGATGAGCTTCGTGATCTCGCCGGCGTGCTTCAGCAGGTCGCCCCGTCCCTGGAGCTCGAGGATACGCTGCGCCAGCGCGACCAGCATCGCCTCGAGGTTGCGTGCGCGCCCTTCGTCGTATGTCTGCTCGTCGGACATCCCGCGCACTCCCGTCGCTGACTACCCGCTGTCGTCGATTGCTGGGCGGGACCGGGCGCGCAGCGCGCGGCCTCCGCCGGTCGCTCAGAAAACTAGGGGGCGGGGAGGAAAAAGAGAACGCGCGTCCGCTGGCCGGCGTTGTGCGGATGACGCCTCCGTCTACATTTCCGCGCGAGCCGGCGCGTCGCGCGCCCGGCCGCACGACGTTTCCCGTCTCCCCTCGCTCCCATCGACGCCGACATCCTCCGCGTCGCCGTCGGCCCCGGCTCGGTGCACGTCGACCGGTACGGCCACGGCGGGCCGCCGATCGTGCTGCTGCACGGCTTCGGCACCTACAGCTTTCTCTGGCGGCACGTCGGGCCGCGCCTCGCGCTGGCGCGGTGCATGGCGTTCGCCGTGGACCTGCTGGGACACGGGGAGTCCGACCGCCCGTTCGACGCCGACTTCGGCATCGCGGCGCAGGCCGAGTACCTCGACCGCGCGATGACCGCGCTCCGCATCGACCGCGCGACGGTCGTCGGCGTCGACGTTGGCGGCGGCGTGGCGCTCCGCCTGGCCGCCGTACACCCGGAGCGGGTCGAGCGGCTCGTGCTGGTGAACACGGTCGCGTTCGACGACTTCCCGGGTCAGGACATCCGGACGCTCCAGCGCAACACCGCCCGCTTCGCGCTGCGCATCTCGCGCGGCGTGCTCGGCGCGAAGCCGCTGCTGGAGCCGCTGCTGGCCGGGAGCGTGGCCCGCGAGGAGAGCATGCCGGCGCGCCTCCTGGCGCGCTACCTGGCGCCGTTCGTGGGGCGCGAGGGCGTGGGACACCTCCTCTCCCTCGCCCGCGCGATCAGCGCCGACGACCTCGAGGAGCTGGATCTGGGCGCCATCCACCACTCGACGCTCGTGGTCTGGGGCGAGGACGACCGCTGGCTGGACCCGCGGATCCCCGACATGCTCGTCAACACGATCCCGGACAGCAGGCTGGTCCGCCTCCCCGGCGTCGGCCGCCTGGTGCCCGAGGAAGCGCCGGACGCGCTCGCCGACCTGGTGCTGGAGTTCGTCCGCGTACCCGGAACCGTGTGAGTTCGAAGGCGGTATAAGACAACGGCGCGGGGTGTGCGTTCCACATGGGAAGCTGGAAGCATGCCCCGAAATTTGTTATCTTTGTTTACTTACTCCCAAACACCTAGAACGAGGGTTCATGGCCAAAGATAGGAATCGTCGGCGTCATCAGCAGGTCGCGGAGCCTACGCCGTTCGAGCAGGCGCGCGATGAGATGTTCCAGCACATCATGCGGTGCGGCGTCATCGGGGCGGCTCCGGATCACCAGTCCGAGTGGTTCAACGACACGATGGCGTATCTCGAGGACCGGTACCACGAGCTGAGCAAGGACCAGCTGCGGGAGCTGCGCGTGCTGGGCGATCGCTTCTGCCAGCCGCCCAAGGCGAAGCCGGTCGAGGCCAGCGCCGAGGCCAGCGCCGACGCGAGCGAGTCCAGCGAGTCCAGCGAGTCGAGCGAGACCGCCAGCGAGTCCACGACCGAGCCGGCCGGTGCCGGGTCCGCCGCCTGACGGCTGCCGAATAGATCGAGTGCAGGATGCCGCGTCGGCGGGTTCGACGCGGATCGAAAGCGCCCCGCCGGCTCGCGGGGCGCTCGTCGTTTCGGCGCTCTTTTTGCCTTCATCCGCTCTCCCACGACGGAGAATGGAGCTGACCATGGCAAATAAGGACCACAGCGAGACGAGCGCGGGCGACCGCGCCCACGGCACCCACGGCAAGGGCGACGCGCGCGAGACGGCGAATCCGGCGCAGCCGCGCCCCGAGCCGCACGACGCCGGCTCCCGCGCGCAGGAGCAGCCGCTCAAGGTGCACGGCGACAAGCTCGACCCCGAGAACGTCGGCGGCAGCACGGGCTGGGGCGGCGAAGCCTCCGGCGGCTCGACGATCGACAAGCGCAGCGAGAAGAAGGGAAGAGACCGGTAACAATTGCCGGGTGCGAGGTGCGAATCGAACGGCCCCGGGAAGCTGTAGCTTCCCGGGGCCGTTCGATTCGCACCTCGCACCTCGCGCACCTCGCAGCCGTCAGACCCGGTCCAGCTCCTCCACCGTGCGGTCGTTGCGCACGTTCCCGGTGTTGAGGGTGGTCTTGGGCTCGAGGAGGACGATGTGGGTCTCCTCTTCGGCTACGGGCAGGTGCTCGACCCCGCGCGGGATCACGGCCATCTCGCCGGGGCGCAGGTCGATCTCGCCGTCGCGCAGCCTGATGCGCAGGCGGCCCTTCACCACGAGAAAGAGCTCGTCCTCGGCGTCGTGCCGGTGCCAGACGAACTCGCCCTGCACCTTCGCCAGCTTCACGTACGAGTCGTTGAGCTCCGCCGCGATCTTCGGGCTCCACTGGTCGGCGAAGCTGGCGAACTTCTCGGAGAGGTTGATCTTCTCGACCATGGCGGTGACTCGTTAGGGAGAGAGAGCGGCGGCGAGCGCGTCCTCAAGCTAGACGCCGGGCGTTCCGTGAGCGTTCCCGCATCACCGCCGGTCCGGCCGAGCGCGGCGCAGTACCACACCGAGGCGCACGCCGCCCCCGATGCCGACCTCGGCGGCCCGCAGCCACCCTCCGCGCGGCGGCCCCTCGACGCCGAGGACGGTGACGAGCAACGCGCGGCCGTCCTCGCCCTGGTCGAAGCGCCCGCTGAGCCCCGCGCCGGCGTACGGCGCCCAGCGGAACTGCAGGAACGGGTCGAACAGGAAGCGGGCGATCCCCTCGACGCGGGCGCTCGCGCCGACGTCCCGGCCTCCGCCGAGGAGGACGCCGCCCCCCGCCGCGAGGTCCACGCGAACGTAGTTGCCCAGCGCCGCGGACGTGCCCGCGCCGGCGTGAATCGCGGTCGATCGGGCGACGAACGCGTCCAGGCGCAGGAGCGGCCGCGGCGCCGGCGGCACCGCCTGCTGCGCCGCCGCGCGGGCGGGACCGACGGAGCAGAGGAGCGCGGAGACAGCGGCAGGACGAGCAGCGGCAGCGGCGCGAGCGCGGCGCCGCGGCCGGAGCCGGTCGCGCTCACCGCGGGCGGGCGCGCCAGAGGGTGAGCGTGTAGTCCACGATCGAGGCGGCGGAGGCGACCGCGATCGCGACCAGCAGCGCGTCGAGCGCGCGCGGGGCGAGCAGCGCGATCAGCAGCGCGAATTGCTGGAGCACCGTCACCACCTTCCCCAGCGGGCGCGCCTGGAAGGTCACCGGGCGGAGCCAGGGGATGATGCGCGCGACGAGGAACCCGACCGCGGTCGCGAGGTCGCGCGACAGGAACACGAAGTACTGCCGGGCGGTCACGGTCCCGCTGAACAGCAGCGCGCAGATGGCCGCGAACACGAAGGTGCGGTCCGCGATCGGGTCGAGGAGGGCGCCCCACCGGGTCACCGCGTGGCGGCGCCGCGCGAGCCACCCGTCCAGCACGTCGCTGACGCCGGCGGCGCCGATGATCGCCACCCGCTCGGTCGTCCCCTGCACGGCCAGGAACGCCGCCGCCAGCGGAATGCGCGAGAGCGAGAGCACGTTCGGGAGCGTGAGCAGGGTGCGGACGTCGGACATGGCGGGAAGCTATCAGGGGACGCGCGACAGAGCCATGACTCGCGACCCGCGACCCGCCCCCCGAGACTGGCGAGATCTGGTCCCCCGACGGACCAGTCTGTAGCTTCACTCCATGGCGCCTATCATCGAGCTGCTCCGCGGCGTGCCGATCTTCAAGGGACTCGAGGACGGCGAGCTCGCGCGGGTGAGTGAAGTGTGCCGCGAGCAGACGTTCGCCCCCGGCGAGTACATCTTCCGCGAAGGGGAGCCCGGGAACCGGCTCTACCTGATCACCGGCGGCGAGGTGCGCATCAGCCGCGTCGTGCCGGGGAGCGGGGAGGAGGCGCTGGCGGTGCTCAAGCCGGGCGCGCTGTTCGGCGAGATGGCGGTGTTCGACCGCAGCGAGCGCTCCACCGACGCGATCGCCAACCACGAGACGCGCTGCCTGACGATCAGCCGCCCGGACTTCGAGCTGCTGCTGGACTTCAACCGCGACATCGCCTACAAGGTGCTGTGGGCGGTCGTGCGGCTGCTCTCGACGCGGCTGCGGTCGACGAACGACTCGCTGCGCAGCTTCCTCGCGATGAGCATGTTCTAGCGGTCCCGACACTCGCGCCTGCGGCGCTGCCTGCGGCGCTCCTGCGGGATGACAGCGCCGCCCGGCCGAATATCGATGCTCCGCCGCTTCCTCGACCTCCTCTTCCCCGCGTACGTCGCCTTCTCGGCGGCGGTGCTCCTCTGGGACACGTTCCTGGCGGGGCGCATCGCGCGGCTGCGGAGCGTGCCGAGGCCGTTCGCCGGGCTGACCGCGCTCTGCGGGCTGCTGCTCTTCCCCGCGCTCTTCGTCTACCTCGCCGCGTCGTCCACGCTCACCGCGCGCACGGTCTACTCGATCGCGTGGCTGTGGCCGGTGACCATCGTCATGTTCGCCGCGCAGGCGGTCTACGCCACCGCGCGCCGCCTCGTGGCGCCGTTCCTCGGCGGGCCGATCGCGGCGTACAACGTGCTGCTCGCGGCGGTGGCGGTCGCGCGCTACGCCACCTACGCGGGGGTGGCGCTGCCGCCGCCGGCGCAGGCGCTGACGGCGGCGCAGGCGAGCGCGCTCGGGCTCGTGGCCGGGTCGGCGGCGCTCTGGGCGCCGTACACGCTGGCGGTGCCGCTCCTCTCCCCCGCCTACCCGGGGCGCTGGACGATCAGCCGCACGGTGCGCGTCACCGTCGCGGCGTTCGCGGCGACCGCGGCGGCCATCACCGCCACCGAGGTGGTGCGGGGCGTGGGCGCGGTGCTGAGCTACCGCGGCTACGCCAACGCGCAGCTCCAGGAACGGCCGGCCGGGGACTTCCTGGTCGGCATCAGGGTGCTGCCGGCGCTGAGCGGGAGCGACGGCCCGCCGCCGCTCGCGCTGCGCATGGACATGGCGCTCGCCGACAGCGTCGGCGCCCGCGCGGTGCTGGTGGTGGTCGAGCCGTCGGCCGCGCGCGGGCCGGCGCTCGATTCGCTGGCGCGCTCGCTCGACGAGCTGCGGCGCGACTCGGTGGCGCTCATCGTCGCGCTCGGCTACCCGTCGGACGCGCGGCGCGCCTTCCGACGCGACCAGGACGCGTACACGCGGGCGCGGCTGGCCGACGTCGAGCGCATCGCGCGGCGCATCCGCCCCGACTACCTGCTCCCCGCGGACGAGCCGTACGGACGCGGCGCGCGGGCCATCGGCCGCCTGCCGCCGCGCTACTGGGCCGACTACCTCACCGAGGCGTCGCGCCGCGTGAAGCTGGTGAACCGGCGGATCAAGGTGGGCGTCTCGGCGGCGGACTTCAGCGCGAGCGACAGCGCGCTCTACGCGTGGGCCGTGGCGCCGGGGTCGCCGATGGACGCGATCGGCTTCTCCTTCTTCCCCTCCTTCCGCGGCGCGGTCTCGCTGGAGGCGCGGCTCGCCGCCGCGGACCGCTGGATGTTCGCGGCGGGCGTGCCGCAGCAGGTGCAGCAGGTCCGGCGCGCCGCCGCCGACTCCGCGCGCGTCGCCGACTCCACCGCGACCGCCGACTCGGCCTCCGCCGCGGCCCAGGCGGACAGCGCCGCGCTGGGTGGGGACCCACTGCTCGCGGCCCCGCCATCGCCACAGCCGCTGGCCGCGCCAGCGCCCGCCGGCGGCGCGAAGCCGAGCGTTCGCGAGCACTGGGTGTTCGCCGCTGGCGGCTACCCGCTCGCCCATGGCGAGGCGAGCCAGGAGCGCGCGCTCTGGCGCTCGCTCGCCTGGGCCACCAGCCGCCCCGCCGTCCGCGGCCTGATCGCCGCCGACGCCAGCGACTATGGCACGCTCGACGGTCTGCGCGCCCCCACCGGCCGCACACGCCGCGCGGCAATGGCCGTGAGGCGCGCGGTGCGGGGGCTGGCGGAGGGACGACTTTAACGGCTGCGAGATGCGAGGTGCGAGGTGCGAGGTGCGAGGTGCGAGATGCGAGATGCGAGATGCTGCCCGAGGCCGTTCTCGCACCTCGCACCTCGCAACTCGCAGCTACTCGTACCTATACGGTCCTACCCACGCCCCTGACGATCCCCTCCACCCGCCGGTCGGGGTCGAAGTACTCGCGCGCCACGCGCTGGATGGCGGCGGCGGTGACGCGGGACGTCTCTAACTCGAAGGCGCCGAGCTCGGCGAGCCCTTCGCCCAGGAGCCAGGCGTCGACCATGTCGCCGAGGACGGCGCCGCCGCTCTGCTGGCGGATGGCGTGGGTGCCGATGGCGTAGCGCTTCGCGCGCTCCAGCTCGTCGTCGGTGACCGGCTGGTCGCGCAGCTTCGCGAACTCGGCGAGCAGCCCCTGGCGGGCCACCTCCTCCTTGTCCGGCCCGGTGGCGATGTAGGACACGAACATCCCCGCCTCGACGCGCTCGTGCGTGTAGGCGTGCACCGTGTACGCCAGCGACTGCTTGTCGCGCAGCTCGTCGAAGAAGCGGCCGCCGAGGCCGCTCGCCACGCCGGCGACGAGCTGCGCCGCGTGGCGGTCGGCGTCGCGGCGGGCGGGGCCGCGGAAGGCGAGGGCGATCGCCGTCTGCGCCTTCTCGCGCGACTCCACGCGCTGCTCCGTGGCGGCTGGCCACGGGGCCGGCGGGAGCGGCTCGGCGCCGGCGACCGTGAGCGCGGCGAAGTCGCTGGCGGCGCGCGCCGCCGCCTCGTCCGGGTCCAGGTCGCCGACGATCGCGATCACGGCGGGGGCGGCGAGCACGCGGCGGCGGTGCCACTCCCGCGCCTCGGCGGCGGTGAGCGCGCCGAGCGACGCCTCGCTCCCTAACGAGCCCACGCCGTACGGGTGCCCCGCGAACGCGGCCTCGGTGGCCAGGCGCACGGGGTAGCGGTACATGTCGTCGCGCAGCATCGCCAGGTCGGACAGTGCGACGCGGCGCTCGGTCTCGAAGGCGTCGTCCGGGATCGTGGCGCGCTGAACGACGTCGGCCAGCAGCGCCAGCGCGGCGGCGCCGTGGCGCGACGGGACCGAGATCGACCAGCCGAACGACTCTCCGCCCACGCTGGCGCCGACGCTCCCGCCCAGCAGCTCGGCGTCCTCGGCGATCTGGGCGGCGGTGCGGCACTCGGTGCCCTTGAGCGCGCTCCGCGCGAGGAGCGTCGTCAGCCCGGCGCGCGGCGCGCCCTCGTCGCGCGCGCCGCCGAGGGCGAAGGCGCCCAGGTGCGTGACCGGCGCGCCCGGCTTGCGCCTGACGAGAATCGGGACGCCGGCGCGCGTACGGTAGACGCGTACGCGCCCCTCCTCGCGCTCCAGCGCCACGGGGCCGCCGGGGAGCGGTGTGGGGTCGGCGCGGCGCGGCGGGGGCGGCGGGAGCGGCGCCGGCCGGTCGCCCTCGAGCAGCAGGCGCATCGCGGCGGTCTGGCCGGCCACCGCCGGGGAGCGCGCCGGGCGGTAGAGCACGACCCCGGCCCGCTCCGGGTCGAGGTACGTGCGGGCGGCCTTCGTCACCTCCTCGGGCGTCGCGGCGACGACGCGCTCCAGGTAGCGCTCGCCGAGCGTCCAGTCGCCTAACGCCTGCCACTCGGCGAGGTAGTTGGCCTGCCCCTCCATCGTCTCCAGCCGCTTCACCCACCGCGACTCGAAGATGCGGCGCGAGCGCTCCAGCTCGTGCAGCCCCACCCCCTCCTCGCGCACCGCGCGCACCTGGTCCCACACCGCGCGCGCGGCGCCGGCCGCATTCTCCGGCGGCGTCTCGGCGTGCACGATGAAGACGCCGACCTCGGTCGGCGTGTAGTTGTACGCGGAGACGCTGGCCGCGAGCTGGCGCTCGCGCACCGCGCGGTAGAGCCGCGACGCGCGCCCGGTGCCCAGCACCGTGCCGGCGAGGTCGAGCAGCGGCGTGCTCGGGTGCATCGCCCCCTCGGTGCGCCAGCCGAGGAGGAGCTGCGTCTGCGCGATGTCGCCCGACCACTCGCGGCTGCGGAAGTCGCGGTGCGCCGGCTCGGCGGGCCCCGGCGAGCGCGCGGGCTCCCCGGAGGGAAGCTGGCCGTACAGCCGCTCGACCTGCCGCATCGCGCGGTCCACGTCCACGTCGCCGACGATCGAGAGGATCGTCGTGCCGGGGCGGTAGAAGTTGCGGTAGAAGCCCACGAGCTGGTCGCGCGTGAGCGCGCGCAGTCCGGGCTCGCGCCCGATCCGCCAGCGCCGCATCCGGTGCTTGTCGTGCAGGAGCTCGTAGAGCGTCTCGGTGGCGACCGCGGGCGGGTTGTCCGACTTGCGCTTCGCCTCCTGGATGATGACCTCCAGCTCCTTGCGCAGCTCCTCGGCGTCGATCACCGAATTGGCGTAGGCGTCCGCCTGGATGTCGAGCCCGGCCTCGAAGCCGGACGCCGGGAGGACGGTGTAGTAGCTCGTGTGGTCGTAGATCGTGTGCGCGTTCAGGTAGCCGCCGCTCGCCTTCGTCTCCTTCGCGATCTCGCCGACGCCGCGGCGCTGCGTGCCCTTGAAGAACATGTGCTCCAGCACGTGCGCGATGCCGACGACGTCGTCGGTCTCGTCGAAGTAGCCGGCCTTCACGTAGGTGACGACCGCGACCACGGGCGCGCTGTCGTCCCGCCTCACGAGGACGGTCAGGCCGTTCGGCAGCACCGCGCGGTGCACGCTCGCGTGGTCGAGCGCCGGCGGCGCGGGAGTCGCGGAGGCGAATGTCTGAGTCATGGATGGACGATGCTTGGCTGTGCACTCCGAAGCAACGGCAGGAGCGGCCGCGTAACGGGTCGATTCGGCTGGATAACGGCCAGGGCAACGGCAACTGCCTTTTGACAGGATGAACAGGATGAACAGGATGAACAGGATGAGGGACTATCGGGACGCATCCCGGCGGGCTGTCATCCTGTTCATCCTGTTCATCCTGTCAAAACGCAGTTGCCGTTGCCGTCGGTCGCGCGTCGAGCTGACCCACTACCAGCGACCGCGGTCTCAGGAGCCGCCGAGGGCGCGGCGGCGGAGGAGGTAGAGGCCGAGGGCGAAGGCGAGTGCGCCGTAGCCGGCGAGCCAGAGGACATCCAGCGGCGGCGGGGCGGCGCCGGCGAGGAGCTGCTGGCCCACAGGCCCGCTGAGATGCGTGGGCGGCAGCAGCGCGGTGAGCGGCGTCTTGAGCGCCGACAGCGCGCCCCAGTCGAGCGACCGGAGCACGGTCGCCGTCGTCCACACGGCGGCCATCGCCAGCCAGTCGAGCCGGCCGAGCACCGAGGCCAGGAACCCGATGCCGCCGACGGCCACGTATATGATCGCGTAGTAGGCGAACGCGCCGGGCGGGAAGTACGGCGCGACGAAGAGCCGCAGCGCGCCGAGCAGCACCGCGAGCGCGATGAGGACGCCGACCAGGCTCACGACGAACGCCTGCGCGTAGTAGCGCGGCGCGCTCACCGGCTTGGCGAAGAGCAGGCGGAAGTAGCTCTTCGCGCGGTCGTCCGAGACCATGCCGTTGATGCCGAAGAGCGCACCGAGGAACGCCAGGTTCGACACGGTCGCGTCCAGCATCCCGCGCACGAGCGCCAGGTGGCGCTCCGCGTCCTCCGGCGCCGCGCCGGGCGACGCCGCGCGCATGGTGGCGATCGCGGGAATGAACAGGAGCGCGGCGAGCACCAGCAGCGACAGCCCGCGATCCACCAGGTAGTCCCGCAGCTGGTACGCGCCGTAGCGCGCGAGTCGCCCCGGCGGCAGCGGCGGAGGCGCGACGTTGGTAGAAGGCACGGCCCGGGAAGCGTGCAGCGGACGTGCCAGGAGCAGCGATTCGCGCGGCGCGGTCCGCGATTCGCGACGGGCCCCGGGACGCCACTGACTGGCGTCCCGGGGCCCGTCGCGAATCG
>DATFPD010000409.1:0-13705 GCA_035265005.1 Gemmatimonadaceae bacterium | reverse complement strand
GTTGTCGGAGCTCCGGTGCGCGCGCGCGATCTCGTCCACCCGCGCCTGGATGTGCTCCCGGGAGATCGTCGGATGCTCCGCGTACCCGGGGTGCTGGCGCCAGATCAGCTCCCGGAGGGCGAGCGGATCGCCGTCCGGGATGCCGCCCATCCACTCGACCAGGAAGGTGAGGATGTCGCTCTCCTCCCGCGCCCGCAGGGCGACGGTCGTGTGATCGAGCTCGCTCGGGACGGGACTGAACGCGAGGTCGTAGCCGAGCCCGAGGACCTTCTGGAAGACCCAGGAGGTGCGCGGGATGTGGAAGTCGGAGGTGACGACGCGGATCGACGTCCAGTCGTTCGGCTCGAGCCAGCGCGTCATCGTGAAATACGCGTTGCCGATGGTGTCGCGCGACTCCTCCTCCAGGTGCATCGCCTGGCGCGGGAGCCCGAGCGACTCCGCGTACGCGGCCATCGCCGCGGCCTCGGTCACCGGCGGCTCGCGCTGCGCGTTGAGGCTGCAGCGGCCGCTGAAGACGATCCGCGGGGCCACCTGCCACGCGAACAGCTCGGCCGCGCGGTCGACCCGCTGCTTGGCGAGCGCGGGGAGCGAGCCGTCGGGCTCGAGCCCGCGGCCGAGGACGACGATGGCGTGCGCCCGGTACGGGGTGGTCGGCTGGCGGTCGAAGAGGGACACGGAGAGCCTCTTCAGCAAATGAGGCACCGCCACCGTGGAAGGGGCTGGACGCAGACCGGCGGCACCTTGCGACTCTCGATTTTGGGCTACCAACTTCGAGACGGAGGCGAGCGTCGTTGCTCGGTCCCATGGTC
This sequence comes from Gemmatimonadaceae bacterium, assembly GCA_035265005.1. GTDB lineage: Bacteria > Gemmatimonadota > Gemmatimonadetes > Gemmatimonadales > Gemmatimonadaceae > DATFPD01. Next base: position 12,896 of record DATFPD010000409.1, on the reverse strand, counting down.
CCCTGCGCGGCGCGGAGCCCGACCCATGTACCTGCGTTGCCTCTCGCGGCTCGCCCTGCATTGCTCGTCCGCGGTGCTCGCCGCGAGCGTTGCCTGCACGGAGCTCGGCGCGCAAGGAGTGACGACGGCAGCGATCGAGGGGCGCGTACGCGATGAGCGACAGTCAGACGTGGACGGCGCGCTCGTGCGCGCGGTCAACCGCGCGACCGGTTACGGCGTGGAGGTGCTGGTACGCGGGGGCCGATACGCGCTCCTGGGGCTAGAGGTCGGCGGACCGTATCTGGTCATCGTGCGGCGGATCGGCTACTACCCGGTCGAGCACGACAACATCTTCCTCACGCTCGGGCAGCGCCTGCGACTCGACGTGCTGCTCGATCCGGTCGGGACGTTTCGCGACACCGTTCGCGTGATCGCCGTAACGGACCCGGCCTTCTCCCGCTCGCGGACCGGGGCCGGGACGACGATCTCCGATACGACGCTGCACCGGCTCCCCGCCCGCAATCGAGACCTCTACGACTTCGCGCAGCTCGCTCCCCAAGTGTCGTCGCGCCAGGGGATCTCGGGCGGGGGCGTCGGCCCGCGCCTCAACAGCTTCCTCGTCGATGGCGTGAGCGAGCGGGCGCTGCAAGGGAACAACGCCGCCGGCGCCGCCTCGGGCGGAAAGGCGATCCCGATCGAGGCCGTCAAGGAGTATCAGGTGCTGCTCTCGCCCTACGACGCTCGCAACGGCGACTTCGCCGGCGCGCTCGTGAACGCGGTCACGAAGCGCGGCACCACCAGCGTGAAGGGCACGGCGTTCGTCTACGCCAGCAACGAAGCGCTCGCGCGGAACGTGCCCTTCCTGCGCGACGCGCCGTACCACCGGGCGCAGTTCGGCTTCACCCTGGGCGGCCCCGTAGTGCGCGACCGCGCTCACTACTTCGTGGCGACGGAATTCCAGCGCCTGACCGCACCGGCGAGGGGTACGTACGTGGGACGGAGCACCGCGAGCGGCGCGCGGGTGCCGGCATCAGATTCCGTGGCCCGCTTCACGGACATTCTCCGGACGTACGGGCTCGAGGCCGGATCGGCGGGGCAGGTGGAAGTCGGGAATCCGCTCGTCAACCTTTTCGGCCGACTCGACGTCACCCTTCCGGAGTGGCACAGCCGCATCGTACTTCGGCACAACTACGGCCGCACCCGGGACATCCGCTTCTCGCGGGACGACTCGGCGGCGGCGTTCCCGCTGTCGAGCTACGGCCTGACGCAGACGCTGACGAAGCAGGCGCTGGCGGCGCAGATCTACACCAACCTGCGGCACGGTGCCCTGAACGAGCTCCTGGTCGGGTTCACGTCGGTGCCATCGGTCTGGACGCCCAACGCGAGCGGCCCGCTGGTCGTGGTGGGGGTGCAGCGCGCGACGGGACGGGACACCACCTTGCTGCGCGCCGGCAGCAACGAGCTCGCGCAAGGCATCAGCCTGCGGCAGGAGAGCGCGGAGATTGCCGACCACCTCACCGTACCCCTCGGCGGCCCGCATCGGCTCGCGTTAGGTGTGCGCGCCGAGCTGTTCCGGATCAGGCGGGGCGGCCTGGCCGGGTCCTACGGCTCCTGGAGCTTCGCGAATCTCGACTCGCTCCAGCGAGGCGCGGCCGAGCGCTACGTGCTGACCAGGGACTTCGGAGGCGCCGAGGCGCAGCTTCGCGGCGCGCAGCTCGACGTTTACGCGAACGATGAACGGCAGGTGACCGACCACCTGTCGCTGACGTTCGGACTGCGCGCCGACGTCGTGGCGCTCGCCGACCACCCGCCCGACAACCGCCTGGTCGACTCGGTCTTCGGCCGGCGCACGAGTGCTGTTCCGTCGATGCTCGTCAGCTGGTCGCCGCGGTTCGGCTTCAACTGGAACGTGACGGGAGACCGGCGGTCGCAAGTTCGCGGGGGCGTCGGGATCTTCGCCGGCCGGCCGCCGCTCGGCTGGCTGCACGCCGCGGTGTACAACTACGGAAGCGGCGTCGGCACGCTGCAGTGCGGAACCTTGCGGACCGACGCCGGGCCAGCACCTCGATTCGTCGCCGACTACCGAAACCCGCCGACGAGCTGCGCGGGCGGCGGCGGCTTCACCAGCGGGCCCGTCAACCTGGTGAGCCGCAACCTGCGGATGGGCGAGACTCTCAGGGCGTCGCTCGGATACGACCGGATGCTCCCGTGGAGCGTCGTCGCGACCCTCGAGGGGATGTATGGCAGGAGTCTGTCGGACTTCCTGTTCGTCAACCTGAACCTCGCCGGCACCGACGACGTGGATCGCCACGGCCGAGTGCTGTACGGCGAAATCAGGCCGGACGGCCGCGCCACCCAGAAGCGCGTGTCGAACAGCTTCTCCGAAGTGATCGACCTCCGGAGTCAGTCGAAGAACCATTCCATGCAGCTCTCGGCGCGGCTCGACAGGCGCTTCTCCGACCGCCTCGAAGCGAGCGCGTCGTACGCGTACTCGCGCGTGCGCGACGTCCAGACGCCGCCGTCCGGGTTTCAGGCGAACGTGAACTGGCAGACCGGCCGCGTCGTCTCGGGGAGGCACGGCGACGTCGCGGCGACCACCTCGGCGCTCGAGATCCCGCACCGCGCGGTGGTCGTCGGCACGTACACGGCGCCCTGGAGGCGGTGGGTCACGGACGTATCGATCTACTACGTGGGCGAGGCGGGGGCGCCGTTCACCTATCTGGCGTCAGTCAGATCGGGCCGAGGGGACCTCAACGCCGACGGCACGAACGCGAACGATCCGATCTACGTGCCCAGGAACGCATCCGATACCTCGGAGATCCTGTTCGACGGCGAGGCCGACCAGGAGCTCGGGACGCAGCAGGTCGCGTTTCAGCGGCTCATCGCCGGTACCGAGTGCCTGCGGCGTCAGCGCGGCCGGATCATGGCGCGCAACAGCTGTCGGGGCCCGTGGACGCACGTCACCAACGCGTCGGTCCGGCAATCGCTCCCGGCGGTGCGCGGGCACGCCTTCGCGTTGCAGCTCGACGTCTTCAACGTGCTGAACCTGCTCGACGAGGACTGGGGCCACGTACGGGTGCCGAACGTCGCGCTGCTCGAGCAGGTCGGTCAGACGCCTGGCGTGCCGGCGGTGGCGCAACCGATCTTTCGCTACGACCCCGCCCGGCCCCGGTTCAATTCCCAGAACATCGAGTCGAGCTACCAGCTCCAGCTCGGGCTTCGGTACAGCTTCTGAACCGAATTCGCGGCCGGCGGCCGTATCGGGGAGAAGAAGGGACTGACTCAGCGCTGTCGCTCCAGCCGGGTGAGCTCGGCGCGCACGCGTTCCACCTCCGACGTCATCTCGGGTTCCGGATCCGACCAGAGCGCGAGGAAGTGACGGTAAGCTCGCATCGCGCCCTCCCGATCGCCGGTGAGCGCGGCCAGTCGTCCCTCGTCGCGCAGGGTGCTCGAAAGGTACTCGGGCGGGAAATACCAGCGGCCACGACGAACCGCGCGGAGCGCGCCGGCCGCATCGCCCTGCTGCTCCCGGAGGCGGGCGACGACCAGGTTGGCGTAGTGCGGCGTCTCGCAGCAGCCTTGCAGGGTGAGCGAGTCGAGACGATTCAACAGCGCGGCCGCGTCGGGCCGGCTCGCCGCCGCGGCCACGAGCGCTTCGAGCACGTTCACCCGGTGCAGGTCGGCGCGGCGCAGGCCGCCGAACCGCGCCGCTTCGGGGGCAGAGCTCCGCAACAGCTCGACGGTCCGCCCGGCTGCGGCGGTGTCGCCGTGCCGCAGCCGCCACAGCGTACTGACGAGTAGCTGGCTGAGCAAGCCCGGCTGCTCGGCGCGCGTCGCACGCCCGCTGGCCAGTGCCGCCGCCGCGCTCGGCTCCATCCGGCGCACCGTCGCGCCGCCCGCCCCGGCGTCGCCGGCCCAGTACAGTGCGTACACGACGCGGAACGCCGGATTCCAGTAGGCGCGTCCCTGGAGATCGAGCATCTGGTCATCGAGCCGAAGCGCCTCGCGTGGGCGCCCGCGGTTGAGCGCGAGCATTCTGGCCTGGCCGAGCGCGCGCGCGCGCTCCACCCGGCTCCCCGCGCGGCGCAGCAGCTCGGCCAGCGCACGCTCGGCGTCGTCCAGCGCGATCCCGTCGGCCTGGCTGGTCCATTGAATCCGGCCGAGGCTCTCGGGGCTCAACGCGTGCATGCGGGCCCGGAGCGAGCGGAGCGCGGCCCCGTCGTTCACGCTGGTGGCTACGCGCCACCGGACGTAGTCGGCAGTCTCGCCTGACGAGTCGCGGGCGAGGTAGCGTGCGCCCAGGCGGCGCACTTCCGCCGTGTCCCGGGCGAACGCGGCGACCTCGAGTAGACCGGCGAGCGGTGCGACGAACCCCGAATCGACCGCCAGCGCCCGCCGGAACGCCGTGGCGGCCCGCGCACGGGAGTCGCGCACCTCGACGCTCGGTCCTTGATAGAGCAGGATCAGTCCGAATCGGTACCAGGCATCGGCACGGTCCGGCGCGGCCTGCACCGTCCGCTCCCAGTTGGCGAGCTGCTCCAGGGCCGGCGTGCCGCTTGGATAGTGCGTGCCGCGTATCGCCTGCAGGTACGTTCGGTCGCGGGCGCTCAGCTGTTGCTGATTCTTCCACGCGACCTCGGCGCCGCGACGCCAGGCGCTGTCCGCTTCCGTCCACCACGCTTCGTCCCCGACGGCTTGATCCCCGGGCCGCAGCTTGAACGAGAAGCCCGCCGCCGACGCCAGCGCCAGGCCACCCAGCGCGAAGGTGGAATCGAGCTCCAGCGCGCGTGTGAGGTGCGCGACGGCCGCCGCGTAGTGCCCGCGGCGGTACGCGGAACACCCATCGAGGTACGCGCGGAGCGCGGGCAGCGAGGTGCTGCTGAGCGCCGCGAGATGCTGTTCTCCCTCCCCCGCCTGCTGGATGAGCAGGGCGGCAGTCAGCCGATCGATGAGCGCCGGCAGGCTATCAACGCGGCCGCGAACCTGTGCACGCGCGCGGACCTTCCGACCGGGCACAGACAGCAGGGTGCCGTTCAGGACGAGCTGCGCGTCGCTGGTGCGGAGCACTTCGCCGACGAGGAACTGGCCCGCGCCCACGGCACGGGCCAGGCGGAACGCGTCCTCGTCGCGAACCTGATGATCGCCGCCCGCCGGCCCGAGTCGGCGCCAGGCACCGAGCGTCGTGCGAGAATCGACGGCGAGCAGTCCTCCCTCGCCCGTGAGCTCGGCCGCGAGCAGATCCACCATCCCCTCGCGCAGGTAGGCGAGAGAGGAATCCGCGCCGGTGACGCGAAACGGGAGAACCACCACGCGCTGTGGGTCGAGCGCCGATGCGCTCGTGTCGGCGCCCGCGCTCATCCCATAGATCCAGGTCACACCGAGCACGAGGGCCACCAGCACGGCTGACGCGGCTGGCAGCCGCGTCGTGCGCGCCGCCGGCGTCCGACCCGCGCCGGGGCCCGGCATAACGAGCCTCGAGGGCGTGCGGTCTTCGTCGCCGGCGAGGCTGCTCGCATCGGCCTCGGCGAGCTCGAACGGCGGCGGCTGCTGCGCCAGTGACGCCAATGCCGAGGCGCCGTTCTGCTCCCCCACGCGTCGCCGCGCCGCGTGCGCCGGGGCTCCTTCCACCGGGCGGACGGCGCGCAGCTCGGCCACGAACGCCGTGACGTCCGGTTCTGGCGGGCTCTCGAGCTCCTGCTGAAGGAGGGTCTCGTGCGCGAGCGCGTGCTGTAGCGCCGCGGAACGATCGCCAGCCTCCACGAGCGCGCGCATGAGACCGAGCGCCCCGCGGCCGCTCAGCGAATCGAGTGCCGACCGCTTTCGCCACCAATCGACGGCGCGCTGAGGCTCGCCCCGAGCACGTGCGTCGAGAGCGAGCTTCTCGAGCACGGACGCAGCCAGCTCCGCCATCCGCCGCCGCTCCGAGTCGACCCAGTGCTCGAACTCTGGTGCGCCGCTGAGGAAGAATCCGTCGAGGAAGGGTCCCCGATACACCCGTGCCGCGTCCTCGAGCGCCCCCCGCGCGGCCGACTGCTCGAGGGCGGTGACGTCGCTCCACACGACGGTCGGGTTCAGGCGTAACGGATTGCCGTCGAGGAAGAGGGGTTCGCGAAGTTGCCGACGCAGCCCGTACAGCAGCTGCTCCAATGAATGCCGTGCGCTCTCGGGCGGGCTCTCCGGCCAGAGATAGGCGATGAGCTTGTCGCGCGACATGCCCTGCTCGCGGCTGGCCGCGACCAGCGCGAGCAGGGCGAGCCGGCGGCGCTGCGTCACGACGGGGATGCCGTCGTCGCCGGTCAGCGCCAGTCCGCCGAGCATCTCGATTCGCAGCATCAGATGCCAGATGATCGAAAACTGAGGAGCAGATGAGCCGCCGATTCCATAGTAGGAGCGCGGGCGAGAGGTGGCAAGCAACGCCTGGCGTCGTCATACCCGTGTACCCTCGCTGTATTACGTGTGGACCGAGTCCACAGGAGGTCGTCGAATGCCTCGCATTCCGATCATCGGCGTTGCGCTCGTCCTGGCGCCCCTCGGCGCCATCGCGTGCAGGGACTCCGCGCCGCCCACGTCCGCATCGCCCGATAGACCGCTCGGAAACGCGCCGAGCTTGACGCTGGGCTCCGGCGTGACGCCAACGATCATCGCCCGCGGAAACCTTGGTGCGTTCCACGTGCAGTCCAAGTTCCAGGGATACGACCTCGAGCTGAAGACGCATGACGAGACGGACGTCCAGGTGCGTAGCGCGATCGCGGCGCCGGGATCGTACTCGGGGTGGCACACGCACCCCGGCCCCGTGATTCTCGTGATCAAGACGGGCGCGCTCACCATCTACGATGCGTCCGACCCGGACTGTCGGGCCACGGTCCATACCGCCGGGACCGCGTTCTTCGAGGGGACGACGCCGCATAACGTGAGAAACGAGGGCGCCGTCGCGGTCGAGTACGGTACGGTCTACTTCGTACCGGCCGGCGGCCCGACGCGCATCGAGGCCGACTTCCCGCCGAACTGCCCTCCCTGACCGGCGGCCCTGGCGAGCACGGTTTCCTTCGCAGGAAGGCGAGAGAACAGGCGCGGGGCGTGCGGCTACCGCGCCACTCTCACGAATCCGTGCTCGACGCCGCCGACGGTATATGAGCCGACATACGTTCCCGTTCTCGTGGCACCGAAGATCTCGGTGCGCGGCGCGCCGGGGAAGTCCACCCGCTCGAACTGTCCCTCACTCGTGCGGATGAACGCGTGGCGGCCGGAAGGGTCGACGTAGTTGCCCACGACGTGGCCGTACTTGCCGACCGCGCGCGCGAGCGTGAGCGTCGCGCCTGGGACGTCGAAGATCGTGAAGACACCGTCCTCCAGCGTGAAGCTGTGGACGATCGACGGATTCGCGCCGTCGCGGATGTCGCCGACGTGCAAGCCGTCGTTCGTGTAGACCTGGACGTCGGTGCTCGCGGCCCCGGGGACGTCGACGATCGTGAGCACGCCGTCGCGCAGCACGAACCCGTGCTGGAACTGCACCGCGTCGGCGTACTTGCCCGCGATGTCCCCGCGCTCGTTGATGAACTCCGGCTGCGTGTTGTTCGACCCGGCGACGTCGAACACCGTGTAGATACCGTCCGCGAGGAGGAAGCCGTGCGTGCGTCCGGTCCCGGCCTCGTCGAACCGGCCCGTGATGTCGCCGCGGTCGTTGATCCCGTGTGGGAAGGTGGCCGTCGCGTTTGGCGGGTCGAGGGTGACGAACCTGCCCTCCTTGTCACGGAAGAAGCCGTGGGTGACGCCAGCCGCCTGGTAGATCCCGACCATCTCGCCAGGTTCGTTCACGTCGAGGATCCGGGTCTGCGTTGATCCGGGCACATCGACGGTGGTGAAGGTTGGCTGATCTTCGCCGCCCGCCAGAACCGAAGAGCGGGGCTCGCCTCCCGGTGCCGTGGGGGCCTCGGACGACCTGCTCGAGTCGTGACAGGCGCCTGCGCCGAGCAGTGCGAGGAGCGCGGCAACCGTGCGAATCGCGGTGCGTGACATCGATACCTCCCGTTGGCGTGATCGATCCGTCATCGTCTGGAGCCGTCCGCTGCCACACGATGATCCCGCCACGATGGCCCCGGCGACTCATCCGGGGCTCAGGATTGGCTCATGTTTTCCTCACGACCCGCCGAGGAGCCCCCGTGAGGCGTCTCAGCGCCATGCGCGACGCCGCGGCCGAGCGGCCCGGCGCCGGCGCGATGAGCACGTCACCGAGCGTGCGCTGCGCGCGAGCGGCGTATCCTGGCAGCCGCGCCGCGCGAACTACTCACACCGGGTTGGGGCGTCCGCGCCGTGTGGCGCGTCGTCCGCCTCATCGCCGCGTACCGCCTGCCAGGAGTGAAACCGTGGACGACCGTTCGACGCGGACTGGCCATGGCATCGCCTGACGGCGGGCCGTTCGAGGCGCGCTACCTCGCGTTCCTCGAGACGGTCGCGCACCTGCGCCCCAGCCTGCACCGCTACTGCGCCCGCATGACCGGCTCGGTCACCGACGGCGAGGACGTGGTGCAGGAGGCGCTGTTCGACGCGTACCGGCGGCTGGGCACGTTCGACGACGCGCGACCGCTCAAGCCGTGGCTGTTCCGCATCGCGCACCACCGCTGCGTGGACTTCCTCCGGCGGCGCGGCGTACGGGAGGACGCCGAGTCGGAAGCCATCGCGCCCGACTGGGTCGATCCGGACGACCCGCCCGGACCCGCCCTCGGGCGCGCGGTCGAGCAGCTCGTGCTGGCGCTGCCGCCGAAGGAGCGCGCGTGCGTGCTGCTGAAGGACGTGCTCGGCCACTCGCTGGAGGAGACCGCGGAGCTCGTGGACTCCACGGTGGGCGGTGTGAAGGCCGCGCTCCACCGCGGGCGCGTGAAGCTCGCCGCACTGCGCGAGGGGCCGCCCGCACCGCCGGCCGCCGCGCGGCCCGAGGTCGCCGCGCTGCTCGAGCGGTACGTCGAGCGGTTCAACCGCCGCGACTGGGACGGCGTGCGCGAGCTCGTCGCCGTGGACGCGCGCGTGCGCGTGGCGGACCGGTACGCGGGGCCGCTGGCCGGCGCGCCCTACTTCGGGCGCTACGCGCGCCTCACGACCCCCTGGCGGCTGGTCCTCGCGGAGGTCGACGGCGAGCCGGCGGCGATCACCGAGTACGCGGTGGCCGGCGTCTGGGGCGCGCGCGGGATCGTGCGCCTCGACGTGCGCGGCGGGCGCATCGCCGCCATCGCCGACTACGAGCACTGTCCCTGGATGCTGCCCGCGGCGGACGTCCGCGTTCGTTAGGCCGCGTATCCCGCCGGCCCCGGGCGCCGTACCAGAGGTGACACGGGCCGGCCGCCGCGGGGGCGCCGGCCACACACCACTCGGCCAGACACTCCCACGATGCTACTCGCAGACAAGCACGCTGTGATCTACGGGGCCGCCGGCGCCGTCGGCAGCGCCGTTGCCCGCACCTTCGCCCGCGAGGGCGCCACCGTCCACCTCACGGGGCGCGACTCGCGACGGCTCGGGGCGCTGGCATCCGAGATCCGCGCCGCCGGCGGGTCCGCCGAGACGGCCGTGGTCGACGCGCTCGACGAGCGCGCGGTCGAGTCCCACCTGGACGCCGCCGCGACCTCGGCCGGTGGGGTCGACGTGTCGTTCAACGCCATCGGCATCCCGCAGACGGGCGTGCAGGGGATCCCGCTCCTGGAGCTCTCGCCCGACGCGTACACCGCGCCGGCCGCGACGTACCTGCGCGCGCACTTCGTGACGGCGCGGGCGGCGGGCCGGCGGATGGCCGCCCGCGGGTCGGGCGTGATCCTCCTGCACACGCCCGAGCCGGCCCGCGTCGCGGCGCCGCTGGTCGGCGGGATGGCGCCGGCGTGGGCGGCCATCGAGGCACTCTCGCGCGGCCTCTCGGCGGAGCTCGGGCCGCGCGGAGTCCGCACGGTCACGATGCGGTCGACGGGGATCCCGGAGACCGCGACGATCGACGTCGTCTTCGGGCTGCACGCGCGGACGCTCGGCGTCACGCGCGCGCAGTTCGACGGCCTGGTCGCAGGCATGACGCACCGGCGGAGGTTCACGTCGCTCGCCGAACTCGGCGACGCGGCGGCGTTCCTCGCCTCGGACCGCGCGGCGGCGATGACCGGCGCGGTGGCCAACCTGACCGGCGGCATCATCGCCGACTGAGCGTCCGGCCTGCCTTCGAGGATGTGCATGTCTGCTTCAGAAGTGGCGAAGGGCAACGGCAACGGCTTTGACAGGATTGACAGGATGGACAGGATGGTGAACAGGATGCGGGCCCCGAGAGGCGATGTCTCCCCGGGGCACCCATCCGCTCCGATCCTGTGCATCCTGTCAATCCTGTCAAAGCCGTTGCCGTTGCCGCTCGCCGCCGCTCGAAGCTGACTCATTGCCGGCGGGGTGGCCCTCCGCCCCGCGGCGCGTACATTCGGCCGCATGGCCTCGATCAGCAGACGCGAATTCCTCTCGCTCGCCGCCGCACTCGGCGCGAGCGCCGCGTGGGGGTGCCTGCGCCCGCGCCCGTCGCGCGTCACCTGGACCGAGCGACGCGATCTGTACCCCGAGGGCGTGGCGTCCGGCGATCCGAGCGCCGACGGGGTAGTGCTGTGGACGCGCCGCCCGGGGGGCGACGGCCGCCCGATCCCCCTCACGCTGGAGGTGGCGGAGGACCCGGCGTTCGCCCGCGTCGTCGCCACCGCGCGCGCCGTCGCCGCGCCCGAGAACGACTGGACCGTGCGCGTCCTCGTCGGGCGCCTCGGGCCCGGGCGCGAGCTCTGGTACCGCTTCACCGACCCGGGCGGCGCCGGTAGCCGCGTCGGCCGCACGATCACCGCGCCCGCGGACGACGACCCGCGCGCGGTGCGCTTCGCGTTCGTCTCGTGCCAGGACCCGACGATCGGCGCGATGAACGCCTGGCGGCGGATGATGTACGAGGACGAGCGCGCCGCGCCTGACGAGCGCCTGGCCTTCGTCCTCCACCTGGGCGACTTCGTGTACGAGGTCGTGAACTATCCGGAGGACCTGCCGCGGGGGTACCTGGACCGCACGGTCCGCGAGGTGGTCCGCTACCCGCGGGGCCAGAAGATCCGCGACTTCCACGTCCCGGTGGACCTGGACGACTACCGCGCGCTCTACCGCGCGTACCTGCACGACCCTGACCTCCAGGACGCGCGCGCCCGCTGGCCGTTCGTGTGCATGTGGGACAACCACGAGTTCTCGTGGAACGGCTGGCAGAGCCTCCAGAACTTCGGCGCCGGCAACGTCCCCGCGCAGACGCGCAAGGTCGCGGCGAACCAGGCGTGGTGGGAGTACCAGCCGGCGCGCGTCGCGTCGCCTAACGGCTCGCTGGATGCCTTCCGCGCGCCGCCCGTGGCCGACGCGCCGATCGAGCACTTCGACGCGCACGGGCTGGGGCAGGAGCCGAACAACCTCGCCGCCGTCGGGAGCCTGACCGCGTACCGCGCGCTCCGCTTCGGCCGCCACCTCGACCTGCTCGTCACCGACCAGCACAGCTACCGCTCGGAGGAGCCGACGGGCCGCCCCGAGGCGGGCGGGCTGGGAAGCCGGGAGTTCCCGAACTTCATGCCGCAGGAGGCGATGGAGATCCTGGACGCGGGGCGCGCGTTCGACGGCGGGCGGCCGCCGGCGACGATCCGCTTCGGCGACGAGGAGGTGCCCAACTTCCGCCGCGACGAGCCGCCGCAGACGGTGCTCGGCGCGGCGCAGAAGCAGTGGTTCCTCGAGCGCCTGCGGGGGTCGCGCGCGACGTGGAAGGTGTGGGGCAACAGCCAGGGCGTGCTCGACTTCCGCGCCGACCCGCAGCACCTCCCGCCGGGCCTGACGAGCCGCCCGTGGCCAGGCGCGGGCTACGCCGGCTTCGGCGGCGGCGACTACGGGGCGGCGTACGTGGAGCGCGCGGAGATCTACGACGCGGTCGCGCGCGCAGGCGTCACGGGCTTCGCCTGCGTCTCCGGCGACCGCCACAGCTTCTGGGCCGGGCTCATGGCGAAGGCGCTCCCGCCCGCGGCCTTCGAGCCGGTGGGGGTCGCGTTCATCACGGGCTCCATCTCGGCCGCGGGCCTCGTGGAGGCGCTCGAGCACCGTTTCCCGAAGGACCACCCCCTGCGCGCGCTCTTCCTGGCGGACCGCCCCGGCGCGGCGCGGCCGGCGCCGACGGTCAACATGCTGCTCCGGCACGGGGTGCGGTCGTGCCTCGAGTACGCCGCGAGCGGCGACCTCGCGCGGGCGCGGGCCCTCTCGAACCCCGACAACGCGCCGCACCTGTCGCTCGTGGACATGGGCGGGCACGGGTACGCGACGGTGCGCGTGGACGGCGGCGGGATCGAGAGCGAGTTCGTGTGCATCCCGCGGCCCGTGGCGCGGACCGAGGCGAGCGACGGCGGCCCGCTGCGCTACCGTGTGAGGCACCGTGCGGCGCTCTGGCGGCCGGGGGAGCGGCCGGCGCTCGCGCAGGAGGTGCTCGAGGGAGACCCCGGGCTCGGCGTGTGAGCGGCCGGCCGCGCCGCGCGCTCGCCATCTCCGGCAGCCTGCGCGCCGGCGCGACGAACACCGCGCTGCTCGAGGCCGCGCGGCTCGTCGCCCCGGACGGCGTGGACGTGACGCTCTACGAGGGCCTCGCGGGGCTGCCGGCGTTCAATCCGGACCTCGACCGGATGGACGGCGTCGGCCTCCCGCCGGCGGTCGCCGACCTCCGCGCGCGCATCGCGGGCGTGGACGGCGTGCTCCTCTCGTCGCCGGAATACGCGCACGGCATGGCGGGCGCGCTCAAGAACCTGCTCGACTGGCTCGTGGGAAGCACGGAGTTCCACGGCAAGCCGGTGGCGGTGCTCACCGCGTCGTCGCGAGCGCTGCACGCGCCGGCGCAGCTCCGCGAGGTGCTCGCGACGATG
>DATFPD010000408.1:0-25630 GCA_035265005.1 Gemmatimonadaceae bacterium | reverse complement strand
CAGGGCCGCCAGTGATCCGAGTCTCATGTGATCCATCCCTCTCGACAGGTGTCGGTTGAATGACGTGGCGTGCGGCACGGCCGGCCTACCGCGACCGGGCTTCGACGTCCTGCACGACCTTCGTACCGTCGTCGAGCCACGCCGTGATGCGGTAGGTGCCCTGCGTCCACCCCGCGGTGGAGAGGTTGAAGTGGTACTGCCCGCCCGAGGTCACCCGGAAGATCGAGCCATCGTCAGGCGGCATGGAGCTCGTGATCTCCTGGGCCGGGTCGCCGGACGGCGTGCTGATCTTGACCGCCGAGATCCCGAGGACCGCGCTCCTCACTTCGGTCACGCCGTCGGCGTAGTACAGCTCGAGCTTGACCGGGATCGTGGACCCGATCCTGACGGCGCTCTTCTGCTCCAGCGGCGCCAGGAATCGGCGGCCGGCCGCGGTGGTGTACAGCACCGAGATCTCGGTCGAGCCGCTCGCGTCGGCGTAGTTCGCCTTGTCCGCCGGCGTGAACTGCACCCGCAGCGTCTGCGGGCCGACATTCAGGTACGTGCCCGCGACCGGCGTGTAGGTGACCACGCCCGCGAGCGGCGCGCCGTTGACGCCCGCGACCGTCGCGTTGAGCTGCGCCGGGCCGAGCGCCTCGCCGTAGGTCAGGCCGGCCGCGTTCCACGTGATCCGCGGCGTGGCCTTGTCGATCACGAGCCGGCCGCTGCCCGTGCCGAAGTAGTTCGCGTCCACGATCGTCGCGACGACGTTGTACGTCCCCGCGCTGGTCGGCGCGGCGACCGCGCCCCCGTCGAGCGTGCTGTAGACGACGACGGCCTGGAGACCCGCCGGGGTCGTGGTCGCACGGGCGTACCTCGGCGTGCCGTCGTACGTCTGACCCGTCAGGCCGCTCAGAACGACGGCCGCCGGCGCCCTGGTGATCTCCATCATCGCCGTGGCGCTGCCCGCGTAGGCCGGGTCGTCCACGACCGCGGTCACCACGTACGGGCCGGCGTCCACCGGCTGCGCGACCGGCGCGCCGTTCCGGCTGAACGAGAAGTGCACGGCGAGCCCCGCGGGCGAGGTCGTCGCCGACGGCGTGCGCGGCGAGCCGCTGTAGCGCTGCGAAAGGTCGCCGAGGACGATCATCCCCTGCGCCTTGACCACGGTGACCGTCACCTGGTCGCGGCTCTCGGCGCCGTCCTTGTCCGCCGCCGTGATCGTGGCGGTGTACGTGCCGGCGGCGCCGTACGAGTAGCTCTCGGCGATCGCCGACGAGCCCTGGGCGCTGGCGACGCCGCTGGTCACGACGCCGTTACCCCAGTCGATCGAGTAGCGCCAGTCGCCGTCGCGGCTGCCCGCGTCGGAGAGCGCCGCGGTGAGCGTGACGGGCGTCCTGGCGGTGGCCTGGAGGTCCGCGCCCGCGTCGACCACGGGGGCGACGTTCCTGACGTCGACCGATGCGCTCGCGCTGCTGGTCAGACCGCCATCGCTCACGGTGAGCGCGACGTCGAAGTGCCCGTCGTCCGCGAAGGTCCACGTCGCCTCGGGCGTCGTGGCGTCGGTCACGCCGTCGCCGTCGAAGTCCCAGGCGTAGCTGAGCGTGCTGTTCAGGTCCGCGTCGCTACCCTGGGCGACGAAGGCGACGGGCTGGCCCTCGCGCACATCCATCGGCGCGACGAAGCTGACGGTCGGCGCGTGGTCGGGTTCGGCGTGCGTGCTCGTGTCGCCCCCCTCCACGTTCCAGCGGTACGCGCCGAACATGTCGGCCGCGTACACGTTGCCGACGACGAAGCCGGTGTTGCTGACGCTCGGGTTCACGAACTGGTTGCTCGCGCCGGCGGGCGCCGGAAGGATCCGGTACCCAGTCGACTCGGTCCAGAGGAAGAAGCGCCGGGAGTACTGGCCGTCGACGAGCACGTTCGCGTAGCCAGTGACCTCGCCGTCGTCGTTGATGTCCCACCCCTGGCTGTAGGAGCCGTCGGGCGGGGTGCCGAGGTCGCGCATGCCGCCCGCCTCGGTCCAGACGAAGGCGTGCGTCTCGGTCTGGCCGTTCACGAGGACGTTGCTCGTGCCCGTCACCGCGCCGGCGTTGTTGATGGCGCGCGCCTCGCTGACGCTCCCTCCGGGCAGCGTGCCAAGGTCGCGCGGGGTGCCGTCGGCCTCCCAGAGCACCGCGTGGTACCGGTACATGTCCGTGTACGCCCAGCCCACCGCCTGGCCGGCGTTGTTGACCTCGCGCGCTTCGCTCGTCGGGTCGGGGACGCCGGGCAGCGTGCCGAGGTTCCGCCAGTCGCCCGAGGCCGTCCAGCGGGCGGCCTGCATGTAGCAGCAGATGCCCCCGATGTCCGCCGGCACCGAGCCGACCACGTAGCTGCCGGCGTCGCTGATCCCCCACGCGTAGGTGCCGTACATGTCGGACGGGAGCGGCGCGGCGAGGACCGTGGGCTCGCCGTTCCGCCAGATGGTGGCGCGGAGATTCGGCTCGTAGCTGTAGCCCACCACCGTTCCATCGTCGGCGGCGTCGTACGCCATGGCGCCCTGCTCGTAGCCGAAGTCCTTGAGCGGGGTCACCCCGCCCGCGGTCGGCCACACGGTCGCGCGGAGGGCGCAGCAGAGGCCGTCGCTCCCGTTGCCGTAGACGTAGCCGGCCGCGATGCCGGAGCCGGACACGCCGTACGCGACCTGCTCGTACGCCACGCCCTGAGGCAGCGGGAGCTGGAAGGCGCCGAGGGCGCCGCCCGAGGAGAGCATGGACGCGCTCGCGGGCGGGTTGCCAGCGGCGCGGCCGGTCGACGGGCGCGCGGGGTCGTCACACGCGAGTACGACGAACCCGAGAAATATGAGTACGCCAGCGAAACGTCTCACGGTCTAGCCTCCACAATGCGACGTGGGAAGCGCGCGGATCTCTGCGGCTGAGCGCGAAGGCCGCCAGTGTGGCGGCAGCGGGAACGCGTGCCAAGCGCGGGCCGCCGAAATCGGCGAGCGAGGCACCCGTATCAAGACCGACTACGTGCGTGACAGGTAACGCGCTCTCGTGTGCGGCGCGTCACCGGCGACGGTGGGCGGGCCGCACACGTGACCGGGCGCACACTGCATCGTTAGGTCGGGCTAATGCGAGACCGCGGCCGTGAGGGACCACTAATGTGCGAAGATCTGCGAAAAGGCGGTGGGCGACGTCGCGTCGCCCACCGCCTTCGTTCCGCCTTCATTCCGACTTCGTTCCGCGCGGCCGCGCCGCTCAGCCCGCCGGTGCCGGCGCGCCCGGCGTGCCCGGCGCGCCCGACGCCGGGGCGGGCCCGGCCTTCGCGGTGTCGAACTGCAAGCCGCTCGACCCCTCGCCGCTCCCCACCGCCTTGCGGCGGCCGATCCAGAGGTGCGTCGAGCCGTCCTGCCACCGCGCCAGCTGGTAGTTGCGCGTGACGCGGATCCCCTCGCGCGGAATCTCCTCTTCGAAGATCGACAGGCCGTCGCCGCTCGCCGGGTCGGGGACCAGGATCCGCCCGCGCGCGCGGATCAGCTCCTGCGAGCCGTCCGCCTTGAGCAGCATCCCGCGCCGCAGGCGCAGCCCCGAGGGGCTCTGCACCGGGAGGAGTGGAATCCAGTAGTCGGGCACGTCCGTGGACAGCCGGTAGGCGAGGGTGTCCGACGTCTGCTCGCTGGCGGGCGTCACGACGTAGCGCTGCTGTTCGAAGCGGTCGAGCGGACGCTCGGACGTGCTCTCGATGACGCGCTCGACGCCCCACGCCATGTTCGCCATCTCGTCGCGCAGGAACAGCACCTCCTCGATCGGGCGCCCCTCGACCGTCTTCACGAGCGCCGGCGGCAGGAGGAAGAGGCTCGCGTCGCTCGCGACGTGCTCGTGGATCGGCGCGAACGTCTGCGTGAGCTGGAACATCCGCCAGCTCGAGAACTGCGCGCCCGCCTCGGCCGACGGCTTGATGACGAAGCGCTCGCCGAAGGTGTTCGTCACGACGAGCGAGCTGGTGCTGCTCAGCGAGCCCACCGGCAGCTCCACCGGCATCACGAACCAGTCGTTGCCGTAGCTGATCGCGAACTCCACCAGCAGCATCCGCGCGAGGTCCTCGGGCCCCGCCTTGATCGCCCCGAAGTCCACCTGCGCGTCCTCGAACTCCCAGAAGCGCGCCGCCGGCATGCCGCGGTAGCTCACCGGCGCCGGCACCACCGTCTGCGTGACGACGGTTCCGGGCGGGTCGAGCTCGCCGCGGAGCGTCCCGCCGACGTACAGGTCGAAGTCGTGCCAGTCCGTGCGACCGCTGTAGTACTCGCGGGCGGTGAGCACCCGCTCGCCCGCCGCCATGCGCGTCCCGACCGAGAAGGTGTACTCCATGCGCTCGGCGGACCACGCCGCGTTGCCGCCGTCGGCCGGCTCGCTGATCAGCGACTCGTACCACTGCAGCCACCACGTCGACGCGAGCGTCACTTCCGCGACGTCCGCCGCGGCGATCGGCGGGTCGGCGGGGAGCGAGCCGCGGAGTCCGCCGAACGGACGCAGCGCCGGTCCCAGCGCCGCGTACAGCTTGCGGCCGTCGGGGACGCGCGGCATCACGAGGTCGAGGAAGCTCAGCGTGTCGGCGTCCAGCGCGCCGCGCTCCTCGGGGCGCAGCGGCGCGAAGGGGTACTTCGCCTTGAACGCGTCGCGGTAGCTCTTCGACGTCGTCTGCTGCTCGAGCATCCGCAGGAACTGATGCCCCGCCTCCGCCGCGAGCCTGAGCTTCTCGAGGTCGGTCGGGTTGGGGCGCACGCGCTCGCGCTCGACGACCGTTTCGAGCGGCATCGAGTCGCCGTCGAAGCGCTGCCCCTCGGCGACGCCGGCCAGGGGGCCCGCGTAGTAGCGATTGAGCCGGCTGACCTCGCCGCGCCAGCGCGCCGCCGCCGGCGAGCCGTTGTCTTCGGCCTGAAACTCCCCGAACTGCCACTGGCGGGCGAGCAGCCAGAGCGGGTCGTAGACGCGCGCCTGCAGCCCGGTGCTCATGTCGGCGTTGCGCACGCGCGGCTCGAGCCGCATCCACGTGGTGACTGAGGGCACGTTGGTAGTCCTCCGCTTACTTCAGCTTGGCGAAGTCGGTCGAAACGGTGTCGCCGCCGACGTTGGCCGCGAAATGCATCGCGGGGAGGTAGTGCCCCACCTCGTCGAGCGTGTCCGGGTCGACTGCACGAATGCGTGAGAGGTCCAGCGTCTCGAGCAGCACCTGCTGCAGCTGCCAGAGGTTCCACGGCGTGTCGGGGTCCGGGGGGACCGCGAGCAGGATGGACTGCGGCGGCGCGGCGTCCGGCTGGTCGTACTGGAAGACCAGCCCCGTCGTCTCCGCCGGGTTGGGCATCACTTCCACCCACTCGTCGATCAGGATCCCGGTCATCGGCAGCTTCACGTCGAGCGTCGGGAGCGCCTGCACGACGAGCGAGAAGCGGGAGCTCGAGAGCGGCTGCCCCCGCTTGAGGGGCAGCGCCACCCAGCGGTCGCCCGGCCGGTACGGCAGCTGCGCGACGCGCAGGCTGAGCCGCTCACCCGTCTCGAGCGACTCCGCGTAGCGGAGCGACGCGTCCAGTCGCGAGACGCCGTCCCGCACGCGGCTCGCGCGCTGGAACCACGTCGCGGCGGCGAGCGAGTCGTTGTCCTGGATCTTCACACTGTCGGCCAGCGCCCGCTCGAGCTCGAGCGAGTTCGCCGCCGTGAAGCGCGGGAGCGCGACGAAGCTCTTCCCGAAGGTCGCCCGCAGCCGCGCGATCAGATGATCGCGCTGCTCGTCGGGCGTCGCCGCCGCGGCGTTGAAGCCGGCCTTGAGGGCGGCGAGCTGGTCGGCGCGCTGCGCCAGCTCCTTCACCACCGACGCGCCCTGCGCCAGCAGCGTGGCGCGGTCCGCGGGGGAATCGCCGGTCGCGGAGAAGGGCACCGCGCCGGCGATGCCGAAGGTCGCGCAGATCATGATCGCGTCGCGCAGCGCGTCGAGCACCGTCGTGGCCGGCGTGGCGAGCGCTCGCGTCAGCACGTTCAGCGCGGAGCGCAGGGCGCCGTCCGCCCGGTCGGCGCGCGCGGTCAGCTCGGCGATGTCGACCGAGGCGGCCTGGTTCTGCGCGGGGGCGTCGAGGTCGCCGGCGTCGATCCCGCGCACGCCGGTGATCAGCCGGCGCGCCGTGCGAAGGACCTCGACGAACTCGGCGTAGCTCACGTCGGTCGGGGCGAACGTCGGCTGACGCGTCGGGTTGATGCGCAGGATCGCGCCCGGCGGGATCGCCGGCGCCTTGCGCGCCGCGGCGTAGAGCAGCCGCTGCTCGATCTCCGACGGCGCCGCGTCGCGGCTCCCCTCGCCCGCGTACACGAGGTCGAGGGGCCCGAGCCGCAGCTCGCTCAGCCGCAGCTCGCGCGTCTCCATCACCGCGCCGGTCGTCGGGTGAATCCACTCGACGGGACAGCGGACGGCGGTCGGGTCGCCCAGCAGCTTGGCCGCCCACACGCTCAGGTACGGCTCGGCGGCGAGTCGATGCGGGACGAGGGGCGCCGCCCACTTCGCCGGCAGCGCGACCGGCCCGCCGAACAGCGTCACCAGCCGGTACGTGAGGCCGATCCCCGTCCGCGGCGTCGCGACGACGTCCAGCTCGGGCGGCGGCGCCTCGCCACTGGCGATGGCGTCGAGCGTGCTGGCCGTGCGCATCGGGTTCCCCTGCACGGCGTGGTGCACCGTCTCCGCCACCAGCGCGTCGCTCACCGCATCCACGGACGCGTCGAGCTGGTCGAGCTCGTACGTGAGCACGTTCGCCGCCGGCCCGAGGAGGCCGGCGGGCGGCGCCTCGAAGCCGACGGGCCACAGCAGGCGGAGCCCGAACGCCACGAAGACCGGGCTGGCCTTGA
The DNA here is from genome assembly GCA_035265005.1 of Gemmatimonadaceae bacterium. Taxonomy (GTDB): domain Bacteria; phylum Gemmatimonadota; class Gemmatimonadetes; order Gemmatimonadales; family Gemmatimonadaceae; genus DATFPD01. The sequence continues at coordinate 18,779 of DATFPD010000408.1, read as the reverse complement.
CTGACTTCCACTGGCGCTGCAGCGCGAGGCCGTCCACGACGTTGTTGGCGGCGATGGACTCCACCGACTGCGGCGGGAAGGCCGTCAGCGTCTGCGGCATCTTCCTCGCGGCCAGCGGCGCGACGTTCCTGAAGTACGGAATGAACGCGTCGAGATGCGCGTCGTGCAGCCGGCGCTCGAAGCGGTAGCCGAGCAGCGCGCCGATCGGCTGCCCCTGCCGCACGCCGTCGAGCAGCCAGGTGGCGAGCCGCACCCGCTCGGACGACAGGTCGATCGCGAGCAGGTCCCGCGTGACGGGGTCGGAGTGCGTGAGGTGCCCACTGCGCAGCACCGCCGCGGTGGCCGCCTGCGCGAGCGAGGGCGTGTGGGTGAATCCCGGGTTGTTCGGCGGACGATAGAACACCCCACTCTCGCCCGCCGGCGGCAGCTCCGCGGGCGGCGCGGCGGCGGGCTTCAGGTTCATCACCCAGCCGTAGCCGCCGACGAGCGTGCCGCCCCCGCCCGGCGTCGCGCCGCGAATCTCCGCCAGCCGCTTGGTGGCGAACGACGTGAACCACGCGTCGAGCCGGTGCGAGCAGAGGTCGAGCGTGCCGGCGAAGGCGCGCTGCAGCCGGCCCGAGCTCAGGCCCTTCAGATAGCCGAGACTCTCGCGGAACTCGAGCAGCGGCGCCACGCGCGGCGCGATGTCAGGGTCGGCGGTGGAGCGAAGGGCGTGCAGGAACGTACCGGCGGGGTCCGTCGTCACGCCCGGGATCGGCCTGCTCAACAGCTCCCAGATGGTCGGGGTCGCGCCGCCCGGGGTGGCCAGCTCCTGCTCGCGAGTCAGCTGCCACCCGAAGCCGGGCGCGGACTCCGGCTGCGAGAGGTTCGCCGCGGCGTTCCAGTACTCCAGCAGCATCGCGTGGCGCAGCAGCGAGTAGAGGAGCGCGCGCGGCTTCGGGTCGGGGAACGCCTCCTGGCGAATGGCCTCGACGCTGAGCGCGTTCAGCAGCAGGTCGATGTAGTTGGCCTGCAGCGGCGCCGCCTCCGACAGCGGACCGCTCTGAATCGTCGGGCCGTTCAGGCGCAGGTAGCTGCCCGAGAAGACGGAGTGGGCGAGGCGCGGGTCCCAGCTCGTCAGGCCCAGCTCGTTGAGCGCCGCCCTGGTCAGCTCCACCTCCTTGTCCCACCAGGTGAAGATTTTCGTCGGAATCAGCGTCGACCAGAGGCTGAACAGGTGCGTCGGGCCGATCAGATGACGAATGGCGTAGCTCGACGAGATGCCGTCCATCGCGAAGATGTCGGCCAGATCGGAGTTGGGGCTGCCGCTGCGGCCGACGCGCGGCACCTGCGACAGGTTCCTGCGCCACATCTCGCGAAGCTTGAGCAGGAGGTTCTTGAGCGCGGTGTCGCGCGCGTACTGTGCCTCCTGCCCGGTCTTCGGCTTCCAGAGGCTGAGCGACGTGACCGGGAGGACGCCGTACGGCTGCTTGCCGATGCGAATCGCGGGCAGCGGGCCCGAGGCGCGCACGTAGTCGATGAAGTGTGCGCGCCCCCATTTGAAGTCGGCGGGGGACATCGGCGTCTCGTTCATCTGGCTGACGCCCAGCATCTGCGGCAGGTAGTAGCCGAACGTCGCGCCCCAGAGCGCGCGGTTCATGTGGCGCGCGTCGAGCTGCTCGGTGGCGCTCCCGTTGGCGAGGCTCGCGACCGCCCGCGCGTCGAGGTCGCGCAGGCCGAGCGCGCCCGCGAGCGCGTCCGCGTTCGAGCCGTCGCCGGCGCGGAACCCGGCCGCGGCGCGCTCGGCGGCGTAGCTCGCCTCCTCGCCCGGATCGGCCGTGCTGAAGCCGGACGGCGCGTCGGGGGTGTTGTTCGACGGGGTGCCGTTCAGGATGAACCCGAGCCCGTCCGTGTAGTGATGCGCGTCGAGCAGGTCGGCGATCCGCCGCGTCGAGTCGGCCGCGCTCGGCGTCGACTTCGTGCCGACGACCATCAGGATGTCGAACCCCTGGAACGCCTGGTCGCTGGTGAGCTTCACGCGGATGCCCATCCCGACGCGCTCCGCCTCGTCGAAGTCGATCATCCACTTCATGCCGTCGTCGACGGGGGGCTGCGCGGGGTCCGGATCGTCAGGCAGCAGCGCGTTCGGGTTCGGGCCCGCGGCCAGCGTCTCGGGGATCGGGTTCCCCGCGGCGCGGACGGTGAGCGCGCCGCCGAGGTAGCCGAGCACGTACCAGCGCGAGGGCAGGGCGCGCGCCTGCGGGGCGCGCGTCCACGACTCGGCGTGGCCGGCCGGCGTCGGGAAGCGGACGGGCGTCGGCAGCGGCTGGTCCGCGGCCACGATCTGCGTCGGGCGCTCGTCGGGGTTGAGCGGTCCGAGCGCGCGCGCGACCCACGCTGCCCGCTGCGCGCCGAAGCGCTCCGCGAGCTGCTGCCACGCGAGCTTTCTCAGGCCGTCGTCCGGGCCGGCGCGCCAGCTCTGCTCCCAGAAGTGCTTCCCCCAGGCGAGCTCCTGGTCGGTCAGCTCCGGCTCGTGCGTGTCGAGGTGCACCTTGTCCGGGTAGACGCGGACGCGCAGCTCGAAGCCGCTGGTCGGCGTCGTGAAGTAGCGCGTCTCCAGCCGCACGGGAAAGAGCGCGATCGGCTGGTTCGGCGCCGACGAGAGGACGTCCGCGAGGTCCGGGCGGAACGGGACGTTCGGGATCGCTGGGTTCGGATTGATGAAGATCACGGAATCATCTCCGACGCGTGAATCGCGACGCGCGTGGGGAGCTGCTTGGTGATGTACGCCATGTGCGCCGAGTTGCGGGCCCACGTGCCCTTCTGCGGCGTGGTCGGCGTCAGGACCTTCTTGACCGAGACGTGCGTGAGTGCCTTGAGCGCCGCGGCGCTCGGCGCGACGTGCGCCCAATTGAGGTCGTTCCAGCTCTTGAGCTCCGGGACCACGCCCGACTCGCCGGGGCCGAACGGATCGTCATCCATCCCGAAGCGCGGCTCGGTCGGCTGCTGCTGCAGCACGAAGAACCACCCCGGCGTGGCGGTGACCTCCGCCGGCGTGAGGTTGAAGCCGAGGAAGGTGACGTCCGGCTCGAGCGTGCCGCGGAACATCGGGTGGACCTCGTCGAGCGGATTGGTCGACAGCGCGCGCTTCCCGCCCTGCATCACCGCCCGCACCGCGTAGATCACGGTATTGGGGTAGCGGCGCAGCAGCTCGCCGCGGATGAGCAGCACGACCTTGTCGCCGCCGGCACCGACCGCGGTGGTGCCGAGCGCGCGCTGCCCCCACAGATGGATGGGCGGGATGTCCACCCTCGGCTGCGCGCCCGCGGCGGCGGTGTCCCAGAACTGCTGGAAGTACGTGCCGCGCTGGTCGGTGGGGTAGTCGCGCCAGAGCAGCTCGCGCCCCATCTCGGTGTTCAGCCCGACCATGAACGACTCGATGAACTTCGCGTTCGTCTGGAGGAGCTGCACGGTGTTGGGCGGGACGTGCTCGAGCCCCGGCAGCAGGTAGTCCTGCGACAGGTCGCGTAGCGCCTCGTACATCGGCTGCGGGAAAGTCGGCGCGTCCATGACGGGGTCGAGCGGGTCGCCCGTCTGGAGCGGCGGGCTCGAGACGCGCAGGCTCGCCGCCACGACGTTCGTGACCGTCTTCGCCGGGTCGAGGCTCGCCAGCGCGAGCGTCTTGATGCCGGGGGCGTCGATGACGTTGCGGAGCTGGAAGAAGATGAACGTCATGAACGTGTTCACGAGATACTGCTGATGCGGCAGGGCCGCATCGCGGAACGTGACGTTCGTGCCCACCGGCGCGATCGCGGCGATGGAGACCGTGTTGATCGCCAACGAGCGCATCCGCGTGCGGAACGGGTCGGTCGGCAGGAGCGCGTCCGAGATCCTGTCGATCGTCACGCCGCCCCGGTCCGGCGCGGCGGCCGCCGCGGGGGTGTTGAAGAAGCCGACCATCGCGACCGCGCCCGGCGTCTGCGCCTGCGCGTACTGGCGGTTGATCGTGCCGCGCGGCCGGAGCAGCTTCCGCATCGGCGCCGAGACGACGTTCGACGGCACGAAGGAGGTCGCGAACTTCGCCACCAGCGGCGTCATCGTCGCCGCGGGCTGGCCGGCGGGCCGCTCCTCGAGCACGATGCGCGACTGCGCGGGCGACACCATCTTCAGAAAGGTCTCGTCGGGGAGCCGGCTGAACGACTTGCCGAGCAGCCGCTCGTTCACCGCCCGGCTCAGCTGCGCCTGACGCTTGCGCTGGTTGATCTTCTGGATGTCCCCCATCTGCGCCCACGCCGACGCCATCAGCTGCTCCTGCTGCGCCTGCACCACCTGCGTGCCGAGTCCGGCGGCCACGCGGTGGCGCGGGTCCAGGTTCAGCTCGTTGAGCCAGAACGGCGGCGGCCACGCCGGCAGCGGCGCCGGGGGCGGCGCGTTGGAGACGTCGTGCGCCGCGGCGTGCCAGCAGCCGTAGACCGGCGGCGCGACGACCGGGTCGCCGGCGGCGCCGGGCTGCGTCGCGAGCTTCCACGGCGTGTTGAGGATCGGCATCAGCGCGTTCTGGAAGGGCACGCGCGTGGCGGGCGCCCACTCGTCAGGCGCGGTCTTCAGGACGCGCAGCGCGCCCTCGAGCCCGACCACCGCGCCCGGCGTGGACGCGTCGGGCTGCGGGTTCATCCTGAACCCGGGGCGGGCGATGTCCAGCGGCCGCTTGCCGACCTCGGGCGGGAGCGCGCGCGGCTGCAGCCGCCGCACCAGCTCCTCGAAGTCGCCGCCGACGCCGGTCCGGAACTCCCACGAGTAGTAGACCGGCAGCGTGACCTGCGCCGGCGCCTGCGCGCCCGACGGCCAGGCGGGGTCGAGCCGCAGCTCTTCGGCGGGCGCGATCGTCAGGCCGAGCCCCGCCTTGCGGCCGACCTCGAACGCCGGCACGACGCAGGCGACGTACTCCGTGCTCGGCTCCAGGCGGCGCGGGCAGAGGAGGCGCGACACGTTGCGCGCCGGGTCCGACTCCAGCGCCTGCCTGATCTGCGCCTTCTCCGTGCCCGTGAGCTGCGCGTGCGCCCAGGCCCACGACTCGGAGAGGTCCGGCAGCTCGTCTCCGGGCTTCGCCGGCGCGGCGATGTTGAGGACCGGCAGCGGCAGCGCGCCGGGCGGGCGCAGCTCGACGCCCTGCTGCTTGCGCACGACGACGAGGCACATCCACGGGCGCAGCCGCCCCTGCGCGTCCGCCTTCGCGGGGGTGAACATCCACGCGAAGTCCGGGCGGTCGAACTCGATCGCGACGAAGTAGTTCGGCTCGAAGTCCGTCGTCCGCGGCTTCGGCTCGGTGCGCACGACCTGGTGCGGGTCGATGCCCGTGACGTCCCCGGGGCCGTACAGCCGGAGCGCCTTGTCCACCGGCGGCTCGGCGTTCACCACCAGCCGCACCTGCATGTTGATCACCGACGGCTGGACGGCGGTGCCGAGCTTGTCGACCGACGAGTCGGCGAGGTTCGCCGCGACCCCGGGCTGGACGTACGGCAGGAAGATCTGATTCGCGACTTCGGCCATCGCTCACTCCTCAGGCTTGTCGGTCGTGGGGAACGCCATTACACGCGCAGCAGCATGAGACCCTTCGCCCGCGCCGGGTCGTCCTGCTTCACCTTCTCGATCGCCTGGAAGGACTCGGCGTAGCTGCCGGCCTTCGCCGGGTCCACGCCGGGAATCGCCTGGCGCGACAGGTCCGCCGTCGAGACGACCGTCCAGCTCCTGGCGACCTGCGAGTTCTTCGCGGCCGGCGGCTGGTAGCGCGCCGCCAGCGCGCGGCGCACGTCGCTCCTCGCCGCGGCGCCGATCGCGATCTGCCGGCCGATGTTGGCGGGGGCGATGGTGAACTTCTCCGGCAGCGTCGTCGACTGGTCGTTGGCCTTGTCGACCACGACCGTCTCGTACGTGATCGCGCCGTCCTCGACGATGTCGGCGTCGCTGGTCGTGAAGAGGAAGCTGTCGGAGCCGACGCTCATGCCCGCGACCATCGGCTCGAACGACGGCGCGGCGAGCTTCTCGTCGTCGCTCAGGTCGAGGAACTGACCGGGGGCGAAGAAGTCGTGCTCGCGCGTGAAGGCGGCGCCCTTCCCGTTCACGCTCACGCTGTTGATCCTGAACAGGCGCCCGTCGGCGGGCGTCGCCGAGCCGAACCTGGCGATCTGCAGCTCCAGCGGCACGACGGTCTGCTTCACCGACAGCTTGCCCAGTGGATGCAGCGCGATCTGGTTCGCGGCCTGCGACTGCCGGAGCGTGACCATCGCGCGCTCGACGTCGCCGATCTGGCCGGTCCAGTTGCGCGGGTCGCCGAGCGCCAGCCTGAGCTTCTCCATCACCCGCACCGGCGGGAGCTTCGGCGGCGCCTCGCCCGAGACGAGCGTGCGGTCGATGTGGATGGTGAAGTCGCACCAGAAGATCTCGAACGTCGCCTTGCCCTTCAGGTGCAGCGGCCGCGGGCCCCGCAGCTCGCCTTCCACCGCGATCTTGAACAGGTTGCGCGAGCCGCGCTTGAGCTGCACCGACGCGTGGAAGTCCGCGATGAAGCCGAACGGGTCGAACTGGATCAGCACGTCGTAGCCGATCTGGCCGGTGATGCTGAACCCCGCCGCCTTGGCGAACAGCTCCGCGCGCGCGCCCCACTGCAGCGTGTTCGACGTGACGGCGAAGTAGCCCTCGGCGCGCAGGCGGAACGAGTCGCTGTCGGCGAAGCTGATCGCGAGCCGGTCGAGTGTCGGGAACTTGGGCGGCGGCTTGAACGCCGGGTGGAACCCGCCGATCGAGAGCGCGAACTCCTTCGACGCGCCCCAGTTGATGCGCAGCGCCATGCCGCCGGTGATCGGGAACTTGCCCACGAGGCGCGAGTCGTAGAGCACCGCGTCGAGCGAGATCGACTTCTCGTCGAAGTCGATGATCCCGACCGCGTTCATCTGGATGCGAATCAGGTCGTTCTTCTCGGTCGGCAGGATGGCCGCGACGCGCCCCAGGACGATCAGCCGCGTGCGATTGCCGATCTCGAGGATCACGCCCAGGTCCATCGTCACGAGCGGCGGCGTGCCCCAGCAGATCTGGACCACCGGGCCGAAGAAGTGACTCCCCTCGCGCACCGGGAAGACGCGGTTCAGCGTGCCGAAGATCTGCGGCGCGTTGCGCACCGGGTCCTTCGGGAACAGGACGTCGTTCAGCGTCTTGTTCTTGATCCCCTCGCGCAGCACGTCCTGGTCGACCGTGCGGTTGATCGCGAGGAGGCCGCCGATCCCGGTGAGCATGAAGCCGAGTCCGAGCGGGATCGGCCTGAAGTCCTCGACCGTGATCATGATCAGGAAGGAGAACCCCTTCCTGCCGTCAGGCAGCCGCGTGAAGATCAGACCGACGGCCTTGACCGAGATCCCGCCCTCGATCGCGAGCTGCAGGAATCCCGCGTACTGCCCCTTCTCGGGGTCGAGGAAGAGGAACCCGCCCCCCGAGACGGCCGGCGCGTCGACCTTGATCCCGACGCCGCTCGGCGGCTTGAAGCCGGCCGAGAAGTCGGCGAATCCGAGGTTCCCGCCGGACTCGGGGAATCCCAGCCCCGCCTCGAAGCCGATGCGGTCGATGATCCCCTCGACCGGGCCGATCTTCACCGTCAGCGAGACCGAGACCTCGGCCTTGGCCGCGTCCTTCGCGGGGTCCGACCCCGGCTTGAGCGCCAGCAGCAGATGGTTGACGCGGACGCCGAGCAGAGACTTGCCGATCGGGATGACGACCGACAGCCCCCGCTCCGGCTTGGTGGCCGAGCCCAGATTCGAGACCGGTCCGGAGAGGCCGGCGCCGCTGCTGCCTGACGACGATGTGCTTCCGGTGCCGCCTCCCGGCACCGCGGTCGGCTGCGGCGCGGTGGCCGGCGGCGCGGTGATCGGCGGCGGCGGCGCGATCGGCGGCGGCGGCGTCGGCGTGGCGGTCGTCAGCGTCGCGTCCAGCCCCGGCTGGATGATCGCCCGGCCGATGAGGTCCGCGGTCGGGATGGCGCCCAGGCGGGACGCGAAGGTGACCGGCGCCGCGAGGGGGGACGTCGTCGTGCCCGGCACGGCGACGCCGAGCGGAATCGCGACGCCGCGCAGTGCCGGCGCCGCGGGCGCGGGCGCCGCCACAGCCGGCGCGGCCGGCGTGCCGCCTAACGGTCCGGTCGAGTGGCCGGAGAGCAGCGGGATGTTGCCTTCCGTGAAGAAGCCCCGGTCGGTCGAGAACCCCGTGCCGAAGTCGAACGGCACGCGGAGACCGTCGCTCGGCAGGAACTTGGCGAGGAAGCCGTCCTGGTCCTTGGTCGCGATGACGATCGCGGCGCGGCGCAGCTCGCCCTTGATGCCGCCCTTGCGGCCGTCGAACGAGAACGAGAACGCGAGCTGCCCGATCTCGACGTGCGTCTCGGCGGCGTGCGGGAACGCGTAGGTGATGTTCTGCGCGTCGGGCACGGTGACGAGCGCGACGTTGAGCGGCAGGTCGGTGGGGCCGCTGCCGTTCGTGATCCGCGGCGGCGTGCCGTGGCGCACGAAGAGCGAGAACGCGGGCTTCGCGCTCGCCTCGAGCAGGAACTTCCAGCGGTCCGTGAGCTGGATCTCCAGTCCGCCCTCGCCCCCGACGCCGATGAGCAGCCCGCCCTCGCGCAGCGTCGAATGCGTGGGGTCCACCAGCTCGCCGTCGCTCTCGGGGATGATCGCGAAGGTGAGGTCGATCGCCTCGCGGGTGGACGATCCGGAGCTGGGCGTCTGCGCGAGCGGGAAGCCGATCGTCAGCATCCGCTCGGCCAGCTCGTCGGCCCGCGGGGTGGACGACCCGCGCGTGAACTCGAGCGGCGCGTTCTTCTTCGGCACCACGAGGCCGTCCCAGCCGTACTCCAGCCTCGTCTCGTCGAGGTTCCCCTGGAGGTAGGCGACCGCGCCCGCGATGTGCGGGAAGAGCCGGTCGGACGCCTTCTTCGCGCCCGCCGCGTCCTTGGTGCTCAGGATCTTGAAGAGGTAGTAGAGCGGCGAGAGCGCGAACTCCTCGGCCATCGCGATCGCCCTGAAGAAGCGCTCCTCCGCCAGATCGTCCGTCGTCAGCCCGGGCACCTCGGCCGAGTCCTCGACGATCGTGGAGAGCAGCTGCACGAAGAAGTAGACGGCCGGCGCGCGCACGCGCACCTCGTTCAGCGCGAACAGGTCGAACAGCTTGTACAGGACCTGGTTCTGCGTCGTGACGCTCGAGACGCCGAGCGAGGCGATGAACGAGCGCACCGCCTCGTAGACGGCCTTCACGTCGCCCAGCAGCTGGATGAACGCTTCCTTGTCCGGGTTCGCCTTGCTGCGGTAGGCGGTGATGCTGTCGAGCTTGTCCTGCGGCAGGTTCGGCTTCGGCACCGGGCCGCTGGGCGGCAGCCCGAGGTCCTCGGCGATGAGCTGCCGCATCGCCTCGTCCTGGAGCGAGGTCTTGACCTTGTCGACGATGTCCGAGAGCCAGTCGCCGATCTCCTTCAGTGTATTTGCCATGTCGCGCTCCTACACTCGCTTCGGCGGCTGGATGTCCGGCCTGGCCTGCCACGCGTCGCGCAGCGCCGCTTCGTGGCGTGAGTAGACGAGGGGCTTCGGCCTGGTCGTCAGGTCGGCGGGGTCCGCGACCGCGCTGTAGAGGTCGTGGACGGCGTAGACGACGTCGCCGATGGAGGTCGCGTTGTCGTTCGCCTTCTCCGCCCGCTTCTGGAACGTGACCAGGCCGAGGCTGCTGGCGAACAGCACCTGACGCGTGTTCCTGAGCTTCTCGAACTGCCGCGCGTGGCGTCCGGCCGTGCGGTGGTACTGCTCGAAGTTGAGCGCGGCGCCGATGTCGCTGTTCGTCCTCGTCGGGTCGTCGGGGAAGAGCGTGTCGGCGCGCGTCATCGACGGCCGATCCGTCTCGGCCCGGGTGTCGCGCAGCGGCGCGACGCGCCACGCCCAGTCCGACTTGACCTTGACCGTCGCGCCGCGCCAGCCCGTCGTGGGGATGAGGACCGGGCTCTTGCGCAGTGCGCCCGTCAGCCTGGGGCTGATGTTGGCGCCCGCGGGAATGGTCAGCACGTCGGCGCTCTTGTCCCAGCCGAGCCGCTCCGCGCCGACGCCGGCGCGAGCCATCTTCTGCGCCAGCGCGAAGGTGCGCGACACGAAGCGGATCGCGTCGGGCATGATGTTCTTGAAGCCGCTCGAGATGAACTGCACGAACCGCGCGGGCTCGGCGGCGTCGCCCTTCCAGTAGCTCATCGCGTTCGACGCCGAGTAGTGGACGTCGCCGGAGAGGAAGACGACGGGCGAGTAGGGCAGCAGCCGCTTGAGCAGCGCCTCGAACAGCTTCGGATCGAAGCACCACGCCTCTTCGGCGTCCGGGTCGGTGCCCGGCATGCGCTTGGTGCCGCGGTCCTCCTGCAGCGAGCCTTCCTTCTTGAAGTCGAAGACGCGGAACAGGAGCGGCGCGAAGAGCTCGTCGAAGATCGGCGGCCCGATGACCGGCAGCGACGCGACGACGACGTAGACGTCCTTCTTCGTGCCGGGCGGCGTCTCGGGGATCTGCTCGGCCATCGCGGTCAGGCCGATGTTGCCGGGCGGGCTGACGCGGTTGACGAAGCTGCGGCGGGTGCGGCAGTCGAGCACGAGCACGTCGTGCTTCGTGCCGGGCACCGTGTAGTGCCACTTGAGCGGCGGGTTGGTCTCCTTGTGCGTCCCGTCCAGCGAGACCTCGTTGCGCAGGTCGAGCCCGAGCAGGATCTCGACCTGCCGCGCGGCGTCGGCGGCCGGCGCCGCCGTCGCGCCGGCCGGCATGAACTTCGTCGCCTGCTCCAGCATCTTCTCGTGCGGCTGCTTCTCGGTCGCGCTGGTCACCGGCTCGAACTTGACCGGGTCGTTCCCCCACCCCTGGAACAGCCCGTAAGCGAGCATCCCGTTGCGGACGATGGCGCTTCCGAACGGCGAGGCGAGCACGCGGTCCCGCCAGGTCGGGTTCAGAAACCAGTCGTCCGTGATCTCGTGATCGTCGAACATCATGTACGTCGGGATGTTCGCCAGCGCGCGGCGCACCTTCGGCAGCGTGCGGCGCACCTCGGTCAGCCTCGCGATGTCGCGGTCGTACTTGTCGCGCGTGTAGTCCGAGACCTCGGCGGGCGCGCCGCTCTGCCGCAGCTTGATCGCGTTGCGGAGGAGCGTGCCGACCTGTGTGTCCCAGTCGGCCGGAAGGTCGAAGGTGCGGACCGTCGTGCCGTCGGGCTTCGTCGTCTCGAACGGCGGGAACTCGGGCCACACCTCGTTGTTCCACACGAAGAGGTACATCGCGCAGAACTCGGCGAACGAGAGCAGGTGACTTGCGCCGTCCTTCGTCGTCATGCCGCCTTCATTGATGACGACGTTGTGGCGGCGGCGCGGCGGGAAGTGAAGCAGGTCCGCCTCGATCGGGGTCGTCTTCGTCAGGTCCGGCTTCGAGACGATCGGCAGCTGCTCCTTGCCCACGACGGTGCGCCCGACATCGTTGAGCATCACGATGAGCGGCGCCGGCACCTCGTCGGCGTAGATCTGGTCGCCGGTGAGGAAGAGCTGGTGCGGCCGCGTCAGCGCGGACTTGTAAGCCTGCGCGCCGCTGAGCAGATCGTCGAGCCACGCCATGCCGTCGGGGAATGCGGTGTCCGTGTCGCGGCAGGAGCCGTGTACGAGGCGCAGGGCGGTCAGCTCGTTCGGCGGCAGCAGCAGACAGGGCAGCAGGTCGGGCTCGTAGCCGAGCGCGAGGCGCTTCGTGTTGTCGCCGTCCGGGTCCGCGTTGACGGGATCGTTGGCGAGCAGGCCGAGCGACTTGAAGTTCTGCTTGGTCGTCTGCCCCGTCGGCGCTAGCTCGAGGTCGTAGGAGTACAGTCGCTCGGGGACGAGCTTCTTCGCCTCGGGGAGCCGCACCGTGACGACGCAGACGTGCAACTGGTCGCCGATCCGGATCGACTTCGCCCCGGGGTCCGGCGTCCGGAACCAGAGGTTGGTGTCCTTCGCGTCGGACGCCTTGAGCTGATTCTCCCACAGGGAGAGCTTGACCGTGCACGCCTGGTTGAGCGCCACCTGGACGGCGACGAGGTTGGGCTCAACACGGCGCAGGATGGGGCCGGACAGGATGAGCGGTAGGGCCACGATGACCTCTCCCTGGTCGGGCTGCGAACGGGGTTCGACGACGATGCATCGAACGGCAACTGCAGCGCTGCGGAAGCGGAAGCAGACTGCTGGTGCGGCTCGCCGGCTGCGAGGAAGCGGCAGCGTGCGCCCGATCCGGGTGTGGTCGCCGGATCGATCGTTAGGGGAGAAGGGAGGAGAACCCGGAGGTCCGCGGGTCGCGAGCACGCGTTCTCGCGCGGCTCGTGAACACTCCGCCTCGGTTCGGCCCTATGAATGCGGCTTTACGTCGAAAGCGCAAGCCTCGCAGCGGTGTCTTTCCTCAACTGCGCGGTCTCGGGTCCGAACCCGACATACAAAATTGTTAGTCGGTTCTAACGGGCGTCGGCGGCGCGGTACGTCACCTCGAGCTCGGCGGTCGCGACCGCGACCGTGCCGTAGAGGGGTCACCGCCGCTTGAACGCCTCCACCAGCGCCGCGGCCTGCGCGTCGTCCGCGCCCGTCAGCACGAGATCGAGGTGCACGCGCGTGAAGGTCGTCACGTCGGCGCGCGCCTGACGACTCCGGTCCACACTCCCCGTGATCGTCACCGCCACGGCGTCGAGGGGAACGTTCTGCTCCCGCGCGATCACCTGCGTCAGCTCGGCGCCGCACGAGGCGACCGCGGCGAGAAAGAGCTCCGCGGGGGTGACGGCCTCGCCGGGGCACCCGTTCTGGACCGGACCGTCCACGACGAGGTGATGGTCGCGGGCGCCGGCGAGGACGCGGCCGAACGTGCGCGTGGTCTCGGCGCGCGCCTGGTACTCGCGAATCTGGGTCGGGGGAGTCGTCATGCTTGATTCTGGCCGCCCGCGCCCGCAGGCGCCAGCGCGCTCTTGTCACCCACCACGCGATGGGCAATGATTGGTGCCCAACGCATGCGCGAGGAGCCGCTGTCGTGACCGCGCCCAAGCCGCCGGACGCAGAGACCGGTACGCGATCGTCGTACGGACCGCCCGAGCGCGGTCGGCACATCGGCCCGTACCGGGTGCAGCGCGAGCTCGGACGCGGCGGCATGGGCGTCGTCTACCTGGCCGAGCGCGACGACGGCCAGTACCGACGCCGCGTCGCCGTGAAGGTGCTGCGCGCCGGTCCGGACGCCGACGAGCTGCACCAGCGCTTCGTCGCCGAGCGGCAGATCCTCGCCTCGCTCTCGCACCCGAACATCGCGCAGCTGCTCGACGGCGGCCTGTCCGACGGCCAGCTCCCGTACCTCGTCATCGAGTACGTGGACGGGCTCCCGATCACGGAGTACTGCGACCGCCACCACCTGGACGTCGAAGCGCGACTGCGGCTCTTCCGGGACGTCTGCGCGGCGGTCCACCACGCGCACCAGAACCTCGTCCTGCACCGCGACCTCAAGCCGGGCAACGTGCTCGTCACCGGTGCGGGCCAGGCGAAGCTGCTCGACTTCGGGATCGCGAAGCTGCTGAACCCGAACCTGGGCGGGTCGGAGCAGCCGCTCACCCGCACCGCGTTCCGCCTGATGACGCCGGCCTACGCGAGCCCGGAGCAGGTGCGCGGCGACTCGCTGACGACGGCCAGCGACGTGTACGCGCTCGGGCTGCTGCTCTACGAGCTGCTCACCGGGCAGAAGGCGCATCGGATCACGACCGACGCGCCGCGCGTGGTCTACGAGGTCGTGTGCGAGCGCGAGTCGGAGCGCCCGAGCGCGGCCGTGGCGCGCGACGACGCGGCCGCCGCGGCGCGGGACACCACCCGGGAGCGGCTCGCCCGCCGGCTGCGCGGCGACCTCGACGCGATCGTCGCGATGGCGCTCCGCAAGGAGCCGGGCCGCCGCTACGGCTCGGCGGAGCTGTTCGCGGCGGACGTCGGGCGGTACCTCGACGGCCTCCCCGTGCTCGCCCACCGCGGGAGCGGCTGGTACCGCTTCGAGAAGCTCGTGCGCCGCCATCGCGCCGCGGCGACGTTCGCGGCGGCGAGCGCGCTCCTGCTCGTGGCCGGGGCCGCGGTGACCATCCGACTGGCGTCGGTGGCCGCGCGGGAGCGCGACCGCGCGTCGGCGGCGCTCGCGCAGACGCGGCGCGCGCTCCGCGAGTCTGAGGAGGTCACCTCGTACCTCGTCGGCCTGTTCGAGGCGAGCGATCCGGTCGAGGGGCGCCGCGACACGCTGACCGCCGCGGACCTGCTGCGGCGCGGCGTCGCCCGCGCGGAGCGGCTCGGGACCGAGCCGCTGGCGCAGGCGCGGATGCTCGAGGCGCTCGGCCGCGTGCACGCGAGCCGCGAAGAGCTCGCCCTCGGCGCGGAGCTGCTCGGGCGCGCGCTCTCGCTCCGGCGCGCGCAGCTCGGCGCCGACAACCCGACCACGGCGACGACGGCCGCGGAGCTCGCGGGGGTGCTCCGCCGGCAGGGGCGGTACGCGGCGGCGGACACGCTCGCCCGGGAGGCGCTCCGCGTGCGGCGCCTCGCGCTCGGCGACGCCCACCCGGACGTCGCGGCGAGCCTGCGGGAGCTCGCCGGCATCGCCGTCTACCTCGGCGACCTCCCGGGCGCGGAAGCCTTCCAGCGCGAGGCCGTCACCGTGCGCCGCCGCGGCGGCCGCGGCGAGGACTCGGCGATGGTGCGCGACCTGGAGCGGCTCAGCTCCATCGTGTGGCGGCGCGGCGACGACGCGGGCGCCGAGCGCGCGCTGCGCGAGGCGCTCGCGACCGCGCGGCGCGCGTTCCCCGGCCCGCACGGCGAGCGCGCGTTCGTTCTGCTGCGGCTCGCGGACAAGCTCGACCATCGGCCGGCCGCGCGCGCCGAGGCCGAGTCGCTCTACTACGCCGCGCTCGCCGAGACCCGCGCCGCGTACGGCGACGAGCACCCGGAGACGGCGGGGGCGATGAAGCAGCTGGGGGAGATGCTCGCGCGGCACGGCCGGGCCGCGGAGGGGGAGCGGCTGGTCCGCCGGGCGCTGGCGCTCGAGCGGCGGGCGTGGGGCCCGGCCCAGACCGAGGTGGCGGTGACCATGATCTCGCTCGCGCAGCTGGTCGGCCGCGACGGCTACTCGGCCGAGGCGGAACGGCTCACCCGCGAGGCGCTGGCGATCTACGCCGCATCGTTAGGTACGCACCACTCCGCCTACGCCGGCGCGCTCGGCTACCTCGCGGACGTCATCGCGCAGCGCGGCGCGCTCGACTCCGCCGAGGCGCTCTACCGGCAGGCGATCGCGATCCGGACCGCCTCGTTCGGCGCGCGCGGGGGCATCACCGCGCTGAGCTCCGCGCAGCTCGCCAGCCTGCTGACGCGCCGGGGCCGGTTCGCCGAGGCGGACTCGCTCTACCGGGCGGCGCTCTCGGTGCTGCGGAGCTACACCGCCGACACGCACCCGGACGTGCGCCGCGTCTGCGCCGGCGTCGCGGCGCTCCATCGGGCGTGGGGGAAGGGCGACCCCGCGGCGCTCTGCCCGCGGGTCACTCAGTCGGCGGAGCCGGCCGAGCGGTGAGCCGACACCCCACACGTTGTCAACGGATCGACACGGCTGCACACGGATCTGACCCGGCGGCATCCAACGTCCCTCCCGCCCGGCCAGGAGGGGCTGTGACTTGCGCGCGGAGAGATCCGTGCGCATCCGTCACGCCTGTGGCGATCGGGCCGGCGAATCCACTGCGACAGGAGTGAGACACATGAGAGCGAGAATGCTCGTGGCCGGTGCCGTCGCCGGACTCTCCAGCGTGGCGAACGCCCAGGCCACCGAGAGCTTCGACCTCACCGCGGTCGGTCGCGATCCGCGCTGGCAGGTCGTCGGCCGTACCGCGTCCACCACGGAGGTGAAGGGGAAGCGCGCCCTCGCGCTCGGCGCGGGGCCCGGCATCGGCGTGGCGTGGCTCGCCGGCTACGACTTCGGCGACGGGGTCATCGAGCTGGACATCCTGGGACGCAGCCAGCCGGTGCAGGGGAGCTTCGTCGGCGTCGCGTTCCGCGTCGCGGACGCGCAGACGTACGACGCGGTCTACTTCCGGCCGTTCAACTTCCGCGCGGCCGACTCGACGCGCCACGCGCATGCGGTGCAGTACGCCTCGCACCCGCGATGGCCGTGGCAGAAGCTCCGCGCCGAGCGCCCGGGCGCGTTCGAGAAGCCCGTTGTCCCGGAGCCCGACGGCGACGAGTGGTTTCACGTCCGGATCGTCGTCGAACGGCCGACCGTGCGCGTCTACGTGAACGCCGCCGCCGAGCCCGCCCTCGTCGTCGAGGAGCTGAGCGACCGCGCCGGCGGCTCGGTCGGCCTGTGGGTCGGCGAGGGCTCGGGGGGGCAGTTCGCGAACCTGCGCGTGACGCGGAAGCGATGAGTCGCTAGGCGTCCGCCGCCGCGTACGCGTCGATCACCGCCCGCTCGCCTTCCTTGCCCGGCCTGGAGTTCCCGTGCTCCATGCCGACGACGCCGGTGAACCCCTTGCCGGCGATGTGCCGGAAGACGTTCCGGTAGTTCACCTCGCCGGTGCCCGGCTCCTTGCGCCCGGGGTTGTCGCCGACCTGGAAGTAGGCGATCTCGCTCCACACCAGGTCCATGATCGGGATGAGGTGCCCGGCGTTGCGCTGCATGTGGTACATGTCGTAGAGGATCTTGCAGGACGGGGAGTCGACCGCCCGACAGATCTCGTACGTCTGGTCCGCGGTGCGCAGGAACAGGTCGGGGGTGTCGCTGAGCGGCTCCAGCACCATGACGAGTCCGTGCGGCTCCAGCACCTCGGCGCCGCGGCGCAGCGCGTCGATCGCGTTCCCCGTCTGCACGCCGATGGGGAGGCTCCGCTCGTAGTTGCCTGGCACCACCGTCATCCATCTGGCGTTCACCCGCTTCGCCACGTCCACGGCGGTGCGGCATCCCGCGACGAACTGGTCCACCAGCTCCTTCTTTCCGGTGGTCGCCCAGACGTCGCTGTTGCGGAAGGCGCTGACCACGAACACGCCCATCGTGATGCCGAGCCGCCCCATCGCGCGGCCCAGCTTCTCCTGGACGTCCACCGGGCGCCCCATCATCCCGTTGTCCTCGAACGCCGTGAACCCCTCGGCGCGCATGAACTCGAGCTGCGCGACCAGGTCGTCGCCGGCGTGCTGCTGGAACATCCCGAAGTGGGGCGCGTAGCGGAGCTTGAAGGCCGGCGCGCGCTGCGGAGTGGCGGCCGGCGCCGCCACGGCACCTAACGCGGCGCCGAGCGTCGTGCGCACGAAGGACCGGCGGTCCGTGTGGGGGGGCATGGTCAGGCCTCGTTCCACGCGCGGTTCACCTTCGTCTGCCCGGGCATCGCCACGCGCGGAACCGGGAGCGGGCCGAACGCGAGGGCCGGCGGCGTGATGTCCTGCGACGCGTTGAGCAGCTCGTCCCACGCGATCACCTGCCCGGTGTACGCCGCCTCCCGCCCCATGATCGCCGTCAGCGTGCTCTCCGCCACCTGCCGCAGCTCGTTCAGCGGCGCGCCGGCGCGGATGCTCGCCACGAGGTCGGTGTGCTCCTGCACGTACGGGTTCGGCGCCCCCTTCCCGTCGAGCTTCCACGGGCTGGCGCCCTCGATCGTGCCGTGCGCGTCGCTCGTGCCCCTCGTGCCGGTGAAGCGTTCGCCCACCTGGTTCGCCGAGCCGTCGATCTGCCGGCACATGCTGAGCACGCGCGCGCCGCTCGGGTACTCGAACTCGATCGCGAAGTGGTCGTAGATGTGCCCGAACTCGGGGCCCGTCCGCCGCTGGCGGCCGCCCACGCCCACCGCCCGCACCGGGTGCGCGCCCATCACCCAGTTCGCGACGTCGATGTTGTGGACGTGCTGCTCGACGATGTGGTCCCCCGAGAGCCAGGTGAAGTAGAGCCAGTTGCGGATCTGCCACTCGGCGTCGGTCCACTCCGGCTTCCGCGGCTGGTTCCACAGCCCGCCCTGGTTCCAGTACACCTGCCCGCCGGTGATCTCGCCGATCGCGCCCCCGTGCAGCCGCTCGATCGTCGCGCGGTAGCCGGCATCATGCCGGCGCTGCGTCCCCGCGACCACCGCCAGCCCCTTCTGCGTCGCCAGGTCGGCCGACGCGAGCACCGAGCGGATGCCCGCCGCGTCCACCGCCACCGGCTTCTCCGTGAAGATGTGCTTCCCGGCCGCCACCGCCGCCGCCAGATGCGCCGGCCGGAAGCCGGGCGGCGTCGCGAGTATCACCAGGTCGATCCCGCTCGCGAGCACCTTCTGGTAGGCGTCGAAGCCGCTGAAGCAGCGCTCGTCCGCCACCTTGTATTTCGGCGCCAGCGCCGCATTTTCCGCGACGACCTTCGCCAGGTTGGTGCGGCACGCCGCGAGGCGGTCGGGGAAGAGGTCGCCGAGCGCCACGATCTCGACGTTGTCGGAGCCGCGCATGCAGTCGCGCGCCGCCCCCGTGCCGCGGCCGCCGCAGCCGACCACCCCGACGCGGATCGCGTCGGCGGACGGCGAGGCGCGCAGCCCGCGGGGGATCACCAGCCCGGCCGTGACGGCCGCGGTCGCCTGCACGAAGGCGCGGCGGGAGAGCGACGGGAATTTGGGCTCGGTCATCGGAATACCACCTCGGTGAGCTACGGATCGGTGAGCTGCCTAACGGTGAGCTGCGAATCAGTGGGCTGCGAATCACGGCTCCCGCACGACGCGGACGCCGACGAAGGGGCCG
>DATFPD010000407.1:0-14223 GCA_035265005.1 Gemmatimonadaceae bacterium | reverse complement strand
GCGCCGAACGCCTGGCGCATAACGAGCGCGGCCACGACGATGCCGGCCGCGAGGGCGACCGCGCGCACGCCGGAGAGCTGACGCGTGACGCCGCGGATCTGCATCGAGACCGACGAGCCCGGGTCGCCCGCCGGGGCCCTCGCCGGGGAGGCTCTCGCCGGAGCGCCAGCACGATGATGGGGGCATCGTCGAGTAGGTTGACCGACCTCGAACGAGGAACGCGGTCGGACCTCGCGCCGGCGTGCTGAGCGGCAGGGAGTCCGCACGCTGGGCGTCGGACGCGGATTCGCGTGAGATGCCCGGGAAGCGTGCTTCGAATGGCTCAGCCGCGGAGGTGATGAAGGCAGGCGGGCTCGCTCCGCGGGTCGCGGACGAGGTTACGGGCCCTGGAGGACGCTGTCAAGTAATTGGCAGACACGCCCTTCTGGCGCGTGTGCAGGGAGGGGCTCCCCGGCGCCGGGTTCGCTCCCGACCGAACCTTGACAGCCTTCTTGCAGGACTCTTAGTTGTAAGCGCACTCGGCCGAAGCGCGTGCGATGGTTGGTCCCCCCCACGTCTCGGCCGCTCGCTCGCCTGCCCCGTGTGGCTTGCGGCTCGTGCACGCCGCGGCCCGGCCCGGTCGCCGCCGCGCTTCCCACAACAAACGAGGTGACCTTGCACCCCTCACCCACCGATGGCGCCATCCCCCTCAGGACATGTTGGCATTCGCACGTCCGTTCACCCGAACCGAAGGTCGGAGGTGACATGAGAGCTGTGCTTCGTCAAACCATTGGTGCGCTGCTGGTCGCCGCCGCGACGCTCGCGGCGCCGCTCGCCGCGCCGGCCGCGGCCCAGCAGCCGACGACCATCACCGGTCGCGTGACGAGCGAGGCCGGTCAGCCGCTCACCGCGGCTACCGTCGCGATCCCGTCGCTCGGCATCGGCACGCAGACCGGCGACGGCGGACGCTACACCCTGCTCGTGCCCGGCGCGCGCGTGCAGGGGCAGCGCGTGTCGCTGCAGGTCCGCCTGATCGGCTACCGCCAGACGACCCGGGAGATCACCCTCAGCGCGGGCTCCCTCACCGAGGACTTCGCGCTCCCCACCAGCCCGCTCCGCCTGAGCGAGGTGGTGGTGACCGGCGCCGGCACGCTGACCGAGGCCGAGAAGCTCGGCACCGCGCGCTCGAACGTGGACTCGACGACCCTGCTGCGGGCCAACGAGCCGAACGTCATCAACGCGCTGGCCGCCAAGGCGCCGAACGTTCAGGTCCTCTCCAGCTCCGGCGAGGCCGGGGCGTCGTCGTACATCCGGATTCGCGGGCTGACGTCGATCGCGCAGTCGGACGGCCAGCCGCTGTTCGTGATCGACGGCATGCCGGTCGACAACTCGACCGTCGACACGCCGTTCAGCGGCACCAACGGCGGCACCATCGCCACCAACCGCGGCTTCGACATCAACCCGGCGGACATCGAGAACATCGAGATCCTGAAGGGTGCGTCGGCGGGCGCGATCTACGGCTCGCGGGCCGGGCAGGGCGTGGTGCTGATCACGACCAAGCGCGGGCACCCGGGGCAGACCCGCTACTCGCTGCACAGCTCCTCCTCGTTCGACCAGGTCGGCAACCTGCCGGACCTGCAGACCGAGTACGGCGTGGGGACCGCCGGCGTGTCGCCGGCCTGCTACACCAACCCGACGACCGGCTGCAACGTGGGCTTCGGCTCTGCCGGCAGCTGGGGGCCGCGGCTCACCAGCGGGCAGGCGTTCGACCACACGGACGAGATCTTCCGCACCGGCAACACCTTCGACAACACGCTGTCGATCTCGGGCGGCACGGACCGGACGACCTTCTACCTCTCGGCCGGCTCGCTGAACCAGAAGGGCTTCATCAAGGGGCCGAACAACAAGTACGGCCGGCAGTCGGTCCGATTCAACGGCTCGCAGCAGGTCACCAGCACGCTGCGCGTCGGCGCGAACGCGGCGTACGTCGCGAGCAGCGGCGACTTCCTCCAGAGCCGCAACAACGTCTCGGGGCTGCTGCTCGGGCTGTGGCGGACGCCGCCCGACTTCAACAACGACCCGTACATCGACCCGGCGACGGGTCTCCAGCGCTCGTACCGCTACCCGCACCCGGCGGTGGGCTCCGAGCTGGAGACGCGGCGCTACGACAACGCGCTGTTCACCGTCAACGAGCCGGTCGCCACGGCGGACGTCGGGCGCGCGTTCGGCAACATCAACGCCGAGTACTACGCGGCGCCGTGGCTCCGCTTCAACTACCAGCTCGGGTCCGACTTCGCGAACGACGAGCGGCTCGAGGCGCTGCCCTGGACGTCGTCGAGCGGTCTGATCGGCGGCAAGGGGCAGGTGATCCGGGGGAGCCTGCGCACGGTGCAGGTCGACCACAACCTGACGGCGACGGCGAACTACACGTTCAGCCCGACGTGGAGCGGCAACGTGACCGTCGGCCAGAACCTGAACTCGCGCACCTTCCGCCAGACGGGAACGCAGGCGACGACGCTCATCGCGCCGCGCCCGTTCAACCTGTTCAACACCACCAGCCAGAACCCGCCGAACGACACGCGGCAGACGATCCGCCTCGAGTCGTACTTCATGCAGGGCACGGCCGACCTGTACGACCAGCTCTTCCTGACGGGCGCGCTGCGGAACGACGGCTCGTCCGCCTTCGGCCAGAACAGCCGCCGCGCGTGGTTCCCGAAGGGGAGCGTCGCGTGGAGCTTCCTCCGTGAGGGCGAGGGCGCGAACCGCTGGGTGTCCTTCGGCAAGGCCCGCGCGGCTTACGGGCAGAGCGGCACGCAGCCGCTCCCGTACAACCTTCAGACGCCATTCATCACGACGCTGCTCCCCGAGGGCGGGTGGGGTCCACTCACCGCGCCGGGCGTGCAGGGCGTGGGCGGCCTCTACACGACGCCGACGCTCGGCAACCCGGACCTCGGCCCGGAGCGTGTGGGCGAGCTGGAGTTCGGCGCGGACTTCGGACTGCTGCGCGACAAGGCCGACCTCAGCCTCACGCACTACCGCCAGACGACCACCGACGCGATTCTGGCGTTCCCGCTGCCCGCCTCGATCGGCTACACGGCGCAGCTCCGCAACGTGGGCGAGCTGCAGAACATCGGCTACGAGGTGGCGCTGAACCTCCGGCCGATCAAGACGACCAACTTCGGCTGGGACGTCGGCTTCCAGTGGGCGAAGAACAAGAACGAGGTGATCTCGATGAGCGGCGCCGCCCAGGTGGTGCTGAACGCGCCGTTCGGCCTCGGGTCCTTCCCGCAGGCGGTGGTGCGCGAGGGGCAGCCGCTGGGCATCTGGCTGAGCGACGACTTCGTGCGCTGCGGCCGCGGACTCCGGGTGGAAGGCGTCGACATCGACAACACGGCCGGCGAGTGCCAGGGCGCTCCCGCGGGCGCGCTCTACATCAGCGCTGACAACGTCCCGATCAAGGACACCGACGGCCAGTACCTCGTGGCCGACCCGAACCCCGACTGGACCGGCGGCGTCCGCAGCTCCATCACGTGGCGCAAGCTGACCATCGGCGGCCTCCTCGACATCCGCCAGGGCGGCGACGTGTGGAACGGCACGCGCACCGCGCTCAACCATTTCGGCAAGACGCGCGAGTCGGTGACCTACCGCGAGGGCGACCAGTGGGTGTTCGGCCAGAACTACCTGCCGAACGAGAAGGTCGCCGGTCCGGGCGCCGGACAGCCGACGGAGCTCGGCCAGGCCTGGTTCACCAACCAGGCGAGCGTCTTCAACGGCCCGGCGTCATTCGCGTTCGAGGACGGCAGCTTCGTCAAGCTGCGCGAGATCTCGGTCGGCTACCTGTGGAACCGGCCGTACGTGACGAACCGGCTGGGCTTCAGCAGCGTGGAGTTCCGCCTCGCCGGCCGCAACCTGGCGACGTGGACGGACTACAGCGGTGTGGATCCGGAGACGAGCGTGGTGAGCGCGCAGGCCTCCGTGGTGCGCGGCGTGGACTACTTCAACAACCCGCAGACGCGCTCGTACGTCATCACCGTCACGCTCAATCGCTGACCCCCAGGCCAGTCAACGGAGAGACAGAATCCAATGCGGCATAGATTCACATCGGCGGTGCTCGGCTGCGCCCTGACGGCGCTGGTCGCGACCGCGTGCAACGACTTCCTCTCGGGGCCCGGGATCGACCAGGACCCGAACAACGTCACCGACCTCGCGAACCCGGGCCCGATCTACGTCGGGCTTCAGAACGCCTCGGCGAACATCTTCGAGGGGCAGCTCGCCCGCATCTCGGGGATGTACACGCAGCAGATCGCCGGCGTGGCGCGGCAGTTCCTGGGGTACGACATCTACCAGTCGAGCTCCGCGGACCTCGACCCCTACTGGCAGGCCGTCTTCATCGGCGGGGGGCTGTTCGACGCGCGCAAGGTGCAGAACCTGGCGACCGCCCGCGGGGACTCCACGACCGCCGGGATCGCGAAGGTCTGGGAGGCGCTCATCGTCGGCACGGCAGCCGACTTCTGGGGCGACGTTCCGTACCGCCAGGCGGCGAATCGCGAGCAGTTCCCGAACCCGGCGTTCGACCCGCAGCTGCAGGTCTACGACGACATCCAGAAGAAGCTCGACACCGCCATCGTCTTCCTCTCGAAGTCCGGGGCGACGAACCTCGGCCCGAACGGCGGCGGGCGGACCGACGAGCTGATCTACGAGGGACGGAACGCGGCGGCGCTTCGCGCCAAGTACACCGAGGTCGCCTACACGCTGAAGGCGCGGTACTACCTCCACACCGCCGAGGTGACGCCGGCGAACTACGCGCTCGCGGGCGCGGCGGCGCTGAACGGCATCAAGGCGGACTCGAACGACTTCCTGTTGAGCCACCGAGACGCGGCGGCCAACAACAACGTGCACTACCAGTTCTACTTCAACCGCGGCGACGTGCTTCCGGGCGCGGCGTACATCAACCTGGTCAAGAAGCGCATCGCGGCGGGCGTGGACAACGTCGAGCGGCTGCGCTTCCACTTCTACAACATCTGCTACGTGGAGCCGGGCGATGGCCCCGAGCCGGACGACCCGAACTTCTACTTCGGCTACCGGCCGGCCGCGGACCAGAATCTCCCCGGCGGTGAGGGAGCCCCCGCGGGCGCGGAGTGCGACGACGAGGATGCCGAAGGCTCGTTCTCGGACTTCTTCTGGATCGGGAACGACCCCACGCTCCGGACGCCGCTCATCACGTACGTCGAGAATCAGCTGATCCTCGCCGAGGCCAGCTATCGCGGCGCCGGCTCGGGTACGGACGTCGCGGCGGCACAGCCGTTCCTGAACAACGCGCGCGCGAACCCGAAGTACGGTACGAAGGAGTTCACGCCGCTGCCGGGCACCGTACCGGCGACGCTTCAGAACATCATCGAGGAGAAGTACGTCTCGCTCTTCCTGAACCCGGAAGTCTGGAGCGACTTCAAGCGCACCTGCTTCCCGTTCATCGCGCCCGCGCCGTCGCAGGTGGACGGCTCGGAGCCCGGGACGGAGATCGCGGGTCGCGTCCCCTACGGCCTGAGCGAGATCAGCACGAACGGCGCGAACGTTCCGACCGGTCCCACCTCCCGGAGCCGGAACGCGAACGACCCGCAGGCGTGCCCGCGCTACACGTACGCCCCCGGCCCGACGCAGGCGTACTGACGGGACGGGAGCAGGCCGGGTCTACCGAGAGCCGCGGTGGGGCAGAGCACCGCCCGGCCGCGGCTCTCGGGCATCGCGGCGCCCTAACGACATTGCACACCCAGGAGACGGTCGGCATCATGGGGAGAAGGCTGGTTCGGTTAGTCTGCTGCGCGCCCGCGGCGGCGCTCCTCTCGGGCTGCTACGAGTACGCGGCCGCGCGCGGTGCCGCCCCGCCGCCGGCCGGGCGCGAGGTGCGCGTGGAGCTCACCGACGCCGGGACGGCCGCGCTGGCGCCGTCGGTGGGCCCCGGCGTCACGTCGCTGGTCGGGCGGCTGGTCGCCAGCGACGATTCCGCGCTCACCGTGGCCGTGGAGAGTACGGTGAAGCGGAACGGGCTCGAGGACCTCTGGAAGGGCGAGAACGTCTCGGTGCAGCGCGCCCAGGTCGCGGTGCTCCAGGAGCGCGCGTTCTCCAAGAGCAAGACGGCGGTGGCGTCCGGGCTGGCGGTGGCGCTCGGCGTGGCCTTCTACGCCGCCCTGGGCGGGAGCCTGGGTGGCGGGTCGGGGGGCCCGGGGAACGGCGGTCCCCCGAAGTAGTGCGCCAGAGCGGCCTGCCCCGCGCGGCGCGGCGGGCTCAGTCCGTGACGACGCCCGACGGCAGCACGTAGGTGAGCGGGTCCACCACGCGGCCGTTGATGTGGATCTCGTAGTGCAGGTGCGGCCCGGTGGAGAGGCCGCTGTTCCCGACGGCGGCGATCACCTGGCCGCGGATGACGCGCTGCCCCGGGCGGACCGCCGAGCGGGAGAGGTGCGCGTACTTGGTGACGATCCCGTTGCCGTGGTCCAGCTCCACGATCAGGCCGTAGCCGGTCTCCTTCACCACGCGCGAGACGACGGCGGCGGCGGGGGCGACCACCGGCGCGCCCATCGGCGCGGCGACGTCGATCCCCTCGTGCGGGCGGCCGACGTGGAGGATCGGGTGGAAGCGGCTGCGCGTGAAGTGGCTGGTGAGCCACCCCGCGGTCGGCATGATCGACGGCATGCTGGAGAGGCGCGCCGTCTGCCGCGCCAGGGTATCAGAGACCTCGGCGAAGCTCTCCGAGAGGGTGTTGGCGGCGGCGATCAGCTCGTCCACGTCTGCCGGCGGGGCGACGCTTCCGCCCGCGCTGTCGACCGACACGCCGCGGGCGGCGAGGTTCGCGGCGAGGGAGTCGTTGGGCTGGAGGCCGGCGAGCAGGCGGATGCGCTCGTCGCGGCCCGCCATCGCCTCGAGGGTGTCTCGCAGGGCCTCGACGCGGCGGCTGACGAGCTCGAGCTCCTGGGCGCGCTGCTCGTCGAGCGACATGGCTGCGGCGAGCGCCCGCCGGCCGGAGCCGCTCCCGGCCCACGCCCCCAGCGCGCCCGCGCCCAGCAGGCAGACCAGGGCCACGGCGCCCGCCACGACCCCCGCCCGGCGGAGCCTCCGCTCGTGGACGACCAGCGTCCGCGGCGACTCGCAGCCGTTCGGCACGATCATGACGGTCCAGCTGCGACCGTTGTGCATGAGGGACTCCCCAAGAGATGACGACGGCGCGGCGCCAACCCGCCGCGCCCTAGCTCCGTCTCAGAGACGGACTTGGGGCCCTCCGCGTCACGTCCCAGGTCACACGGACGAGGCCGGTGTGACCTGCTTCACACTATCCTTGGGGAAGAGCGGCGCCCCCTTGGCCACCTGCCAGCCCGTGGGGTCGAGGCCGGCGAGCTGGTCGTAGCGCTGGTCGGCGGCGGTGCCGGGCGCGCCTAACTGGCGCCAGAGCTCCTCGGCCTTGGCCGGGATGAACGGCGAGAGGTGCACCGCGTGGCGGGCGAGCTGCCGGATGAGCGCGGCCAGGGTCTCGTCCAGACCGGCGGCCAGCGCGGGGTCCTTGGCCTGCTTCCAGGGCGCGCGCCGGTCCACGTACTCGTTGCCGCGCGCCACCGACTGCCAGATGGCCCGCAGCGCCTCGTGCGGGAGGTAGCCGCGCGAGCCGTCCATCGCGGCGTGGTAGGCGGCGGAGTCGGCCGCGTCGGCGGCGTCCAGCTCGTTAGGCCCGGTCGACGGCGGCACCCGGCCGGCGCGGTAGCGCTCGACCATCGACACCGCGCGGCTCGCCAGGTTGCCGAGGGCGTTGGCCAGGTCCGCGTTGTAGCGCTCCTCGAACCGCTCCCAGCTGAAGGTCCCGTCGCCGTCGAAGGGGACCTCGCGCAGCAGGAAGTAGCGGAACGCGTCCGGGCCGAAGCGTGCCACGGCCTCGCCCAGCTCCACGCGCACCCCGGCCGACTTGCTCAGCCGCTCGCCGCCGACGTTCACGAAGCCGTGCCCCCAGACCTGCTCCGGGAGCGGAAGGCCGGCCGACTCCAGCATCGCCGGCCAGACCACGCAGTGCAGGCGCGTGATGTCCTTGCCGACCACGTGCAGCTGCGCCGGCCAGCGCTGCTCGTAGCCCGGGTCCGGGTAGCCGGTCGCTGTCAGGTAGTTGGGCAGGGCGTCGAACCAGACCCAGGTCCCCTGGTGCTCGCCGTCGCTCGACGGCAGCGGGAAGGGGATCGCCCAGCTCAGTCGCGAGCGGGTGACCGAGATGTCCTCCAGCCCCTGGTCGAGCAGCGCCAGGATCTCGTTCCGCCGGCTCTCCGGACGCAGGAAGCCGGGGCGCTCGGTGAGGAGGCGGCGCACGAACTCCTGGTAGCGCGAGAGTCGGAAGAACCAGTTGCGCTCCTGCGTCCACTCCAGCGTGCGCGTCGGGTGCAGCACGCACTTGCCGTCCACGATCTCGTTTTCGCGCTTGAACAGCTCGCAGCCGACGCAGTACCACCCCTCGTACGTGCGCTCGTAGAAGTCGTCCGGGCTGCGCTCGTGGATGCGCTCTATCAGCGACCTGACGCCGCGCTTGTGCGCCGGGCCGGTGGTCCGGACGAACTGGTCGAACGAGACGTGGAGCTCGCGCCACGCGCGCTGGAACGTCGCGGCGACCTGGTCGACGAGCGTCTGCGGGTCCAGGCCGCGCGCGGCGGCGGTCTGCGCGACCTTCTGGCCGTGCTCGTCCATCCCCATGCAGAAGTGGACGTCGTGGCCGGCAAGGCGGTGGTAGCGGGCGATGGCGTCGGCGCCGATCTTCTCGACGGCGTGCCCGATGTGGGGGTCGCCGTTCGCGTAGTCGATGGCCGTCGTCAGGTAGAATCTGGCCACTCACTCCCCCCCGGTCACGGCCGAGTCGCCGGCGGCGGCGCTCCCGCCGCCTCCACTCCCGCCGCTGCCGCCACGCCCGCGCCGGCCGCCGCGTCGCCCGCGGCGCCGGCGGAGCGGGCGGTCGCCGCCCTCGGGCGTCGCGCCCGGCTGCTGGAGGCCGGCGCCGGCGGCCGCCGTGCGCTGCGCCGCGTCCTCCTCGTCCTCGCCGTCGTCCTCGTCGTCCTCGGCCGACCCATTCGCGTCAGGCGGCGCGGCCGGGGCGGCCGGCGCGGCGGCGCGAACCGGTGCGGGCGCCGCTTCCTCGAACGCGATCGCGTCCGCCGAGTCGGCCACGGTCGCGTCCGCGGCATCGGTCGCGTCCGGCGCGAGGTCGGCGGCGTCGACAGCGTCGGCCGCGTCGGCCGCCCCGGCCGGCTCCGCCATCTCGCGGCGGAGGTCGGCGAGCGCGACGACGCGCGTCTCGCCCTCCGGCGACCGCAGCGTCACGCGGTTGTTGAAGATGTCGTTCGAGACGACCTTCTCCTCGCCGCGCGCCGTCACCAGGATCTTCCCCTCCTTGGGGAAGCGCTTGCGGCTCTGCACGTAGAACTCGTGCTCGTAGCGGAGCGAGCACATGAGCCGCCCGCAGGCGCCCGAGATCTGCGACGGGTTGAGCGAGAGGCGCTGGTCCTTGGCGACGCCGAGGTTCACCGGGCGCAGCTCGGGGAGCCAGGCGGCGGAGCAGTACTGGCGCCCGCAGCGCCCGATCCCGTCGAGCCGCTTGGCCTCGTCGCGCACGCCGATCTGCTTCAGTTCGATGCGGGTGCGGAACATCGCCGCGAGCTCGCGCACGAGGTTGCGGAAGTCGACGCGCTTCTCGGCGGTGAAGTAGAAGGTGAGCTTCTTCCGGTCCCACTGCCACTCGGCGTCGCTGAGCTTCATCACGAGGCCGTTGGCCTTCACCCGCTCCATCGCCTTGCGGCGGGCCTGCTCGTTCTGCTCCCCCAGCTCGGCGGCGCGGCGCTCGTCCTCGCGCGTCGCCAGGCGCAGCGCGCGCTTGGACGGCTGCACGCCGGCGCCGTGCGCCGTCCCCGCGAGGCGCTTGAGCGCGAAGTCGCCGGTGGCGTGCACGCGGCCGAGGTCCTCGCCGCGGTCCGCGTCCACGATGATCGTGGCCCGCACCGCCGGCGCCTCCTCGCTTTCCCAGAGATAGAAATCCTTCCGGTTGCCCTTGAAGGCGACCTCGATGACCTGACTCAATGTGCGGCCTGGTTACAGTTGCGAGTTGCGAGGTGCGAGTTGCGAGTAGTGCCCCGGGATGTCGCGGTGAGCGTCCCGAGGCACTACTCGCAACTCGCACCTCGCAACTCGCAGCCTTACTCTGCGAACTGCCCCATCCGAAGGTACTTCTCGCGCCGCCGGCGGACCAGCTTGTCGGGCTTGAGCTTGCCGATCTCGTCGACGTGGCGGGTGAGCGACGCCTGGAGGGCCTTCGCGGTGGCCTCGTGGTTGGCGTGCGCGCCGCCCGGCGGCTCGGGGACGATCTCGTCGATCACCTTCAGCTCGAACAGGTCCGGCGCCGTGATGCGGAGGGCCGTGGCGGCGCGCTCGCGCATCTCGGGGCTCTTGCCGTCCTTCCAGAGGATCGCCGCGCACCCTTCGATCGTGATCACCGAGT
Organism: Gemmatimonadaceae bacterium; assembly: GCA_035265005.1. Taxonomy (GTDB): domain Bacteria; phylum Gemmatimonadota; class Gemmatimonadetes; order Gemmatimonadales; family Gemmatimonadaceae; genus DATFPD01. The sequence goes on along the minus strand of DATFPD010000407.1, from coordinate 3,734 downwards.
AGACCGCGTTCTCGAGCATCAGCACGCGGTCGGCGACGCCGAGCGCGAGCGCGCCGCCGGAGCCGCCCTCGCCGATGACGGTCGCGATCACCGGCACCTCGAGCCGGCTCATCACGAACAGGTTGCGGGCGATCGCCTCGCTCTGCCCGCGCTCCTCCGCGCCCAGCCCCGCCCACGCGCCGGGCGTGTCGATGAAGGTGAGCACGGGCACGTGGAACTTCTCGGCGAGCTTCATCAGGCGGAGCGCCTTGCGGTAGCCCTCGGGGTGCGGCATCCCGAAGTTGCGCTTCAGGTTCTCCTTGGTGTCGCGCCCGCGCTGGTGCCCGATCAGCATCACCGTCTCGCCGTCGAGCCGGGCCCACCCGCCGACGATCGCGGCGTCGTCGCGGAAGGCGCGGTCGCCGTGCAGCTCGATCCAGTCGGTGAAGATGAGGCTCACGTAGTCGAGCGTGAACGGGCGCCGGCTGTGCCGCGCGACCTGGACGCGCTGGAGCGGCGTCAGGTTCTTGTAGATCTCCTCGCGCAGCTGGCCGAGCTTCTGCTCCAGCGGCTCGATCTCCCGCGTCACGTCGAGCGTCCGCTCGTTGGCGAGCCGCTTGAGCTCGTCGATCTGCCGCTCGAGCTCGGCGATCGGCTTCTCGAACTCCAAGGCTGTCATCGTCGCCATGTCGATCTCCCAGAGGCGTGCGGCATGGAGCGAGAGAAGGGGGTCATGAATTCATCAGGGGTGTCCTTCCGTGTCATCGGAGCTGCGTCCTGCGTCCTGCGTGCTGCGTCCTAGCTGCCGTTCGGGAAGCATCCCGGGGTCGTTAGGACGCAGCACGCAGGACGCAGGACGCAGCCTCTCATGTCAGCTCGCCCGGCGCAGCTTGACTCTCTCCTCCCCGAGCAGCGCCCGCAGGTCGGACAGCGCGGCGCCGTCGGCGGAGAGGGTGACGGAGCGCGAGCGGAGGCGCACCTGCGTGCCGTTGCCGTCGCTCCAGCGCAGCTCTAGCGGCGAGGAGCCGTGGTGCTGGTCGGCCACCGCCCGCACGTCGCGCATCACGTCGGGAGAGAGGTCGGTCTTGCGCTCCAGCTCGATCGAGACCACCACCTGGCCCGTCGTGCGCAGCTCGGCCATCAGCTGCGCGGTCTCGATGATGAACGTCGGGCTCTCGGCGCCCTGGTCGCGGCGGGAGTAGCCGCCCTTGAGCAGGACCGGGACGTCCGCCTTGATGCGGTCGCCGAGCACCGACCACGCCTCGGGGAAGACCAGCACCTCGGCCGAGCCCGAGAAGTCCTCGATCGTCAGGCGCGCGAACTCGGCGCCCGACCGCTTGCTGATCTGGCGCTTGATCGCCGTCACCACCACGGCGAGCGTCATCTGCTGCTCGGTCCAGGTGCCGAGGTCGGCGACGCGGTGCGTGGAGAAGAGCTCCCCCTCGGTGCGGAACGGCTCCAGCGGGTGCCCCGAGATGTAGAAGCCGAGGATCTCCTTCTCCTTCGTCAGGCGCTCGGCGTCGGACATCGCGGCGACGTTGGGCAGCGTGCGCGGGCCGGCGTGCTGCGCGGCGGCGCCGGCCGCGTCGTCGGCCGGGCCGCCGAAGAGCGAGCCCTGGCCCATCGCCTTCTCCTGCTGCTTGAGCGAGGCCTCCTGGATGGCGGTGTCGAGCGCCGCCCAGTACTGCGCGCGGTGCCCGCCCAGCCCGTCGAGCGCGCCCGACGCGATCAGCGCCTCGAACACCCGCCTGTTGCACGCGCGCAGGTCGACGCGCTCGCAGAAGTCGAACAGCGAGTCGAAGGAACCTGCCTGACGCGCGGCGAGGATCGAGTCGATGGCCGACTTGCCGACGTTGCGGATGGCACCCAGCCCGAAGCGCACGCGCTTGTCGCCGATGACGGTGAACTTGTAGCCGCTCTCGTTCACGTCGGGCGCCAGGATCTCGATCCCCAGCTCGCGCGCCTCGTTGATGTACTTCACCACGCTGTCGGTGTCGCCGATGCAGCTCGACAGCAGCGCGGCCATGTAGTCGGCCGGGTAGTGCGCCTTGAGGTACGCGGTGTGGTACGAGACGATGGAGTAGGCTACGCTATGGCTCAGGTTGAAGCCATACCGCCCGAACGTCTCGATCTGTCCGGCGAGGTCCTCGATGATCCGCCGGTCGTAGCCGCGGGCGACCGACTTCTCGGCGAACTTGCCTAACTCCTTCCTGATCAGCTCCGCGTCCTTCTTCCCCACCGCCTTGCGCAGCACGTCGGCCTCGGCGAGCGAGACGCCGGCGAGCACCTGCGCGATGCGCATCACCTGCTCCTGGTAGGTGATGACGCCGTACGTCTTCGAGAGGATGGGCTCGAGCTCGGGGAGCGCGTACGACACCGGCTCGTCGCCGCGCTTGCGCCGGATGTAGACGTGGTGCATCCCGCTGTCGAGCGGCCCCGGGCGCAGGAGCGCGTTCGACGCCACGAGGTCGTCGAAGCGGTCGCAGCGCATTTGCCGCAGCACGTCGGTGGCCAGGTTCGACTCGAACTGGAAGACGCCGGCGGTGCGCCCCGAGCGGAGCATCCGGTACGTCTCCTCGTCGTCCAGCGGCAGCGAGTCGAGGTCGATCTTCGTCCCCGTGCGCGCCTCGATCGACTTGACCGCGTCGGTGAGGACGGTCAGGGTCGTCAGGCCGAGGAAGTCCATCTTGAGCATCCCGGCCTTCTCGAGCGCCGTCATGTCGTACTGGCTGACGACGACGCTCTCGTCGTCGCCGCCGCCGGCGCCCTTCGTCGACTGCGTGCAGACCGGGACGTACTCGTGCACCGGTCCCGGCGCGATCACCACGCCCGCCGCGTGGACGCCGGTGTGGCGCGAGAGCCCTTCCAGCGCGATCGCGTAGTCGAGGAGCTGCTTGTAGCGGTCGTCTGTCTGGTAGAGCTTCTTGACCTCGGGGATCTGCTCGACCGCCTCCTTCACGGTGAGCGAGAAGTTCGGCTGGTTCGGGATCAGCTTCGCCAGCTGGTCCGTCTCCGCCGGGGTGAAGCCGAGCGTGCGGCCGACGTCCTTGATCGCCGCGCGCGACTTCATCGTCCCGAAGGTCACGATCTGGCAGACCGACTCCTTCCCGTACTTCTGCCGGACGTAGTCGATGACCTCGCCGCGCCGCTCGAAGCAGAAGTCCACGTCTACGTCCGGCATCGAGACGCGCTCCGGATTCAGGAAGCGCTCGAACAGGAGGTCGAACTTGAGCGGGCAGACGTTGGTGATCTTGAGCGCGTACGCCACGAGCGACCCCGCCGCCGAGCCGCGCCCGGGGCCCACCGGGATGCCGCGGTCGCGTGCCGCCTTGATGAAGTCGGAGACGATCAAGAAGTAGCCGGCGTAGCCGGTCTTCGTGATGACGTCCAGCTCGTAGGCCAGCCGCTCCTGCACCTCGGCGGGCAAAGGATCTTCCCCACTTCGCTCGCGCTCAGTGCGTGCGTAGCGCTCCCTCGCGCCCTCGGTGGCCAGGCGCACCAGCAGCTCGTTCTCCGAAGCCACGCCCTCCGGCAATGGGAAGGAGGGGACGTGGTACTTCTTTCCGAACTCCACCCCCGCCATGTCGGCGATGCGGAGGGTGTTCTCCAGCACGTCGGGGCGGCTCGGGAAGCGCTCGCGGATCTCGCCGGCGTTCTTGAAGTAGAGGCCCCGGTCGTACTTCATCCGGTCGTTGCTCGCCCGGTCCTTCCCCAGACCGATGCAGAGCAGGACGTCGTGCGCGTCGTGGTCCTGC
>DATFPD010000406.1:0-11418 GCA_035265005.1 Gemmatimonadaceae bacterium | reverse complement strand
ATTTTGACAGGATGCACAGGATGGTGAACAGGATGGGGGCCCCGGGATGCGAAGACTCCCGGGGCCCCCATCCTGTTCACCATCCTGTGCATCCTGTCGCCGTTCATCCTGTCAAATTGCCGTTGCCGTTGCCTCGAACTGGCCCACTACCCACGGATTAGATGGATGAACACGGATCGCTCCGTGACAGCACAAAGCTCCTCTCGGTCGGCGAAGAGGAGCTTTGTGCTGTCACGGAGCGAGTATGGCGCCTCGCGCTTCTTCCATCGTGCCTTTGACGTCGTGGACCTGCGCGGTGACGCTGAGCCACACGCCGCGGCGCGGGGCGGTCGCGCCGTCCCAGGCCGCGTGGAACGAGCCGGCGAAGGTGTTGGCGGGCGGGCGGTGCGTGGCCACCAGCTCGCCGTCGACGCGGAGCTCCACGCGCTGAATCGGCCAGGGGCTCGATTCCGCCTCCGCCAGCAGCGACACGCGCCCGGCGACGCGCGAGCCGGAGCGTGGGGCGACGAGCCGGATCGTCGGCGACGCACCACTGCCCGCGCCGGCGACCACCCACGCGGCCCCCATGCCCGGCGCCAGCTCCACCGCGTCCGTTGCCCCGTCCACCCGCCGCGAGCCGAGCGACGCGCCCAGCAGGTCGTAGCGGATGCAGAGGGCATCCTTCGTCAGGTATGGAGACAGGTCGACGCGGGCGGACTCCGCGCGCTCGGTGAAGTTCACGACGACGAGCAGCGTGCCCTCGGGCCCGCTGCGCACGCCGGTGACGATCCCGTCGCCCAGCTGCGGCGCGTGGCCCTGCGGCTGGAGCGCCAGCATCTCTCGCCGCTGGACGAGCGAGAACGCCGAGCCCAGCGCCTGCCACCGGTCGGTGCCGACCTCGAACGGGTCGGCGAACGTCTGCAGGAAGGCCCCCGACCACGGCGCGGACTGGCTGCGGTCGTGCTTCGCGTACGTCGCGTCGAAGCCGTATACGCGTACGCCGGCCATCCCCTCGGCCACCGCGTACAGCACGCCGGCCGCGGCGGTCACCACCTGCGTGCCCCCCGCGTCCAGCAGGTCGCGGTTCGGCTGGTACTGCGTACCGGCGGCGCGCTTCTCGTACGCCGGTCCGGCCACGCTGTGCATGAGCAGGACCGGGCGGTCGCGCTGGAGCGCCGGCCGCCATCGGCGGAGGGTCAGCGTCCGCCCCGCCTCCTCCTGCGGCAGCGACGCGCCGAACGGGAACGCCCGCGTGTCGTCGCCCGGCGGGTAGACGTAGAACACGCTCGTGTACTCGGAGACCGCGCGGTCGCCGAGCCAGTTGGCGACTTCCTGCGTGGAGCTGAGCCCGAGCACGGGGAACGCGACCGGCGGGCGGCGCGCGGCCCGGTTGATGATCGCCATGAGCGTCCTGATCTCGGGCGTCGGCGCGGGCCCCCAGAGCATGTTGGCCTCGTCGATCATGTCGACGCAGATCGCCCGCCCGCTCGCCGCGATCTGCTCGAACGCGTGCGCGATCGCCTGCCCCGCCACCGGGTTGGTGACGCTGTTCATCAGCTCCACGCGCCGGCGCGCCATCGGGTCGCCGGTCAGGACCAGGTACAGGTTCTGCCGGTCGGCGACGCCCTTGAGCGGGTGCCAGGTCAACCGCTCCCAGTCCGCCTTCCAGGCGGCGAACGTCGTCGAGCCGGTGGGCGGGAAGATGAAGCCGGAGCTGATGGCGTTGACGCCGGCGTGGCGCAGCTGCGCGCCGAGCGCCACCTCGCGGCCCTCGAACTGGTCGGCGTCCATGAAGAAGAGCGAGCGCACGAACACCGAGCGGCCGCGGTCGATCGTCGCGCGGATCTCGCCGTCGCGCGTGAAGTGCGGGAAGTCGTTCGTCGCGCGCACGCGTACGCGCACCTCCGCCGTGCGCCCGAGGGCCGTCACCGTGACCGTCGCCTCCCCCGGCGCGACCGCCTTCACGGCGCCCGCCGCGCTCACCGTCGCCACCTTCGCGTCGCTCGTCGCGTACGTGACGCCGCCGGCGATCGCCCGCTCCGAGTCGTCGGCGTACACCGCGCGCACGGGGAGCGCGGCCGAGGTCGGGCCGCCGCGGAGCGCCAGATGGAGCTCGCGCCAGCGGGGGCGGATCTCGCGCAGCGCGGCGCCGTTGTCCACGGTCACCGCGAGCTGCGCCATCGCCATCCGCACGGGGTGGGCGTAGCGGGTCGTGATGTCGACGGATCCGACCGTCGTGACGCGCTCGTCCGCCGCCTCGGCGACGAACGTGAGCTCGTGCCGGCCGTTCGCGAGCCGCGTCGTGTCGATCGCGAACGTGTGCGTCGCCCACAGGTGGTCGGTGCTCTCCGCCGGCACCACCGACAGCGTCTGCCCCGTGACCGGATGCCGGTGGATGCGTCCGTCGACGTACAGCCGGAAGGCGACGGCGCTGAAGTCCGGCGGGGTCGCCTCGCGGTACGTCACGCGCACGTCCGGCCGCCGCGCCTTCACGGTGATGCGCACGGTGCCGCTCAGCGGGCGGCCCGGGCCGGGGGCGGCGACGAGGATCTGGGTCCGGCCGTTCACCACCGTGTAGTCGAGCGTCGCGCTCTCGGCCACCGTCGCGCCGGCGGCGTCGCGCACGACGGCGCGGAACGCCGCCGGCCCGTCCCACGTCTCGGCCGAGTTCCACCGGAAGGCGAACGGGGGCGCGGCCTGCACCGGGCCGGAGAGGGAGCGCCCGTTCAGGACGTATTCGACGCTCGCCGCCGCCGGCAGGTCGGTCAGCTCGGCGGCGAGCGTGAACGTCCCGCCGACGGTGTCGTCCGCCGGCTCGGGCGTGATGTAGAGGCGCGCAGGAGACATGAAGGCGCGGGATGCGGGACGCGGGACGCGCGCCCCTGTCATCCTGAGCGCAGCGAAGGATCTCCAGCGGGTGCCGCCGCGGCGAGCCCCTGAGGGAGGATACCACCAAGATCCTTCGCTGCGCTCAGGATGACAGGGGCGCGCATCCCGCATCCCGCGTCCCGCGTCCCCGCGCCTACCTCACGGCACCAGCACCGTGGCCCGTGCCTCCTCCATCGTGCTGTTGGTGTCGTACACCCGCGCGGTCACGCTCAGCCACACGCCGTGGCGCGGGGCCGTGGCGCTGTTCCAGGTCGTCTGGAACGTGCCCGAGAAGGTGTTCGCGGGCGGCGTGTGCGTCGCCACGATCGTGCCGTCGACGAGGATCTCGACCCGGTTGATCGGCCACGTGTTCGACTCGGCCTGCACCTCGAGCGACACGTTGCCGGTGACGCGCGAGCCGGAGAGCGGCCTGGTGAATCGGATCGTCGGCAGCGGCACCGCGGAGCCCACGAAGAGCCAGACCATCCCCATCCCCGGCGCCAGCTCCACCACGTCGGTGGTCGTGGACGAGCTCAGGATCCGCGAGCCGAGCGAGGCGCCTAGCACCTCGTAGCGCTGGCAGATCGTGCCGCTCGTCAGGTACGGCGTGAGGTCGACCCGCGCCGTCTCCGTCCGCTCGGTGAAGTTCACCGCGATGAGCATCGTCCCGTCCGGCCCGCTGCGCACGCCCGTGATGATGCCGTCACCCAGGTGCGGGGCGTGGCTCTGCGGCTGGAGCGCCTGCTTCTCCCGCCGCTGCACGAGCGCGAACGCGGAGCCCAGCGCCTGCCAGCGGTCGGTGCCCGTCTCGAACGGGTCGGCGAAGGTCTGCTGGAGCCCGCCACCCCACGGATTGGTCCCGCTGCGGTTCTGCTTCTCGCCGATCGAGTCGAAGCCGTAGACGCGCACCCCGGCCATTCCCTCGGCCACCGCGTACAGCACCCCGGCCGCGGCGGCGATCGGCCGCGAGCCGGCGCCGAACAGGAAATCACGGTTCGGCTGGTACTGCGTCCCCACCACGCGCTTGGCGTAGGCCGGCCCGGTGACGCTGTGGATCAGCAGCATCGGCCGGTCGCGCTGGAGCACCGGGCGCCACTTGTCGAGCGACTGTGTTCGTCCGACCGCCTCCTGCGGCAGCGAGGTGCCGAACGGGTACCCCTGCCCGTCGTCGCCCGCCGGTCCGACGAAGTAGATGCTCGCGTAGTCGGAGAACGCCGGATTCCCCATCCAGTTCGCGGCCACCTCCGCCACGCTCACGCCGAGCACGGGGAACGCGACCGGGGTGCGGTTCGCCACGCGGTTCAGGATGCCCATCAGCGTCACGAACGCGTCGGCCGGGATGGCCGGGTCGTCGGGTCCGTTGGCCGGCCAGTCGGCGGCAGGTGTCGGCGTGGGCCCCCAGAGCATGTTGGCCTCGTCGATCATGTCCACCGCGATCACGCGCCCGCTCGCCTTGAGCTGCTGGAACGCGTACTCGATCGCGTCGCCCGCCGTGGCGTAGGTGACACTGTTGCGCAGCTCGCTGCGCAAGCGCGCCATCGAGTCGCCAGTCAGTAGGAGATACAGGTTCTGCCGGTCGGCGATCCCCTTGAGCACGCCCCACTGGTTCTGGTCCCACCACGACTTCCAGTCGGCGAGCGACTGCGGCGGGTACGGCGGGAAGATGAAGCCGGAGCTGATGGTGTTGACGCCGGCGGAGTGCAGCTGCGCGCCGAGCGCCGCCTCGCGGCCCTCGAACTCGCGCGGGTCGATGAAGAACAGCGAGCGCACGAACACCGAGCGGCCGTAATCCAACGTCGTGCGGATCTCGCCGTCGCGCGTGAAGTGCGGGAAGTTCCGCACCGCCCGCACGTGCACGCGCGCCTTCGCCTCGCGCCCGAGCGCCGTCACCGTGAGCGTCGCCTCCCCGGGCGCGACCGCCGTCACCACCCCAGCCGAGCTCACGGTCGCCACCGCGGCGTCGCTGGTCGCGTAGGTCACGCCCGTCGTGAGCGTCTGCTCGGTGCCGTCGGCGTACACCGAGCGCACGGGCACGGTGGCCGACGTCTGCCCGCCCGAGAGCGCGAGGTGCACGTCGCGCCACCGAGGGCGGATCTCGCGCAGCGCGGCGCCGTTGTCGACGGTGACCGTGAACTGCACCATCGACGAGAGCAGCGGATGCGCGTAGTCGGTCGTGATGCCGAACGCGGCGAGCGCGGTCGTCCCCGTCGGGACCGTCACGCCGCTGGCGGGGTTCGGGATGTTGAGGACCCCCGGCTTGCCCGCGGCGTCCTGCGTGTAGAGGTGCGTCACGTAGGTCTCGTCCAGCGCCGCGGCGGTGAACGTGAGCTCGTGCCGCCCGTTCGCCAGCCGCGTCGTGTCGAGCACGTACGACTGCGACGCCCATCCGTGGTCCGCGCTCTCAACCGGGGCGATGGAGTTGGGAGGGTCCGTGGGTGCGCGTCCCGGCGGCGGATGGATCTTCCCGTCGACGCGGAAGCGGAAGTCCACGGAGGCGTAGTCCACCGGGTTCGCCTCGCGGTAGCTCACGCGCGCGTCCGGCCGCCGCGCCTTGACGGTGATGTTCACCGTCCCGCTCAGCGGTTGGCCCAGGTCGGGCGAGGTCACGACGATGCGCCCGCGGTCGTTGTCGACCGTGTACGACAGCGGCGCGCTCTCGGCGATCGCGGCGCCGGCGGCGTCGCGCACGACGGCGCGGAACGCGGCCGGCCCGTCCCACGTCTCGGCCGAGTTCCACGCGAAGGCGAACGGCGCCGCCGCGTAGATGGCGCCCGACAGCGACCGGCCGTCGAGGAGGTACTCGACGCTCGCCGCCGTCGGCAGGTCGGTGAGCGCGGTGTTGAAGGTGAACTTCCCCGCGACGGTGTCGCCGACCGGCTGCGGGGAGATGGAGAGAGTCGCAAGCGGTGCCATGGGTGGCGCTCCTGGTGAGGGTGATCGGCGCGAAGTGCGCACACCCGGGAGACACCACCCGCTTACGGCAGGCGGCGGCGTGGTTAGGCACGCCGCCGCCGCCCCGCCCCGCCGCCGGCTCAGTCGCTCCGCAGCGAGCTCGCCGGGTCCACCCCCGCCGCGCGCCGCGCCGGGATCAGGCTCGCCGCCACCGCCACCAGGAGCAGCAGCGCCGAGACGGCGCCCAGCACCGCCGGGTCGCCGGCGCGCACGCCGAACAGCATCCCGGCGATGAGCCGCGAGCCGGCGAGCGCGGCGGCGACGCCGACCGCGATGCCGGCCGCCGCCAGCGACGCGCCCTGCCTGACGACCATCCGCACCACGTCCCGCGGGCGCGCGCCGAGCGCGAGCCGGATCCCGATCTCCTGCCGGCGCTGCGACACGCCGTAGGCGATCACGCCGTACAGCCCCACCGCCGCGACCAGCACCGCCACCGCGGCGAAGGCGCCGAGCAGGAGGAGGCTGAAGCGCCGCACCGCCGCCCGCGCCGCCATCATCTGGTCCATCGTCCGCACGTCGTAGACGGCGAGCCCGGGGTCGAGCGCGTGCACCGCGCGCCGCACCGCCGGCGCCAGCGCCAGCGGATCGGCTCGCCCGGCGGCGACGGGCGAGACGCGCGCCACCACGCTCATCCACCGCCACGGATACTGCGCGTGGTGGTAGTAGATCTGCCCCTGCGACTCGGCGTCGAGCCCGTAGTGCTTGAGGTGCCCCACGACGCCGACGACCGTCGCCAGCGTGTCGGCGCCGCGGTGCCCGGCCCCGAGCCGCATCCCGATCGCGTCGCCGGTGGGGCTGAGCGCCGCCAGCCGGCGCGCGAACAGCTCGTCCACCACCACCACCGGGGGCGCGCCGGCGCGGTCGGCGGCGGCGAACAGGCGCCCGCGCTTCAGCGGCACGCCTAACGTGGCGAAGAAGTCCGCGCTCACGATGTAGCGGTCGGCCTCCGGCGCCTCGGTGCCGGTGGAGAACCGGTGCCCCTCGACGCCGACGCCGATGCGGTCCCAGTTGCCGCTGAACGGCATCGTGCTGGACACTGCGGCCGCCCGCACCCCGGGCAGCCCGCGCACCCGCTCGGCCAGCCGCTCGTAGAACAGCGCCGGCTTCTCGTCGCGGTAGGTCGCGTACGGCAGGTTGAGCGACGCCGAGAGGAGCCCGTCGGGGCGGAAGCCCGGGTCCACCTCGTGCAGCCGCGCGAAGCTCTTCATCAGCAGCGCGGCGCCGCTCAGGAGCGCCAGCGCGAGCCCGAGCTGCGCGACCGCGAGGGCGCCCCGGGCCCGGGTGGAGCCCTGATCGATCGAGGCCCCACCGCGCCCCCCGGCCTTGAGCGCGCTCTGCAGGTCGACCCGGGTCGCGCGCACCGCCGGGGCCAGCCCGAACAGCAGTCCGGTGGCGAGCGTCACCGCCGCGCCGAACGCGAGCACGCGCCAGTCCACGCTCACCTCCTGCGAGCGGAGCACCTGCTCGGGGGCGAGCGCGAGCAGGGCGTGCGTCCCCCACACCGCCAGCGCCAGCCCGGCCCCGCCGCCGGCCGCGGCCAGCACCAGGCTCTCGGTCAGCAGCTGGCGCACCGTGCGGGCGCGGCCGGCGCCGAGCGCGGCACGCACCGCCAGCTCGCGGGCGCGGGCCAGCCCGCGGGCGAGCAGGAGGTTGGCGACGTTCGCGCAGGCGATCAGCAGCACCAGCGCCGAGGCGGTGAAGAGAAGCAGCAGCGCCGTGCGGGAGTCGCGGACGAGGTTGTCGCGCAGCGGGGTGACGATCGCCTCCTGGTTGCCGTCCTCCTGCGGGTACGCCGCCGCCAGCCGCTCGTGCACCGCCCGCATCTCGGCGCGCGCCTGCTCCACCGTGACGCCGGGCCTGAGCCGCGCCACCGCCCGCAGGTAGCGCGCGGTGCGGCCGTCGGTGGAGTCGAACCAGATGTTGGCGAACAGCTCGCCGTCCAGCTCGTCGAAGCCGCGGTAGCTCGCCGGCAGCACGCCGACGACCGTGCGCGGCTGGCCGTTGAGGGTGATCCGCCGGCCGACCACCCCCGGGTCGCCGCCCAGGCGGCGGCGCCAGAAGCCGTCGCTCACCACCGCCACCAGCTCCGCGTTAGGTACGTTGTCGGAGGGGAGCATCGGGCGGCCGAGCTGCGGCCGGAGGCGCAGCACGTCGAACAGCTCGGCGGTCACGTACGACGCCTTCAGCCGCTCGGCGTCCCCCAGCCCGGTGAGCGTCGGCGACCACCCGTCCACGATCGCGATCGACTCGAAGCTGCGCGCCATCTCGCGCCAGTCGCGGACGTTGGGCCAGGAGGTGGTCGTCATCGCGCGCGCGTCCCCCCGCGGCCGCTCGGTGAGCAGCACCACGCGGTCGGCGCCCTCGTAGGGGAGCGGCCGCAGCAGCAGCGCGCTGACGACGCTGAAGATCGCCGTCGTGGCGCCGACGCCGAGCGCCAGGGTGAGCACCGCCACCGCCGTGAAGCCCGGCGCGCGGCGCAGCGTGCGCAGCGCGTAGGTCACGTCCTGCCGCAGCCCGTCCAGCATCTCCGCCCTCCGCGTCTCCCGCTCGTGCGCCCGGCCGATCTCGCGGCAGGCGCCGGTGAACCGCTCGAAGTCCCCGAACTCCCGCGCCGCCTGCGCCCGCGCCGCGTCCGGCTCCGCCCCCGCCGCCGCCAGCTCGTCGGCGCGCGCGTCGATGTGAAAGCGCAGCTCGTCGTCCACGTCGGCGTCGACGGAGCGGCGGAGGCGGAAGAGACGGTGGATGGTGGGCCAAAAGGGCATGTTGTGCCTGCGATTGCTATCAAGGTGAGGCTGTCATCCTGAGCGCAGCGAAGGAGCTGTTGTCCGAGGGCCGACCTCTAACCAGTGAGAGCAGGTCCTTCGCTGCGCTCAGGATGACAACCGCTCGGGAAGTCTCTCATCCCGTCATTCCGCCATCCCGGCCGTTCTGATCACCTTCCCCACCGCCTCCACGTACCGCTCCCACTCGCTCACCTCGGCGCGCATGAGCTGGCGGCCGCGGGCGGTGAGCTGGTAGTACTTGGCCCGGCGGTTGTTCTCCGAGAGCCCCCACTCGGCGGCGATCGCCCCGGCGCGCTCCAGCCGGTGCAGCGCCGGGTAGAGCGCCCCCTCCTCGACGAGGATGACGTCGTCCGTGCGCTGCTTGAGCCAGCTCCGGATGGCGTACCCGTGCATCGGCCGCCCCCAGGCGAGCGTCTTGAGGATCAGGACGTCGAGCGTCCCCTGCAGGTCGAAGCTGGAGGCCATGGGGCTCCCATAAGGTGGTTATGGGAATAGACAGGACCTCGGCCCGGAAGGTTTACGTGGAGTCGGGACGGGGGTGGAGGGATGGGGTAGTGGGTCACTTTGAAGTGGCGGCAACGGCAACGGCAAGAACAACGACTTTGACAGGATGGACAGGATGCACAGGAGGGTGAACAGGATGCGGGCCCCGGGAGGCGTGGCTTCCCGAAGCCGTCATCCTGGTCACCCTCCTGTTCGCCCTCCTGTGCATCCTGTCAAAGCTGTTGCCGTCGCCGTCGCCTCAAACTGACCCACTACCAGGGATGGAGGGATGAACGGCCCCGGGAAGCAGCGCCTCCCGGGGCCGTTCATCCCTCCATCCCTCCATCCCCGCCCCGACTCCCTACTTCTTTTCGATCACGATGAACTTCGCGTCGTCCGCCCCCACCTGCTTCATCCAGGCGATCAGCTCGCCGATCTTCTCCGGGGGGAGCGTGCCCTTGGCGCCGGTCATCTTGCGCGTCAAGCGCAGCTCGCGGCCGTCCTGGGCGTACTCGGAGGTGTAGCTGCCGAAGGGGCTCGTCGCCGTGACGTTCTTCGGGAGCTGGGCGCGCCACCCCTCGGGGAGGGTGAGGCGGAGCTCGGAGACCGACGTCTCCCACCCCAGCACGCTCTCGGCGTCGATCGGGAAGCGGCGCTTCTCGCGCGACTCGAGCTCGGTGGCCAGGTTGGCGAAGCCGACCATCGAGCCGAAGGGGAGCGTCAGGATCTGCGTGCCCCCCGAGCTCGTCGCCGCGCGCCCGCCCTTGATCTTGAGCGACAGCTTCGGCTCGGCCGACAGGTCCTTGCCGTCGAACGCCACCAGGCTGTCGCCGCTCGCGCCGTCGAAGATCTTCCCGGCGAAGGAGCGCATGAAGTTCGCGCGCTGCGTCGAGTCGAACTTGGTCGAGAACGCGTCGCGCAGCGAGTACTGCTCCTTCCCGCGCGCCAGCGACTCGATGCGGCCGTCGAACAGCCCGTCGGGCGACAGGCTGCCGACGAGGCGCGTCTCGGACGCGTTCACGCCCACCGGGTCGATCGGCAGCTTGACCTGCTCCGTGCGGCCGTCGGGGAAGACGACCAGCCCGAACTCGTCCTGCTCGCCGTAGGGGAGGCTGCCGTAGGGCGTCAGCTCCGACGTCAGGTCGGTGAACAGGTAGCCGCCCCTGTCCAGCTTCACCGCCGCGATCGCGTGGTCGAGCTGGTCGATCGACGGCAGCGACTCCTCGTCGACGCCGGTCGAGTTGAGCAGCACCGGGTAGGCCGTGATCCCCAGGTCGCCGAGCGCGGCCACGAAGATCGTCGCCTTGTCCTTGCAGTCGCCGAAGCCGCTCTTGAGCACCTCCGCCGGCGACCGCGGCTGGTAGCCGCCGATCCCGAGGGCCAGCGAGACGTAGCGGATGTCCTGCGCCACCCAGCGGTGCACGGCGCGGATCGTGTCCTCGCGCGTCTTCGCGCCGGCCACCAGCTCGCGCAGCTTGGCGTGCACCTCGGGCGTGACCGCATAACGATCCTTCGCCAGCCCGGCGTACCACGCGCCGATGCGCTCCCAGCTCATGGGCGACGAGACCCTCACCGACATGAAGATGCCGTTCGAGTCGGCGGCGAAGGGCTCCCCCTTCACCTTCGGCACGTCGTTCTTCGCCCAGGTGTAGACGCGGCGGCCGTTGGCCACGACCTCCTGGCGCTTGAAGTCCAGGTTGGTCTCGCGGATGCGCGGCGTGACCGACGCCGGCACGTCGACGATGAGCCGCGAGCGGCGCGCCGGCACGCCCATCGACACCGACCACGAGTCGTACCAGTCGCCGGGGAGGGAGGGCTTGAGCTCCTCGGTCGTGACGCTGTAGTCGAGGATCGTCCCGACCGCGACGCCGCTCAGCGAGACGCGCCGCACCTTGCGGTCGGAGTAGACGGGGTTCCCCATCTGCGCCGGGACGTCGGAGTCCTGCACATGCGCCGGCTCGGCGCTCACGACCTCGAACCCGCCCTTCCCGTCGGGGCGCAGGACGCGCATCCAGTTGACGGTGAGCTTCTGGTGCCCGGGCGCCCAGCCGAAGCGGTGCTCGTTGTACCGCTCGACCGCGTCCTCCTTCAGGATCTGGACGACGGTGCGGTACGTGTGCGTGCCGCGGCCGTCGGCCTCGTAGCGCAGCACGCCATCGTCGAGGAGGACGTAGACCTGGTCCTCCGGGTACTGCTTGGGGTCGACCGCCAGCTTGTAGATCGTATCGTCCTTGACCGACGGGTCGCCCTTGGGGGTGATGCGCGGGGCCTGGGCCAGGGAGAGTGTGGACGCCGCGAGGAGGGAGAGGAGGAGCGCGGCGGGTGCTGCCGTACGACGCATTGCGAGTACTCC
>DATFPD010000405.1:0-4314 GCA_035265005.1 Gemmatimonadaceae bacterium | reverse complement strand
CGAGCTGGCGCGCCTCTTCGGCGTCAGGCGCGTGACCGTGCTCCACACGCGCGACCGGGCGACCGCGGAGCGCGACGCGTTCGTCGAGCCGCTGCGGCGCGTGCGCGGCGTGTGGCTGAGCTCCGGCAACGCCGGCCGCCTGATCGACGCCTACCTCGACACCCGCGTGCAGCGCGAGCTGGAGGCGCTGCTCGCGCGCGGCGGGGTGGTCGGCGGCAACTCGGCGGGGGCCATCATCCAGGGCTCGTTCGTCATCCGCGGCCGGGCCGACAAGCCGGTGCTGGTGGCGCGCGGCCGCGAGCGCGGCTTCGGCTTCCTGCGCAACGTCGCCGTCGACCCGCACCTGCTCTCGCAGAAGCGCGAGGCCGAGCTGGTCACCGTCGTCGACGCGCACCCCGAGCTGCTCGGCATCGGCCTGGCCGACTCGGTGGCGATCGAGGTGCGGGGCGACCGCTTCCGCGCGATCGGCGAGGGGCAGGTGGTGATCTTCGACGACCGGAAGCACGGGTGCTGCTGGTACTACCCGCTGCCGGCGGGGGCCGAGTTCGACCTGCGGGCGAGGGCGGTCGTCGGGCGATAGGGCGGTGCGAGTTGCGAGTTGCGAGCTGCGAGAAGGGCCTCGGGACGCTGTGGGCGCTTGATTCATCAAGCGCTGGCGTCCCGAGGCCCTTCTCGCAGCTCGCAGCTCGCAACTCGCACCGCTTTTCGTGCCTCACAACCCTCCCGCCCTGGACAGTTGTCCAACCACACCCGCATATAACCAGGCCGCAGGATTCCGCTCCCCAGCCGCGAGCCCCGTTGCCCCAGCAGCAGCATCAGCAGCAGGACGACGCGTCCGACGTCCGGCAGATCGAGCGGGAGCTCGACGACCGCTACCAGGTGGTGCGCGCGCTCGGGCGCGGCGCGTTCGGCACCGTGTACCTGGCGCGCGAGCGGCTGCTGCACCGGCTGGTCGCCATCAAGGCGCTGCACCCGGACCGGGCGTGGAGCGAGGAGGAGCGCACGCGGCTCCTGCGCGAGGCGCGCACGATCGCGCAGCTCAGCCACCCCGCCATCGTCCCGCTGCTCTCGTACGGGGAGACCGCGAGCACGGTCTACATGGTCATGCCGTACGTCTCCGGGGAGACGCTCTCCGAGCGGCTGCGGCGCGAGGGCGGGCGACTCCACTACCACGAGGTGCGGCGGCTGCTGATCGAGATCGCCGACGCGCTGGCGTACGCGCACAGCGAGGGCGTACTGCACCGCGACCTCAAGCCCGAGAACATCCTCCTCGAGCGCGCCGGGGCGCTGGACGACGACCTGCCGCCGCGGGTGCGCCTCATCGACTTCGGCGTCGCGGCGTTCCCGACGCGCGACCGCGGCATGTCGGCCGGCGCCGAGGAGACCTGGGGGACGCCGCACTTCATGGCGCCCGAGCAGGCGTTCGGCGAGCCGGAGCTGGACCCGCGGAGCGAGCTGTACTCGCTCGGCGTGCTCGGCTTCCTCCTGCTCGGCGGCCGGCTGCCGTTCGAGGCCACGTCGCCGACCGAGCGGCTCTCCCAGCAGCGCGCCGGACCGGCGATCCCGCTGTCGGTCGCGGCGCCCGGCGCGCCGCGCGACCTCGTGGCGGCGATCGAGCGCTGCCTCGAGTACGAGCCGCAGAAACGATGGAAGCGCGCCCGCGAGCTGCGCGACGCGCTGGCGAAGGGCGCCGCGGACTCGCCGGCGGCGGCGTCCGCTGTCTCGCTCGTCAGGCACCTCGCGCCGCGCCGGCGGCGCCCGAAGCGCGACGCCCGGCGGGCGCCGTCGCCCGTCCCGAACCTTCCGCGGGAGGCAGTCATGGAAAGTCTGGTCAGGGACCTCAGGTACGTGACGCGGTCGCTCCTCCGCACGCCGGCGTTCTTCGCCGTCACCGTGCTCACCCTGGCGCTCGGCATCGGCGCCACGACGGCGATCTACACGGTGATCGACGGCGTGCTGCTGCGGCCGCTCCCGTACCCGGAGCCCGAGCGCGTGGTGCACCTGTGGCAGGTGAACTCGCGCGGCGGGCAGGTCTCGCCGCAGAACCAGGTGGCGGACGCCAACTTCCGCGACTGGCAGCAGCAGAGCCGCAGCTTCGCCGCGATGGCCGAGATCGGCGGCGGCGGGCTGACCTCGGTCGCCGGGGCGAGCGAGCCGGTGCGCGCGCGCGCGGCCAGCGTGTCGGACGGCTTCTTCGCCGTGATGGGGGTGCGCCCGATGCGCGGCCGCACCTTCGTGCCCGACGAGCAGCGCGAGGGCGGGGCGCCGGCGGTGGTGGTGAGCCACGGCTTCTGGCAGCGCTACCTGAACGCCGACCCGGCGGTGGCCGGCGCGCGGACGCTCACCTTCCAGAACCGCGTGCACACAATCGTCGGCGTCATGCCGCCGGAGCTCGACTACCCGGCCGGCGTGGACCTGTGGACGCCGCGGGAGCTGGAGTCGCGGCTCCCCTCGCGCACGGCGCACAACTGGCGCGTGGTGGCGCGCCTCGCGCCCGGCGTCACCGTCGAGCAGGCGCGCACGGAGCTGAGCGCCATCTCGCGCCGCCTGAAGCAGGAGCTGGGCGACCAGACGTGGATGGTGGATGCGGCCGTCGTCCCGCTGCGGGAGCAGCTCACCGGCCGCGCCCGGCCGGCGCTGCTCGTGCTGCTGGGCGCCTCGGCGGTGCTGCTGCTCATCGCCTGCGCGAACGTCGTGAACCTGCTCGTGGCCCGCATGGCGGCGCGGCAGGGGGAGATCGCGCTGCGACTGGCCCTCGGCGCCGGACGCGGGCGGCTGGCGCGGCAGTTCGTGACCGAGGCGATGGTGCTCTCGACGGTCGGCGGCGCGCTCGGCGTCCTGTTCGCGGCGATCGGCGTGAAGTCGCTGCTCGCGCTCGAGCCCGGAAACCTGCCGCGCGTCGGCGACGTGGGCGTGAGCTGGGGCGTGCTCGCCTTCGCGCTGGGGATCTCGGTGCTCACGGCGCTGGCGATGGGGCTGCTCACCGCCTTACGCGGCACCTCCGGCGACCTGCGCAGCGCGCTCGCCGAGGCGCAGCGGACGCAGGCCGGCGCCGGGTCGAGCTACCGCATCCGCGGCGCGCTGGTGGTGGCCCAGGTGGCGATGACGCTGGTGCTGCTCGTGGGCGCCGGGCTGCTGGGGCGGAGCTTCATGCGGCTGCTGAGCGTGGACCCCGGCTACCGGACCGAGCGCGCGGTGGTGATGGACCTCGCGTTCCCGAACTCGGGCGAGGCCGACGCGCTGCGGCAGCTCGTCCGCTTCTACGACGAGCTGCTCGGGCGCCTGAAGGCGGTGCCCGGCGTGGCCGAGGTGGGCGGGACCAACGCGGTCCCGCTGGCCGGCAACCAGTCGGGGAACGGCTCCTTCCTCGTGATGACGAGCCCGGACGAGAAGCTCTCGTTCGAGAACATGGGGCAGCTCTTCCGCGACCCCACGCGCACCGGGCAGGCGGAGTTCCGCGTCGCCAGCGCCGGCTACTTCCGGGCGATGAACATCCCGCTCATCCGCGGCCGCCTGTTCGACGACCGCGACGCGCCGGACGCGCCGCACGTCGCCGTGATCAACCAGTCGCTCGCCAAGGCCAAGTGGCCGAACGAGGACCCCATCGGCAAGACGATCCAGTTCGGCAACATGGACGGCGACCTGCGGCCGTTCACGATCGTCGGGATCGTGGGCAACATTCGGGAGGCGAGCCTGGCTGCCGAGCCGCAGCCCACCTTCTACGCCTTCTACCGCCAGCGCCCGATGAAGGCGGGCGCGGTGAACGTGGTGATGCAGGGGACGGCCGACGCCCCGGCGATGATCGCGGCCGCGCGCGCGATCGTCCGCGAGCTGCGCCCCGACATTCCGCCCCGCTTCCGCACGATCGAGACGGTGGTCGCCGAGTCGGTGGCGGACCGGCGCTTCGTGCTGCTGCTGGTGGGCGCCTTCGGCGGCGCGGCGCTCCTGCTGGCCACGCTCGGCGTCTACAGCGTGATCTCGTACCTGGTGACGCAGCGCAAGCAGGAGATCGGCATCCGCGTCGCCCTCGGCGCGCAGACCCGGGACGTCGTGCGGATGGTCCTGCGCCAGGGCGCGACGCTGGCGCTGGTGGGGATCGTGGTCGGCGCCGTCGCGGCGCTCGGCCTGACCCGGGTGGTCTCGGGGATGCTGTTCGGCATCAGCCCCAACGACCCGGTCGCCTTCATCGCCGTGATCGCCGTGCTGGCGGCGGTGGCGCTGCTGGCCAGCTTCATCCCGGCGCGGCGGGCGTCGCGGGTGGAGCCCATGAGCATCCTGCGCGGCAGCTGAGCACCCGGGGGCACACCCGTCGGG